>CBFHWB010000020.1:0-35068 GCA_965659285.1 Planctomycetota bacterium | reverse complement strand
CTTCAACGAGGCCACCGTCAAGATCAAGGTCAAGGACCAGGAGTTCCTGGCTGTGGGCGAGGGAGTCGGCCCCATCGACGCCCTCGACGAGGCTCTGCGCAAAGCGATCCAGCGCTTCTATCCCGAGGTTGATACGATCATCCTCGAGGACTACAAGGTGCGAGTCATCGACGCCGGCGGCGGAGCCGAGGCGAAGGTATGCGTCACGATCGAGGCCGCCGATCGAGAAGACGAGACCTCGTGGAGCACGGTCGGAGCGAGTGAGAATCTCATCGAGGCATCCTGGGCGGCCCTCAAGGACAGCATCGTCTACGGTCTCCTGCGCAAAAATAAACGGGGCTGAGTCCCCGCCGGCAGAAGGCTAGCGGACCTTGCGGAGGATCTCCGTCCCGCGGGTCACGGCTTGGCGGCTTCGACGCAGTCCGCCAAGGTAGAGGGCGCTGTACCACCAGTGCCGCAGAAGAGTACTCCATTTCCCGCAACGCTCCCATCGCCGAGCCGACACCAGGACCGGTTCCCGCAGCAGCTTGAAGCCCCCGCTGCGATAAAGCGTCCTCACCAGTTCGTGATCCGGCAGGATCCCATCCTGCGGAAATCCCCCTTCCCTCCTGAAGACCTCGGCACGAACAAAAATAGACTGGTCTCCAAAGGGGCCGAAACCAAGACGATTACGCCAATCGGAGCAAAGGGAGACCGCGCCATAGAAGAGACCGGGACGGTCGAGACGCAGCCGGAAAGCCCCTCCGGCGATCGCGGGATCTTCCAGCGTCCGGCGAATCTCACAGCAGGCTCCTTCACCCAGGCTGCCATCGGCGTACTGAAAAATAAGAATCCCGCCTCCGGCCTCGCGGGCGCCACGGTTCATCTGCTGAAAGACGCCGCCGGGCTCAACCAGCACCCTGTCGGCTTCGCTCCGAGCCAACTCAAGGGTTCTGTCGTCACTGCCGCCATCCACCACGATCAACTCATCGACCCCGGCAAGCCTCAATCGCTGCAGGCAGGACTCGATGCAGGCCTCTTCATTCAACGTCGGTACGATAGCGGAAATAAGGGCAGGCTCGCTCATGAAATGATTGTAACAGCAATCACGGAAAGCCAAATGGGAGCCGGGATAACCCGGTTAAAAATACCTGGCTCCAGGCGAGTTTTTCTTACGAAGGATGGGCATAAAAAGTTACACTTTATATAGTGTTTGATATTCAACCACTATTCCTGTGAAATGATTCCATAAGGTCTTTTATATTAAAAAGTTATGGATGAGACCCTCCCCCCAAAAAAAACACGCTCAAGCACAGCTTCTCTCTCTGAGCAGGCTAAGCAGGGCGGGCAAACCGATGAACAGGAAACCCGTACCTCCAGGGTATTGAGAAAAACCGTCGGCCCCTACGAGGTGGAGGCCCGCATCGGTAAGGGGGGGATGGGCAAGGTCTACCGCTGCAAGGACAAGAAACTCGGGCGCCAGGTGGCGGTCAAGGTTCTCCACGATAAGTACGGCCAGGATGAACACTACCAGGCCCGCTTTCGCCGCGAAGCCCGCAGCCTGGCAAGCCTCTCCCATCCCTCGATCGCCCAGATCTTCTCCATCGACACGGCTGAAGATGGCTCTCTCTATATCGTCATGGAATTTGTCGAGGGCCGCTCGATACAGGAAATCCTCGCCGAGGATGGAAGAATTCCCGTCGAGGACTCCATCCGTTTTGTCCGCCAGATGGCCCAGGGACTCCAGGCGGCCCTCGATGGAGGACTGATCCATCGTGACATCAAGCCCTCCAACCTCCTCGCCCGTCCCGATGGTACAGTCAAGATTGTCGACTTCGGGCTGTCGAAAGAGGTCTCCAAGGACAACACCTTGACCGAGGAGGGTATCGTCCTCGGTACCCCTCACTACATCTCACCTGAACAGGGGCGCGGAAAGCCTGTCGATCATCGCTCCGACATCTACGCCCTGGGAGCCACCTTCTACCATATGGTAACCGGTCAGCCTCCCTTTGAAGGCAAATCACAGGTCTCGATCATTGTCGCCCACGTGCAGGATAACCCCGATGACCCACGGGCGCTTTGCCCTGACCTGCCCGAGAGTCTGAGCGATGTCATCGGCCGGATGATGGCTCGAAATGTTGCCGACCGCTACGACAGCTACGGCCAGTTGGTAGAGGATCTGCAACTGCTGGAAACCGGCAAGCAGCCGGTGCACACCGCCACAGGAACGGGGACAGGCCGGTTCAACCGAAAGAGCTCGCGCGGCGCGCTGCGCTGGCTGGGCTTCGCGGCCGGGTTTCTCGCTCTGCTCGTGCTGACCGCGACGACCACATCCTACGCGCTGCGTCGCTACCGAACGGGAATGGTGCACTCCATCGAAGACCGCCTTGGAAGCTGGTGCCTGCCGCGGCCAACAGGAGGGTCGACGCTCGACCTGGATTTTTCCGCTGTACCGGTCGACAAGCCTCAGGCGCTGAGGGACGTGTTCATCCTCAAGCCATCGTCATCGGGTGACAAGCCGCCTACCCTGCGAAAGGACACCGGCAAGCTGCGGCTGGAGAACTATCGTGAGCCGTTGGCCTTCTCCTACCCCTTCAGCCGGCTCGACGAGGTGCAGTTGAGCTTCGATCGCCCGGAGGGGAGAGCCGACATCGCGATCTCGATCGTCGACCCGCTCGACAACAGGAGGCGGAGCCTGACCCTGAGGCTGAGCCCATCGAGAAAAACCTCTGCGCCGCTTGAGGCTCTCAGGCATGGAGACGCGGTATTACCCCATTTGCCGCTGCCGGCCATTCCTCCGCTGAACTCCAGGGATGCCGCCTACAAGGTGTTTCTCGAGATGATCCCGAGCGACGGCAGCACCTGGCTCAAGATCAAGGTCGTCGAACTGAACGCGAACGAGATCCTCTATTCCCAGGACTGCAGCCTGCCCGGCGGGGACTGGGCCGGAGGAGCCGTTGTCCTCAGGACCTCGTTTTACAGGAAGCCCTGCTCGATTGATTTCAGCAAGCTGCTGCTGTCCGGAACGCTGACAGGATCGCGCCTGGAGGAGGTGCCATGGCAAGATTGATCGTTATCGACGGCCCTGACCTCGGAGCCGAATACAAGCTCGAGCTCCTGAACAACGACTCCGCCAGGGAGACCATCATCGGCCGGGATCCCGGGGTAGACATACCGCTCAACGACAGGGCCATCTCCAGGGAGCACTGCAAGATCGAAACCAGGCTGTCCGGTTCGAGGCTTATCGATCTCGGCAGCCGCAACAGAACCTACCTGAACAATGATCCAGTCGAGACCTGCCGTCTGAGTAACGGCGACCTGCTCCTGGTGGGAGACACCGAGCTTCGCTTCGAAGATGATTCGCCGGAGGTAGAGGGAACGGCCTTCTCCTCGACCATCCTCAAGGAGATCGACGCCCCGCCCGAAGAAAACCTGCTGAAGCTCTCGGCCTCCCTGGGCGCGAGCGGCTCAGTCCAGGAGCTCTTCGATGAGTTCTTCTCCTGGATCGCCGGCGAGACCGGAGCCGAGCGCGGGATGCTCCTGGAGAAAGCCGGGAGGCGCTGGGTCGCCCGGGCCAGCGGAGCCGTGACACCCGGCGAGAAGGGCTCGCCGCGGGCGGACATGGAAATCGTCGAACGCACGGCGGAGGAGGGGAAGACCCTTCTGTCCAGGACAGAGACCAGCGAGCTTCCAGCTTTCATCCTCTCAGCCAGGACATCCGGCTCCAAAGGAATCGCCGGCGTGGTCTACCTGGAACGCGCCGAGACCGCGGGAGCCTTTGACGACATGGCGGCGGAACTTCTCGCCGGAGCAGTCGCTCCCCTTGGCATCAACCTTGAGCGCATCGCCGAGCAGGAACTCCTGCTGGAGGCCAACCGCAACCTGCTGCGATCGATCTCCGATGACCGGAAAATCATCGGTGAATCGGAGGAGCTCCAGGAAGTTCTCGATTTCATCCAGCGAGCGGCGCCGACACCTATGACTGTCCTGGTCCAGGGTGAAACGGGAACCGGCAAAGAGCTGGTCGCCTCCGCCCTGCACTATGGCAGCCAGCGGCGCAACGCTCCCTTCATCGCCCTCAACTGTGCCGCCCTGCCTGAAAACCTGGTTGAGAGCGAGCTTTTTGGTCATGAAAAGGGAGCCTTTACCGGGGCAATAGCCCGTAAGAAAGGACGCTTTGAGCTGGCTGATGGCGGCACGGTGTTTCTCGACGAGGTCGGGGAACTCACACTGAGCTGCCAGGCGAAGCTCCTGCGCCTGCTCGAGGAACGCTGCTTCGAGAGGGTTGGCGGCACCTCTTCCATCGAGGTAGAGGTCAGGATCATCGCCGCGACAAACCGGAACCTCCAGGAGGCTGTCGAGGCGAAGGATTTCAGAGAAGATCTCTTCTACCGGCTGAACGTCCTCAACGTGCTGATTCCTCCCCTGCGGCAAAGAACAGCCGACATTCTTCCCCTGGTGGATTTCTTCATCGCCAACAATCCCGCGGGAGGCCGGCCCAAGAAAATGACAAAGAAAGCCGAGAAAAAACTCCTGAGCTACAGTTGGCCCGGCAACGTCCGCCAGCTCAGGAATGTGATTGAGAGCGCCCTCGTCCTCGGCGAAGGCAAGGAGATCCGTCCCGATGACCTCGTTCTGCCTGAGAACGCGGGCCTGTCCCATGCCGCTGATTGGGAGCCGATGAGCCTCCAGGCTCTTGAGCGCCAGCATGTACTCAGGGTTCTGGAATATACCGAAGGCAATAAGAAGAAGGCTGCCGAACTGCTCGGGATCGAACGCTGTACGCTCTACTCCAAGCTGAAAAATTATGACGCCTGAAGCCCGACGCTCCCTTCGTTCTTGCCTGCTCGTGCTGGCCTTATCGGCATACCCGCCAACGCTGGCCGCCGGAACAGACAAAGACCCGAAAGAGCCGGCAGAGCAACCCGCGCAAACCATCGTGCTCCCCGCGCCCGGCTCCTACCGAGCCCCCGGAATCCTCCGGCTTGCCGGCAGGCTGCGCGGCCTCCCGGTCAAGGTTGAGCAACGCAGACTGAATGATGAAAAGATCACGATCTCACGGCAGCTGGGGCATAGGCCGGTAACGCTCGACGAGCTGATCGTGTTGCTGGCCTCTCAGTCGTTCTATCTCCACGTCTGGGACCACCCGAGACACGGCAAGCTCCTGGTCGCTTCAAAACAGAAGGACTGGACACCGGAAAACCTCCGTTTTCACGAGATCTTGCAAGTCGGCCTCCGGGAATTCGATCATGTCTGGATAACAGTTCAGAATTCCGCCGCGAAGCTGAATGCGAAACTCAATTCCGGCTCGTCCAGAATCGTTACCCTCGCCAACGCCAGGACGGGCAAGATCTTCCTCTGGGCTCCACGCAAAGACTGGCTCCAGGAAGTCATCAAGGAAGCTGAAAGGTCCATCAACGAGGCGCAAACCTCTCGCCAGCACCTCAATACCTACAAGGCTCGCCATCTGAGAGCGGAAAAGCTGAAAGAAGCCTTCCTCAGGGAATTCCCCGAAGAGGATAGCGGTAGAATTCACCTGACCGTAGCTCCCTGGGGCAACCATCTCCTCTACCGGGCCAACAAGAAAGACTCCGCCAGGGTCGAGGACCTCCTGATAAAGCTCGACAAGCCTCCCAGGAAGGTCCGTTAACTCCTATCCGGCCCCTGTATTTACTCAACTTAGGGAAATCCTCCGGATTGGGGTCCAAACTTTCCCCGCTTAACTTAAAGACCCACCCACACTTAATCCGATGAAAGTACACCTGAGATCATCTCGATCCCGGGTGTATAGTGTTCGATTACAAAACACTTTGGGTTTGGAATTACACGATAAAGCCACTTTTCCCGCTACGGAGAAATAGTTTTAAACTATTTATTTGAAATAACTTAGGACATATGTCCAGGGGTTTTGGAGGCTTGGCACGGCCCTTGCTTTTTATTAAGGATCTTCCTCTTCTTCCTCATATACCCTGACTCGCAATAAACTACTCTGGATTCACTGAAATTATGAAAGCCAGGCAACTGAACTATCTGTTTTTAACTACGCTTTTTCTCTGTATTGGTAGTTCCACTCTGTATGCGCAGAGCGGTCGCTTCCAGGATCTTAGAGGAAAGCGCATCGCCAGGGGCCCCGAAGGCGAGAAGACCGTGCTGCGGCGCGGTGGACTTCTTCTAGCCCAGGCCGAAGCCAATCCGCAGGAAAAAGCTCTGGAAAAGGCTCCCGCCGAAAAGGCTCCGGCTGAAAAGGCCGCCGTTGAAAAAGCTCCGGCCGAAAAAGCGCCCGCGGTTCCCGCGGCCCCGAAGGCTCCCGCCGCCGGCCAGGTAGAAGAAAAAGCTCCGGCCGCAGATAAACCCTCCGCCGAGAAGCCACAGGATGAGCCGGCTGAAGAAGGCGAGGCTCCCGTGATCAAAGCCCCCGCCATCAAGGCGCTCCCTGCGGCAGAAGCTGGAGCCGGGCAGGAAAAACCCGCCGGCGAAGGAGAAGGAGAAGCGGCTGAAGCGGAAGGCGGAGCCCTCGCCGCCGAGGAAGGTGAAGCCGCCGAGAAGGAATATAAGCCCAACAAGAACTATCTCGGGCAACCCGTCGATATCCAGGAAGGCCCGATTCCGGTCGAGGACTTCCTGCGCTTCCTGGCTGATTACACCGGGCTCACGGTCATTCTCAGCGGCGGCCCCGCTGGAGCGACCGCCCGCCAGGGTCAAACCATCACCATCACCGCTCCGATCTACCGGGGCGACTTCGAGATCGTCAAGGCGATCCTCGACGCCAACGGATTCCAGATTCATCGCCGGAAGCTGGCCAAGCCCGAAGGCGATGATGCCGAGGCGAAGGAGATCCTGATCGTCAAATCAACCGCGAGCGCCCAGTCGCAGGGCGGAGTCAAAGAAAACCCCGTCATCAAGGTCGGACAGAGCGGCGCCGTGAAGATGGACGAGCAGTTGGACAAGGGCGACCTCGGCCTCTATCCCGACGAGCTGGCGACGATGGTCTTCCAGCTTGACCACGTAGCCCCCGCTGACGCGATCCTTTCACTCAACACGCTGGCCACCGGCACCCAGGCCAAGGGTTCCTCGCGGGGCTCGGGGCTGAGCGTCGCAGAGGTCAAGGGGACTCAGACGATCATCGTTACGGCGAAATTCGGGCTGCTCGACTACATCGTCAAGCTCCTCAAAATCATCGATGTCGAGCAGAAGAACCCTGAGCGGATCGTACACATCATCGAGGCCAAGGAGGCCGATGCCCAGGAACTCGTCTCGATCATCGAGAGCTTCCTGCAGCAGAGCCGGGCCTCGCGCAGCAGCAGCGGCGCAGCCAAGGCACCCGTCCGTACCAGCAGCACGAGCGCCAGCAGGAGCGTCTCCAGCATCAACCGCGGTGGAACAACTGATTTCGAAACGAGCCTCATCGCAGACCCCCGCACCCAGAAGATCATCATCACAACCTATACGATGGAAGATCTCGAAGACATCAACATGCTGGTGCGCGAGCTTGACACGCGGTTTGATCTGAGACGTCTCAAGACCCAGATCTACCGTATGCGCTATCTCAAGGCCATCGACGTGGCCCCCGTCATCTCCGACATCATCGGCTCTACAGGCGGAACCCGCAGCGGAACCAGGGGACTCGGAACCTCGGCAAGAAGCCGGACCCGGACCCAGGGCAGGGCCACCACCCAGAGCCGGGGCGCTCTCGGAGGAACCACCGGACGCACATCTACCGGCCTGACGGGCCAGGGCGGAGGAGCCGGGATGCTGCCAACTCTCATCGTCCCCCACGAAGAAACCAACGCGCTGATCGTCCAGGCGGAGCCGGAGGAATACGCTGAGATCCTCAACATCCTGGAACAGATCGACGTCAAGCGCAGGCAGGTATTTCTCGAGGCGGCGCTTGTGCAGGTCGCCCAGTCAAGCTCACTGAACTATACGATCGAGCTGCTGGCGGGCGATCCCGACGATCGGGACGCACGGCTGCTTTTTGAATCGTCCTTCGGACTCAGTGGAATCAATACCGAGGACTTCAACCGGGTCTTCGACCTCACCAACCCCCCCGCTGGCGGTGTCGCGGCGCTCATGGACAGGGGAAAATTCCCAATGCTCGTGCAGTTCCTGAAAGCCAATTCGGATTCGAAGGTACTGGCGACTCCTTTCATCCTGGCCGATGACAATGTCCAGAGTACGATCAATATCACAGAGACCCGCTATGTGACGAACTCATCGACCGTCAATACCGCCACCACCACATCGCAGCAGGGCGAGGAGGCCGGCATCACCCTGGACATCTTCCCCACCATCAACTCGGAAAATTCCGTATTCCTCGAGGCCGGGCTGGAAGTCTCTGAGTTCGCCGCGGCAACCACCGGCAACACCCTCCCTCCCAAAACAACAAACTCGATCACCTCCTCTGTCACCATCGCCGGGGACAGGCTCTATGTGATCGGCGGACTGACCAGGGAGAACAAGGCGAAGGTCGTCGATAAGATTCCCCTGCTTGGAGACATCCCCTTCCTCGGCAAGCTGTTCAGGAGCGAGGGCGACTCCAGCTCCGTCACCAATCTCTACATTTTTCTTCGTGCCCACATCCTCACGGATGAGAACTTCAAGGATCTCGCCAACCTGACCGACCAGGCGCTCGAGAAGGTTGACGAGAACTCTGAACAAGACCCCCTGAAATCACAGTTCGAGCTCCCCCCGTCGGGGCCGAAGGCTCCGGTTAAATCGAACCGCGACGAGCCGGCCATCTTCCGCCGCTCCAACTCCCCCTCCCCCTCCAAAAGGCAGGCCGGGGCTACCCAGGGAAACTTCCGCAGCAGCCGGAATGACGCCGGCAAAGGAGCCGGGCTTCCCCTGGAGACGCCGCGCGGAGACAGCCGGGCGAACGGATCTCCATTCGAGGAGCCCATCGCCCCTGTGGCCAGGTCGACTGATCGCGGCAACGACTTCAGCAAGCCCCAGGCCGCTCGACCGCGCGTCATTCCCGATGCATGGAAGAGGCGCGGCCTCAGGGCCAACCCGGAGGGCAAGTCCTGGTTCCTTCCTCTCAGGCTGGACCCGGGAAAATAGAGAGAACGCCGTAATTGAAGGCGGCCGAGAGCCCGCTGAACAACAGTAAGGAACTGTCACTGGACAACCAAGGACAACCCCCAGCCGCCGCTGTAAGATACCGCCAGGGACCGCCGGAAAGATCCCACCGCGACAGAAAGCGACAACAGAGCTCACGATCATGAAACTCAGCCTGGTAGACACCCTGATATCCGAAGGTCTCATCGACGAGAAACAGCTCGAAGAATGCCGCGGAATCGAAAAGGACAGCGGACAACCGATTGACCGCGTCCTCAAGAACAAGGGCTATCTTACGGAGGAAACCCTTCTCGACATCTTCTCCAGGAGCCTGCGGCTGCCCTACAGAGAAGAGCTCGAGGGCATCGAGGTTCCGAAGGCGTTTACCCAGAAGGTACCGGCGCAGTTCGCTCGCGCCTACAACCTCGTCTGCATCAGCGCCGACGAAAACGGCTGCGATGTGGCCACCTGCGACCCGCTGGACTTCCACCCGATGGATGACCTCGCAGCGATGCTCGGAGCACAGGTTCGACCCGTGCTCGCGCCGCGATCGGAGATCACGGCGCTGGTCAACAAGGCCTACCAGACCTCCTCCACCGACGTCGACGAGTTACTCGAAGGCATCGATGAAGACGACATGATCAGCCTGACCAAGATGGTCGACGAATCCGAGGACGTCCTCGATATCGCCAACAAGCCGCCGATCATCAAGCTGATGAACACGATCCTCTTCGAAGCGCTGAAGATTCGTGCCAGCGACATTCACCTCCAGCCCTACAACGACAGGATGCAGGTGAGGTACCGCATCGACGGAATCCTCTACGATGCCAAGACCGTGCCCAAGAAGTTCCAGGACGCCATCGTCAGCCGCGTGAAGGTCATGGGCAAGATGGACATCGCCGAGCGCCGCCTCCCCCAGGACGGACGTACGACCATCAAGGTCGGAGATGGCGAGGTCGATGTCCGGATCTCGTCGGTACCCACATCCCAGGGAGAGCGCATCGTTTTCCGTCTTCTCGACAAGACGGCGCGACTCTACACCCTCAATGAAATTGGCCTGGGTCCCCAGGATCTCGAGCTGATGCACCAATATATCAATTATTCCCACGGCATCATCCTGATCACGGGACCAACCGGAAGCGGTAAGACCACCACGCTCTACGCCGGGCTGGCGGAGATCGACTCCGACGAGAAAAACGTCATCACCATCGAGGATCCGATCGAATACAACATCGATGGAATCTCGCAGATCCAGGTCGCCAATAAGAAGGGGCTGACCTTCGCCTCCGGCCTGCGTTCGCTCATGAGGCAGGATCCGGACGTCATGATGGTCGGAGAAATTCGCGACGGCGAGACCGCGGGAATCGCGGTACAGGCGGCCAATACGGGCCACCTCGTGTTCTCTACCCTCCACACCAACGACTCGGCTGGAGCCATCAGCCGTATGGTGAACCTTGGCGTCGAACCCTACCTGGTCGCCTCGGCGGTGATCACCGTGGTCGCCCAGCGCCTCGTACGCCTGATCTGCCCCAACTGCAAGAAGCCCTACGACCCGACCGAGGCGCAGCTCAAGGAACTCAACTGCAAGGATCGCTCAGAACTCCACGAGGGCATGCTCTACCTCGGCGAGGGCTGTGATTCCTGCCTGGGGCGCGGCCTCTACGACCGGACCGCGATCTATGAAATATTCGGCATCGATGAACATGCACGGGATGAGATCATCGAGCGCGTCAGCGCCTCGGTAATGAAGCAGAATGCCGTCACCAGGGGTCTGAGAACCCTGCGAATGGACGGCTCCAGAAAGGTCAAGGAAGGCCTCACGACAATAGAAGAAGTGTTCCGCGTTACCCAGCTCGACGTCTTCTGATAAAAACATGCCCATCTTCGAGTACAAGGCCCTTACCAGCAGCGGCAAGACCAAGAAGGGTATTGTCGACGCCGACACCGCGCGGGATGCCCGCAGCAAGCTGCGCAGCGACCACATGCATGTCACGGAGATGTGGGAGGTCGCCGGCAAGAAATCCAAAAAAGACAAATCGGTCGCGAAGAAGACCCGCAGCCTTCCAACAAAAAAAGGAAAGCCTGGCGGACTTCTCTCCAAGGAGATCGAGCTCTTCCAGCCCAAGATCTCTACCCGGGATCTCGCCACCTTCACCCGGCAGTTCTCGACCCTGCTGCGAAGCGGCATCCAGCTTGCCGACGCGCTGAACGCGCTGGTTGAACAATGCGCCGATCCGCACCTTGAGCGTGTCCTGCGTAACGTCAAGGAAGAGATCACCTCGGGAAACAACCTGGCCGAGGCGATGGCGAAGCACCCGCGCTTCTTCAGCGATCTCTACGTCAATATGGTTCGCGCCGGAGAGGCCAGTGGACACCTCGATGTCGTCCTCACCCGCATCGCCGATTACCTGCAGAAGCAGGCCAGCCTCAAGGGTAAGGTTCTCGCCGCCATCACCTATCCCGCCATCATGGTCATTGTCGGAATGGCCGTGGTGATCTTCCTGATGTCCTATGTCGTCCCCAGGATCACCCAGATCCTGAAGGACAGGGGGCAGCCCCTGCCGTTCATCACCGAGATTCTCATGACAGCCTCGGATTTCACCAAGGCTTACTGGATCTACGTCCTGCTGGCCATGGTCATTGGCGGCTTCTTCCTCAAGAGCCTGATCGGGACCGATGCCGGCCGGCTCAAATTCGACAGCCTGCTGCTGCGGCTGCCGATTTTCGGCACCCTCTTCTCCAAGCAGGCCATCTCACGCTTCGCGCTGACCTTCTCAACCCTGCTCAAGAGCGGTCTGCCTGCCCTCGACTCGCTGAAGATCGTCGCGCTGGTCGTCAACAACGCCAAGCTCACCCAGGTCATCAACAATATCCACGCCCGGATCATCGAGGGAGCCGACATCGCCACCCCGATCCGAAAATCGAAGGTCTTCCCGCCCATGGTCGGCTACATGGTCTCCGTGGGTGAACAGAGCGGTCAACTCGAAGAGATTCTCGACCGGATCGCCGAGTCCTACGAGGAGGAACTGGACCTGACGATCCAGCGGCTGACCTCCATGATTGAACCGATTATCATCATCCTGCTGGCCGTTGTGGTCGGCTTCATTATCGCCGCCGTACTTCTGCCGCTGCTGGACTTCTCATCCATGTGATAAAGACGCAATAATGGCCTTTAAACCCGCCAGGGCAAGGTTTTAGAGCTTAGAAACGCCGGCTGATGTATCCTGTAGACTGCGAAGAAATTCAATACGGACTGCTTTAAGGAAAGAGCACTATGAACAGCGACAGAAACCGCAGAGCCCTCGCGAAGAAGGGATTCACTCTCCTTGAGCTCATCGTGGTCATCACGATCATCGGATTGCTTGGCACCCTGGTGGTGACCAAGGTGGCGCCCATTCTCTTCCGCGCCAACAAGACCAAGATCACCAGCGATATGAAGACGATCTACAATACCGCGAAGATCATCTATACGACCTCCGGGAGTTGGCCTGATTCCATCGAGGAAATGGTCGACCGTACCGATGACGATGGCAACGAGCTTGAAGGCCTCGAGGAGATGCCCAGGGATCCCTGGGGCGGCGAGTACGAATACGAAATGCGCGACGGCAAGCCCGTGATCATCTGCCTCGGCCGGGATGCCAATACCGGCGGTGACGGAGATGACCAGGATTACGAATACCCGGAAACCGAGGACTACTGATCGCCCCGGGGCGACGCGGCAGTCTCTCCAGTCAGGCAGGCCCATGAAAACTTCAGGCCAGAAAGCGAGACAGGACTTCCGCGGTGGAGGCCGTAGAGACGGCTTCACCTTCCTGGAGCTGATCATCGTCATCGCGGTGCTCGGACTCATGTTCACCATGGGCACCATCAGGCTCTCCAGCAGCATCCCCAAGTACAGCCTGCGAACAGCGACCAAGGAGTTGGGGACCAACATCGAACAGATGAGACTGGCAGCGATCAACCGCGGCGCGGTGTGCGGCATCCGCTACCACTTCGACGAGCAGGAAATCTCGCGGCCGAATTCCACCGGGCAGGGATACTCCCTGCTTGTCTCGGGCGGCGACCAGTCAGAGCTGAGAAATGACTCGCTCCTGCAGGGCCGCCAGGGAATCGATTTCATGGTCCTCGATCGAATAATCTTCGAGAACTCCTATCCAGCGGTAGACCTTATCAGCGTCGAAATGCGCGGGACCGGACAGTCCTATTCCGACGGAGAGCCCGATGTCTACCTCTCCCCCACCGGCACCACGGGAAGCCACATCGCCGTGCTGGGCACCCAGGATGGCCGCCGCTTTACCCTGGTCTACAACGCGCTGACAGGAGCTGTCGATTTTGTCGAGGGCGACCGCGTGAGCTTCGAGGATTTCGAGGATTGAAGATGCGGACCGCAACCCACCACCCTGATCGAAACAGCGCTGCCGGAGCGGGCTTTACCCTGCTTGAGCTCATCATCGCCGTCACCCTGCTGGCGGTCTTCGTCCTCCCGATGTTCGAGGTTCTGACCGCCTCCAGGGTACGCGCTATTCGCTACACCCAGGCTCGACAGGTCAAGAGTCTCGCCCAGCAGAAGCTGCACGATCGGATCAATTTCGTCATCGAGGAAGATGAGGGAACCTTCGAAGACGAGGGACACAAGGACTGGAACTGGATCATCGACCCGCCCCAGCCAAGAAGCCAGGGTGAACAGGTTGTCCTCGAGTATACGATCAATGTCGAGGTGCCGATCCAGATCGAGGGAGCCGCGAACGGCAGCGGCGGCTCTGACCAGTTCGGCAATGGCTCAAGCTACCAGTACACCATCTGGACCTTTCCCAACGAGGCCTGGTACGAAGAGCAGGAATACCTCTTCGACAACGGGATGGAGTCATTGCTTTACGGTGATCCGAGCTATAATAACGAAGGTCTCCCGGCGGTCAATACAGGAGCAGGACGATGAGTAATACCCAGGAACGCAAGCCCAGGGGCGGCCTCCAGGAGGGCTTCACCCTCATGGAGATAGTGATCGTGATGGCGATGCTGGTCGTTGTCCTGGTTACCGCCTACAACATCTTCCTCAACTGCATCGAGACCGAGAGAAAAGTCGAGGAACTCAGCGTCCCCGAGAAGGTCGGCGAGGGGATCCTCACCCTGATGCGCAGGGATCTTGCCGGCGCCGTATTCAAGGGCTGCACCGAGGCGCTCGACAACCAGGTCTTCGTCGGCCTGGACAACCCCGGCCAGGATGGCGACGCGGACTCGCTCTATTTCGTCACCACGGTCGACCCTACTCCCAGGGAGGAGGATCTGGCTGACTGGGAAAATATTCGCACACTGACCATGGTCGGCTACCGGCTCGAGGCCAACCAGAATTCGGCCTACACGCTCTACCGAAAAGAAATTGTCGAGTTCGGCCGACAGGATATCACCAACGCCCCGGGACTGAATTACAATGTCTACGACAAGGTGAAATCACTGAACATCGAGTTCTTCGATGGATACGAGTGGTTTACCGACTGGGACTCGGTGGCCGCCATCGAAGAGCAACAGCGGCTCCAGCAGCAGGAGCAGGACGATCTCCGCAGCGGCACCAACAGCAACATTCCCACGGTCAGCAATCCTGCCGCCGCTGAAGGCGACGAGGAACTGCTGGGCGAGGTCCAGCAGCAGGCCGCGCCGATACCCACAGCTGTTCGGATCCAACTGGAAATCTACTCCGGTACCGGTAACAAGCTGAACGAACGGAATGACCAGCCAGTGGTACGAAAATTCACCACCCTTGTCCCCCTGCTGGCCTCAAAACGCCTGGCTCTGCCGATCGAAGATGAGGCGCTGGCAGGCGAAGGCGGAGCGGGCGGCGGCAGAGCCGGCGACGGCGGGCAGGACGGAGCAGTGAATACCTTTGGAGCCGATCTGACCAAGAGGGGCCGCGGAGAACGCGGCAAGGGTTCCCTGCGTGACAAGCTGGCTGAGCGCCCCGGGAGAGGCTCTGGAAGAGGCCAGGGACGCGGCGGACGCAATCCCGCGCCTGGTATCAGGGACAAGGCTCTCAACGCCCTGAAGAACAACCTGCCCTCTGGTGGAAGAACCAATACCGTCGGTGGCGGCAAGCGTGGCGGATGAGGAGGCTGAAAGCCTCTCCATCCTCCGGTAAAGTCTCTTCAGCAGCTGTAAAAAGAGGGTATTCTAAGACCTTAATTACCTGTAAAATAGCTGGTTAATGTGTTTCCCAAACGCCCAGTCATTTATTGTTGTTGGGGATACCCTGAAATAGTGGTCTGTTCAGACTTATCGAGGGAAACCCTAAGTCTATTAATAGAAAATATTTATGTCTTCCTCCCGAAAGTTGGGGAGTAACTGCGCAAAATATTTTCTTGGAACATTTTTTGCGATACATAAAGGTGACCCTGTTTGCCGATGGTCTGAATGTTGGGTCATATCGACTGTTACTGTATATTTAATGTATCTGGAATCGGGAACTCTCCGTCTCTCGTGAACAATCTCTTGAACAGCAGAATCCTTTCTTAGCTCGTTCCAGGGAAAAGAGTTCTCCCAAAATAGAAAAGCCGAAAAACAAGGCTCAGAAGAAATGAAGCACTCTAGTGATAACGGCGCTCAAGCCGTAAATGGAGAAACCTTGAGATCAATAAAATTCGGACAGATTGAAAAAGCCCTCTATGGGCTCGTCTGCTGTCTTTGCGGCCTGATCATTGTGACGGCCTCAGGAGGCTGTGATCTTGGCACTCCCACGTCCCGCATCACAAACCTGCTGCAATCGGCTCCTCCCCTGGAAGAGTTTGACGAGAACAACAACTACCTGCCCTACAAGCAGACCAGCGAGTTGAACACTCCCCGCTACATGCACGAGGGAAAAACTCACACTGGCGGTCTCGCCTTCGTGATTGGCGGTTCAGACGAACGCGGGCTCTCTTCGCTTGACTCCATCGAGTTCTTCGACCAGTCGACCTTCGACCAGAACGCGCCCATCGTCGAGACCGAGACCGGCCTCTGGGTCGATAGCGACATCGAAGGCAATCCAATCGTCATGCTCAGCGGTCCCCGCATCCTGCACACCATCACGGAGTTGCCCAACGGCAGGTTCCTGATCATTGGCGGAACCACCAACCTGGCCGCCGGAGAGGTCGTCGCCAGGGCCGAGATCTTTGACCCCAACACCCGGCAATCGGAGTTTGTCGAAGGCGAGATGGTCCAGCCCCGCTTCCGTCACCGCGTCAACGTCCTTCCCAACGGCAACCTGATTGTCACCGGGGGCCAGACCCTCACGAACGTAACCGTGGTCAACCCCGCTGTTAAGCCGGGAACCCCTGGAGCTGAAACCCAGGAGGCCCGCTATCCCTCGACCCGTGATGTCGAGGTCTTCTCACCCAACGATAATTCATTCGTATCCCTCACCCTCAGGGATTCAGCCGCTACGCCCGCCCGCCTCGCCTCACAGCGCGGCCGCGCGGACCACGCCATCGGCAGGCTTGCCGGCCCGGACAACGTCTGGGGAGGCAGCGATGACATGTACATGGTTACCGCCGGGCTGGAAACCCTGAGTGCTGTTTCAGGGCTGGCGCCCGACACCAAGTTCCCCGGAGCCGTAGGCCGCGGCGAGGCTGACGGCAAGACCAGCATCGAGGTCTTTGATCCGGGAACGAACATCTTCACGCTCATCTCGAGTGTCAAGCTTGATGATGCCCGGCTGGAGCGGCCCTACGCGGTCAACCTGGGAAAATACAACGACTACACGCCTGATGGCGTCCGCGGCATGGGCAACAGCATCCTCGTCACCCACGGAAACAGCGACGGCACCTGCCCGACAACTCCTCTCATCGACCAGGTCTTTATCGCAAACTACACCCCCGGAGCCGGTCCCGCCCGCGGAATCCGCTTCTTCGAGGTTCGTGAGGACCAGTACCTCACCCATATCCAGCATATGGAATATCCCGGCCTGATGGCCCCCGCCCGCGGCGACCAGATCGCCCGCTGCGGAACCAACCCGGTTTCCCTCCCGAGAAAGTTTGAAGATGCGATCCATGAAGTACTCGAAAAACAGATCTGGGTCTTCTCGCTGGCGGGAGTCGATGTTTTCCCCACACCCGCCGGCTGCGCCTATAACCACAACAGCCCCGCGATGATCGCCGGCAACGTCTTTGATCCTTTCTTCAACGTCGCCGCCAACCTCGGCAACAACCTCGAGCCCCGCAACCTGGTCAACGAGCGCCGCGCAAACCCGCAAAACTACCTGGGAATCGTCGGAACCTGGTTCACGATCGATGGGAACATCACCTCCGATATGCTGTCCTGGGGAACGACTCCCCAGAACCGCTGGCCCGAAAACAAGGGTCTTGAGCGAGCCTATACGACCTGCCTTCAGATCGGCGGCGTAGATGGAATCATTGGTTCCTACGACGACCGGATTCTCCTGGCCGGCGGAGGAAAGTCCTTCGGCGCCTTTGGAGGAGAGCCGACGGCTCCCTCGGCGGAAGTTTTCCTGCCGCCGGGCAACAGCGACTTCAACGAAGATTGATTTAAGTTACTGTCGGGGCAGCAGCTTACGTAATAACGAGCCGGACGGACGTCCGCATCCACGCAGTTGCCGGTTCGTGGTATGATTTGGCCGGTTGAAATCCAGGCCGGCCCCAGCAAAGGTTCTCCAGGCTGGAACGGACTGGTTGAAGCGGAAGCCTTCTTGGACCGGATACTATGAGCCAGAAAATACGCATCGCTATACCGCTCTCGCTGGCGGCCGTGCTCACGGTGCTCTTCGTATTCCTGGTGCTCAGTGAACTGCAGGAGCCCGCGACGGAGGAGCCCGGACCCGAAGCCCGCCAGGAACCTGCTGAAGGCGTCCCCCAGAGACCCGTAGCCCGGGGAGATATCCCAACCGGCTCTCCCTCGGAACCCAGGCGCCGAGTCCAGAAAAGACGCGTCCCTGCGGCCGACGGTTTCTCCCGCTGGCACCTTCCCAAGCTGCCCCCCAATTGGAATGCGGAGTTGGCCAAAGATCTTCACACCTATTTTGAACTGCTCGATAAATACGAGAGAGGCCGCAGCGCCAACTCGGCCGGCCTGCTGATGAAAAAACGCGAAGAGCTCCGTGAATTCCTCGCAAGCCTCGGGCCTGAATCGCTGGAGACCCTCTCCATGATCCTCAACTCGGAGCCGGACTTCGTATATCGCCGCTTCATGCTGGCAGCCATCGGAGACCTGGGTCCGAAAACAGAGGGCGCCACCTGGGCGCTGCGCGATTACTTCGTCGCCCGGCAATCCAATCCCGGCCACCGCTCGGAGATGGGATACCTGATCAAGGCGATGGGGAAACTTCAAAACGACACTTCCTACGATGTCCTCCAGGATCTTATCAAGACCCCGGGCTTCAGCCCCTACCGGGACAAGTTTATCTGGGAGCTTGGAGAGCACCACCGAAGAGACGAGGCTCTCGATTTCTTCAACGACGGCCTCAACAACGAGACCTCGAAAAGGAATCGCAACAAGTACGCCCAGGCGATCGGAAAGATCGCCTCACCCGAGTCCCTCCCCCAACTCTACCACGCCTTCAAAAATGAGAACTACTGGGTGAACAAGCAGACGATCCTGGGAAGTATCGGCAAGATCGGAAATCCAAACTCTATTCCTTTCCTCGAGGAGCAGGCGAGATACGCCGGCGAGAGCGCGGTCCGCCTCAGCGCGGCCAGGGCTCTCAGCCGTATTGGAACTCCGGTGGCGATGGATACCCTTCGGGATGTGGCGCAATCTGAATCAGATGAAAAGATCCAGTCCTATATGATCAACTGGTCCCAGGAACAGCAGTAAACCATCGTGGAGTTGGGGAAAACGTTAAGGATCCTGTTCGCCGCCGCGGCCCTCGCGACCAGCACCGGCTGCGGCCACGACCCGGACGCCCATGTTCGCCTGGCCGAATTCCAGGATGAGAACCCTGACGGCCAGGCCCAGCAGGACGAGAGTATCCTGGTCTACCTTGACCGGAAGCTGCCCGCCGGCTTCAACCCGAACGCCATCAAGGCAAGCATCGACCCGCCCACTCGGTCAACACTCCGCGCGAGTATCGAACAGAACCGTGAACTGCTCAGGATCACCATTGTCGACGGAACTCCTCAACTTCAATTGCGAGGGGTTCATGTCCCTGGAATGGACTCCGGCCCCAGCGGGCTGCTCATCGACCTTGGAGACGGAATTATCCAGGCCATCGACCTGCAGAAACGGGTGGTCATACCCCGTCTTGAGCGGGCCATCTGGATCGATGCAAGCCCGCAGGGCGGCAACGCTGTCGTCGACAAGGGAGACCGGATCAGGCTGGTTTTCGACCAGAAGGTCAAGCTAACTGACAAGCTGGCCGACTACACGCCGAGGGTGCCCCAGGATCTCGTCCTGAGCAAGGACCAGGACAGGCTGGGCTCCGAGGAGGTGCCGGCTGAGCTGGTTCCGGCCGAAAGCGGAAACGAACACGAACTCGACATCATCCTCGGCTTCAACCCGATCCTGGAGATCGCCGGCAGCATCGCGGAGGATGGCTCCCGGGTAAATCGAACCGGCCCCGACGCTCCCTCCGGGCTCGCGGTGAACGGAACGCGGCTCCTTCCGATGAAACGCATAGAGGCTCTCAATGGTGGCCCGGGAGTCTACTCTGAAAAAGAGGTCGACATCGAGCTGCCCGAATCGAAGATCCCGACGACAGTCGATACCGGGGACTCCTTCGGCGGAGCCGGCTCGAGAATGCACCACACCCTGACCCGCTTCCAGGGCAGGTTCGCGGTCATCGCCGGCGGACTGACCGTAGCCGGAAAAGATCCCATCGACGAGGTTCTTCTCTACAACCCAAGGCGTACCGACCCATCCCTTCCGGCCTTCGAATTGATCGGCAAGCTGCCCAGGCCTTCCTGGCAGCACACCGCGACGCTCCTGCCCGGAGCCGACCGACAGGAAGGAACCGAAGACGACCTGGTGGTTTTCTGCGGAGGCACCGATGGCAAAGAGGTCTTCTCCGACATCATCGTCGTCTTCCTGTCCAGCAACTCGGGAAGCCTGGAACTTCGCAGGCTCCCCGTTTCCCTCAAGGTGCCGCGGGCTGAACATGCCGCGGCGGCAGTCGGCAGCCAGTCACTCCTCGTCGATGGAGGAAGGACTCTCCCTGGCAAAAACGGCCCGGAACGTTTGACGGGATCTGCGGAGCTGCTTCGATTTGAGCGCGAAGGGGACGAACTCCGCGTGGCGGAGGACCGCCTTTTCAGATCCCTTGCCAGGGCTCGACATACCCTCGACCTGCTGGTCCCGGATGAAAAGGGGCAAACATGGGTTCTCTCCTATGGCGGCTACGGCCGCAACCGCTATATCGATCCATGGGTACCCATCCTCAAGACCCCCGATCGCCCCCTGACCCCGTTCGGAGAGAAGCTCACCGGAAAAGAGGTCGAGACCCTCTTTGATCCGCGCCGCGGCAGCATCCTGAGCTCCCCCATCCTCATCAATCTTGAAAATCCGCGTGACTCCATCACCTCCCTGGCACCCAGGCCCGAGTACGAGCTGGTAAGAACCGGGCACCTCTCCGCCGGCCTTGGCGGCCTCAACAACGAAGGGGTGCCAGCGGCCGATTCAGTCATCCTCCTGTCCGGAAGCCTTCTCCACCCTGTCCATGGCCTGGATGGGGACATCGCCGCAAGCTGGGAGCTTCCCAGCCAGAATCCACTTGAAAGAATCACGGATCCCCGGCGAGCCCCCGATGGGCACGAAGCTCTGAGCGGGATTCTCTTCACCTTCGATCCTGCCGATCCACAACGCAGCGCAATCGACACCGTTCGACACCCGGCCCCCGAGCCCAGCAGGCTCGCCACTCGTGAAAATGCCGACCTCTGCAGGATCCCCGGGCTTGGAGTACTCCTCTCAGGCGGAGAACCGCCCGGCAGCACAACGGAACCCGAACTGCATTCCAGTCTGGAAATTTACCTGGCAGAAAAGACCGGCGGAGGCCAACTCAAAAAGATCGCCTCCCTGCTGCCTTCGGCCAGAAGCCGGCATCGCAGCTACCTGGTGCAGGAAGAGGGGAAATACCGCCTGCTGCTGATTGGTGGCTCCAACTCGGCAAAAGCGGATATTGAAGAGCTGATTCTGCCAGCACCAGCCCCCAGGTAGGAAAGATCCGCCAGGCCGGCGGTCCTCTTGGGTCTTTCACTTCAAGATCCGCCGTGATACTATTCCTCCTGCCTGTCGCGGCAATGTGCGAATGCCTGCGGCCTGGATGAAGTGAAGAAGAGAAAACCAGCTTGCGCACCCATTACCAGAGATCCCGGCTTCTTTGTGCTGTGCTCCTGCTCGCCTTCGCGGCAGGTTGCTCTGGACCATCGTCTTCACGCAAAACCGCTCCCGGCGCGAGGGCGCGAAGCGCAGGCTCGGGCTCTACGCTGGAGGGACACGCCAGGCGCAGCCGGGCAGATGCCGCGCGGGTGAGAAAATACCTCGCCGCGGCCGAAGCCTACCTCAACGAGGGAAGCGCCACGAGCGCCATTCGCTGCGCGCATGAAGCCAGGCGGCAGACTTCCAGCAGCCAGTTGCAGGCGCAGGCCGACTACCTGCTCGGAAAGGCGCACCTCGGCCAGCTGAAGCTGACCCTCGCGGAGCGCTATCTCGAAAAGAGCCTTGCCGGGATGAAAGGCTTCCGCCTGGAAGAGAGCCGGGCACACCTGGTTGTCTGCCTGAGAATGCAGAAAAAGACCGGCGAAGCAGACGCTCTGCTCAAGCGGCTCAAGGAACCCGGACACCCGCATATCCAGGCAATCCTGACTACTCCCCGGCCGCGTCTCGCAGATGAAAAACCGCCCAAGGCTCCCTCCATAGCCCGGATCGGCGATCTGCCGACAAGACCTTCGAAAGCCGGAAGCCGACAGCTCCCCCACCTCCAGGTCTTGCCTCGCTCCGGCTGGAAGGCAAAAACCACGATCAGGAGCAGGACAACTCCGCAGGCGTTGAGCAAGATCTTCAGGATGACCATCCACCACTCCGGAGAACCCGCCGGGGTCAGCACGACCTCAAAATGGGGAACCTCCAGGGAGATCCTGCGAATCCAGCGCTACCACCAGCGCGAGAAGAGATGGGCTGACATCGGCTATCACTATATCGTTGATCGAGCCGGCAGGGTCTGGCAGGGACGGCCGGTATCCTACCAGGGCGCCCACGCCCGGGGAGATGCCAACCGCGGAAACATCGGAATTGTCATGCTGGGGAATTACAGCGCCGGCAAACAGCAGTTGAACAAGGCGCAACGTGACAGCCTGAGGCTCCTCGTGCTCAAGTTGGGACAGTACTTTTCCATACCTGCAGCCCGCCTCTACACCCACGCTGAGATTCTTCCGGGCCACACCCACTGTCCTGGTCCGGGGCTGACCGCCTACACCAGGACCCTGCGCGCCGAGCTCAAACGCCACCAGCTGGCGGGAACACAACTGACCTCCTCAGCCTCAGCCAGGCGCAAATAAGCCCTCAGCGGCTCTCTGCTCCCAATGTGACCAGCACATCCCAGTTGTCTGGTTGTCGCAAATCGTCCAGGACGACCCCGTTGAATCGTTCAAAACCACATGCGCTACAGCGCTGGAGCACCTTCCAGCCCGAGCCGCTGGCTCCCGTCAGCTTGACCGGCTCCATCAAGCCGCCACAATCCGATCCGCGGTCGCCGGGAACCACATCGACGTGCCTGGACCAGAGACAGGCGGGACAGTGATTACGATAGCTGCCCTGGGCGAGCGGCAGAACATCCTCACCGCAATGCCCGCATTCGAACCCATCATTTCCGCTGCCGTGAAAATTCCGCCGCTCTTCGTCGCCGCGCTCCCGCTCGCTCAAGAGAACAGCTCCGTTAGATTCCTGGAAAGGATTCCAGCGGCCCGGACTGCCGCGTCGTCATCCGCATCCTTGTGAAACACGATGCGAATACCACGGCCGGAAAGGCCCACGACAAGCAGGCCATCGGAGCGAACCTTGTCCGAAAACTCAGTATAGCGATCAGGATCTTCTCCATCCCACCCGAGAAAAACCATGTTGGTATCGGGAGAGGAGATTCGCAGGCCTTCGAGGTTGAGCTCCTCCATTTTCACGGCCAGTTCGGCCGCGCGGCGATGGTCCTCGCCAAGACGCTCGATGTTGTGACCCAGGGCGTAGATACCACAGGCCGCGAGCACCCCTGACTGGCGCAATCCTCCGCCAAGCAGCTTCCGCAAACGCCTGGCTTCGGAAATGGTCTCAGCCGTACCTGCGAGCACCGATCCTGCCGGAGCTCCAAGACCTTTCGAAAGGCAGAACATGACGCTATCGGCGCAGGCCGCGAAACTGGAGACCTCGACTCCAGAGGCGACGCTGGCATTGAAGATCCGCGCTCCATCGATATGCAATCGAAGTCCGTGCTCCCTGCACAAGGAGGAGACCGCCTCCAGGTAATCCAGCGGCAGGATGCAGCCGCCGGCAATATTGCTGGTCTGCTCGAGAATCACCAGCTTCGTGCGCGCCATGTGAACATCTTCAGGTCGAATCGCGGAGGCGATCGCGTCGAGGGGAATGACTCCCCGGTCACCAGCTATCGAGACGGCCTGGACTCCCCACAAGCGGGCCGCTCCGGCGCATTCGAAATTGTAGGTATGACACAGGGACTCGAAGATGACCTCGTCTCCGGGACTACAATGAGTTCCTACGGCGATCGAATTGCCCATGGTACCTGAGGGAACAAAGATAGCCGCCTCTTTGCCTAAACGCTCAGCCGCCAGCTCTTCAAGCCTGGTGACAGTCGGGTCATCGCCAAAGACATCGTCGCCAAGCGGTGCCGAGCACATGGCCTCGAACATCGGCGCATCCGGCTTTGTAACCGTGTCACTCCTGAGATCGACTATTTCTGTATTAATCTGCATGGGATATGAGCTTACGACAACAGGAGGAGCGGTTCAAGCGAAGCTGAAGCAGTAAACACTCATTTTAATGCCTGGTCCCAAAAATTTATTCCGACCCGACGCCCCCCCGGGGTACTCCATTAGCGGGACCGCTATAGTTTTTCTCTCTTATCTGATAAACATTTATTTTTAAAGGACTTGCAGAAAAAGCGGCCCTCTGAAACTCGGTGTTAGTAGTAAGATAGCTCTATGAGTCAAAAATCGGACCCAACCACTTCAGGCGGCGTTCAGGACGATACCCGCTCCCAGAACATCTCATGTGAAGATGAGACGCTCGTCAGGAAGGCTCTGAAAGGCGACCTGGAGTCCTTTGAATCGTTGGTTGGACGCTACCAGCAGGCGATCTACAACATCTGCTATTACAAAAGCCGCAACTGCTTTGATGCGGAAGACCTGGCCCAGGACGTATTTCTTGCCGCCTTCAAGTCCCTGCCAAACCTGAAAGACATCAGAAAATTCAGGAGTTGGCTTTTTGGCATCACCTACAACCGCTGTCACAAATGGTTCCAACGCGAAAAAATCAAAATCGTCAAATTCAAGGAGATCTCTCAACGCCTCAGCCAGCAGCAACGCATGGACAGGCTGAAAAGCGGCCAGCCGGGTACGCATTTCCAGGGAGATGAACCCGAGATCGCAGAGTTTCTCCATAAGCTCCCCACCGATGTAAAAAACATCCTGAAGCTGAAATACCTCGAGGGAATGAGCTACGACGAGATCAGTGAAAAAACAGGGGTCAAGTCACACCGGATCGACTACCTCATTCGCAAAGGAAAGAAGCTGATCCGTGAACGCTGGAGCCAGCGTGACAGGAAAGGCCAGGATGATGGAGTCTCCTGAGGAAAGCCCAGAACAGATGCAGGCAGATCATATGCAACCAGACCATACCCTTATCAGTTGCCGGGAAGCGGAAGCTTATCTACACCTCTTTGTCGAGGCCGAACTCGACCAGCTCCGTTCAGTCCGGCTGGAAGATCATTTAACCGCCTGCGACAGTTGCCGGGCTCTAAAAACTGAGCTCGACTCCGAGCAGCTCTGGCTCATTGAAAACGCCGTGCACTCTCCGACCTTGTCGGCAAACTTCGCCTCGAAGGTCAGCTCGGAGATCCGTCGTGAGGGACTCCACCGATCGACCTTCTCCACCTGGCTTCGCAAGGCAGGCTCCTGGCCGGGACTTGCGGCAGCAGGCATTCTCCTGGCCCTGCTGGTATTTACAGGCCGAGACAACATAGAGACCGGTGGCCCCGCGGTCGACCTTGCGGCCGCAGACGGCGCCCCCCCTGTTGTCCCTGCAGTTATCGCTGCCCATTCCACAGAAGCTCCCAGTCCCGTTGGCAAGTCCTCCGTGGCATTATCAGAAGTGGCATTATCAGAACCTGCGGTCGGAATCGGTTCCGAAAAGAATCCCGACTTGAAACTCACGGCTACAGCGTCTGAAGTTTCAACCGCTCGCGAGCCGATAACTACCTTAACGGCAGGCCTCAATCAGCTGGATATGGGGAAGCTGTTCGGCCTCTTTGCCAGGCGGTATGAAAAAGCCCGGTTGCCGACAGCCAAACCGATCGATCCGGATGACCCCTGCCTGGATGATCTGAATGATGATGGAAAAGTGGATGGTGGAGATGTGGCCTATGGCTGCCTCCTTCTCCTCGAGGCAAAGCCCTCGGCCCCCGAACGCGACTCTACAAAATCAGCTGAGGCTCCCGATTGTGACAACCGGGATCCCTGCGTTTGAGAGAACAACCACGGCTATGGATGCCTGGGGGGAGTCCGGAGCGACTGGCTTCGTTATTCGTGACAATGGAGGTCCTGATCGTCAGCTTGCGGACCTCGGATGACCTGGGATGAAAAGATGGCTCGGACAATGATGCTTGAACAAAACGATGCGCTGAAACGATCTTCCCGTATACCTGCCTGGCTGGTAATGGGCTTCTGCATCATCGGCACAATCGCGACACTCTACCTCACGGGGCTCATCCCCGACCGGAATGCGGCGGCGGCCTCGAACGCGACGGCCACTGAAAAACCCGAAGAGGTCTACCTGGCCTATACGGTCAACAATCTGGGGTATACAGCCACCTGCGGCTGACCAAAGAAGAAAATCAAGCTGGGCAGTTTGCCCAGGCGAATGACCTTCTTCCAGCAACTGCGCGGACGCGGCTCCCCGGTTCTGGCAATCGATGGCGGCGACACCTTCTTCGGGTCGCCGACGAAAAAGCCCCTGAGCAGACGCAACGAGACCTACGCCATGAGCATCGCCGGACGTATCCTCGAAGCCTACAATTACTTCGGCTACCAGGCGATGGGCGTCGGACCATCCGACCTCCAGTTCGGCGTCGACAAGCTGAAGGAACTGCTCTCAAAAGCTAACTTCCCCATCGTCTGCGCCAACCTCGTTGAAAAAAGCAGCGGCAAACCAGTCTTCTCTCCCTCGGTGATCCTCGATATCAAGGGCCTGAAGGTCGGCATCTACGGAGTGTCCCTGAACTCGCTGAATGCAAACTACAAGAAACGAATCCTCGGAGAAAAATACGAGCTCCTCGATGCCCTGGAAACCACCAGGAAGATCGTTCCCGAACTGCGCAAGAACTGCGATCTGGTCATCGCGATCTCCCATCTCAACATCACCAACAATGAGGAGATCCTCAAGAAGATCCCCGGAATCGATATCCTCCTCGATCCCTACTCTCGCTCCGGCAACAAGCCCGTCTGGGTAACCGAAGGCGAATACGTTGCCTGGCATGGTAAGACCCCGATGATACGCATCGATGGCCAGGGCTCGCGGGTGGGAATCTGCGAGATGTACTTCCCCCAGACCGGAGATGTCGAGGAAGACTACGCCATCTATGACTATCCCCTCGAACCCCAGATCATCGACCATCCCGTTATAAGCCAGATCGCCAAGGGAAACCGTGCGGCGGCCAATAAGGATCCCCAGAAGCCGACCCTCTTCGAAGACCTGTTTCTCGGAGCTCCGACCTGCGGAGCTTGCCACGAAGAGCAGCAGGAGTTCTGGAAGAGCACGACTCACAGCAAGGCGTATGCGAGCCTCACGAAAACCGAGGACCACCTGAACTATGAATGCATAGAATGCCATACCCTCGGCTACGGCCTCAGCTACGTCGAGCCGGAAAAGGTCGGCGAATTCACGGAGGTGCAATGCGAGAGTTGCCATGGCGTCAATGCCAAGCATGCCGAAGACCCCGCCCGCCAGCGTCTCGGCCAGGTAAAGGAATCAACCTGCTGGGGCTGCCATAACCCGCAGATCCTGAACAAACCGTTCGACCCGAAAAAGGTCAAGGAAAAGGTCTCCTGCCCGAAGATGAAGAGGTGAAATGAGAACCCTGATATCACGTTGCCGGCGTAAGATGATGCTGGCCCCCATCTGTCTCCTGCTTGTCGCCCTGGCGACCATGCTCTCGGGAATCGCCGGCGAGAGCGAGACCGCGAAAAAGTTCACCCTGGTCTACAACATCAACAACGCCGGCTACATCGATGTCTGTGGCTGCAAACACAAGGAGGTGCGCCAGGGAAGCATGACCCGCCGGGCCAGCTTCCTGAAGCAATTGAAGGCCACCGGCAGAAACCTCCTGCTCCTAGATGGAGGCAGCGCGTTCTTCCCCATCAACAAGCGGCTGAAGCCCACCGAGGTCAAGGAGGCCGTCCGCAAGGCGGAGCTCATCACCGAGTCCTACAACAGGATTGGCTATTCGGCCATGGCCATCGGCCCCTACGATCTCATCACTGGACTCGACAACCTGCTTAAGCTCGAGAAGAAAGCCCGCTTCCAGATGCTCTCGGCTAACTTCGTGGACAAGGATGGGAAGCTCCTTTTCAAGCCCCACGCTGTCTTCGAGGCCGGAGGAGTCCGCGTGGGAGTCATCGGTCTGACTCTCGAAACCATCCCCAAACCGGTCCTCGAAAAACGCGCCCCGGGCTGCAAGATCCTTGATCCCTTCACTGCTGCGGCAAGATCCTACGAGACCCTGCGGCCAGAAACCGACATCATCATAGCTCTCTCCCATCTCAAGGAGGATACGAACTTCAGCCTGATCGAAAAACTCAAAGATCTCGAGATCATCATTGATCCCTACATCCAGCAGGGAAGCCACAAGACCTGGCTCAAGGAGGAGAGCGAGTGGCTGGAAGAAAAAAACAACACGCTCTTCCTCAGGAGCGACGGACAGGGAGCCCGCCTGGGCATCGTGGACGTGGAGCTGTTCAAGAACGGAAAGACTCTCTATTCGGGAGCGCGGTATGACGAGCTCCTCGACCTGGTTGAATTTGACGAGGCCGATGCCCGGCAGAAGAAAGAGCTGCAGTCTCTGAGCGGTAAAAACCTGTACCGCTTCACCAGGATCTCGCTGGAGCCTCACCACCTGACGGATCCGGAAATCGATGCCCTCGTCAACGCCTGGAAGAAAAACATCGATCTCTCCGGAGTCAAACACCTCGAAAAAGACCTGCCTGACAAGGCCCGGTACCTGACCCACACGGCCTGCAAAAGCTGCCATGAAAAGCAGTACGCCTTCTGGCTCACAACCACCCACTCGCATACCTTCGATGAACTCAAAAAAACCGGTGACGAAGCGCGCTACGATTGCATCGGCTGCCATACCCTCGGCTACGGAGCGGCCTTTCTCGACACGACCAACGTCGGGAATTATGCCAATGTCCAATGCGAGTCCTGCCACGGCCTGCAGCCTGAACATCCCGGGAAACCTGCTGAACATTCCTTCGGCAAGGTCGCCCGCAATTCCTGCATCGTCTGCCACAACAAGGAGCAGACACGCTCGGTCTTCCAGTTTGTTCCCGCCCGGAAAAAGGTCGCCTGCCCAAAAGGTTGAGGGCCGCGCGAGCGAGAATCGGCCTCCGTTGTCAATAGATGGCGAAGCTCGGGGCTTTGTGTTAGAAACCGGAACGTCCGTGGGCCTGCCCTGGGCCAGTCCCTCTTCATGGTCCTGAAACGCCCTTGCGCGCGCGACCGGCCGTCACCGCGGAAGAAGCCAGCCTGAAAAAAAACCGTGATCTCCTTCGCTTCCCCAACATCCGACTCCACCGACTGTTCCATCATCGGGGCCGGAGTCATCGGCCTCTCGATCGCCAGGCGGCTTGCCGCGGCGGGACTCTCTGTGGCCGTCTACGACAGGAGTTCTCCAGGCCAGGAGGCCTCCTATGCCGCAGGAGGTATGTTGTGTCCGCGTCTTGAGTTTCAGAAAGAATCAAAACTCTCCGAGATGGGCGAGATCTCCCTGCAGCTCTACCCTGATTACGCTCGGGAACTTGAAGAAGAAACCGGTCTCTGTGTCGACCTCAGGCTGAATGGAGTCCTGAATCCTCTCTCCGGCGACGCCAGCACCACCGAGATCCATACAGCTGAGGTCAACGGCGCCCGCCTTGTCGATGGGGAAACGATCCGCGGGCTGGAGCCTGGAATCACTCCGGAAATAACTCGGGCGCTCTATTATGAAGAAGAGGGGAGCCTCGACAGCAGGGCTCTGATTGAAGCCCTCGAGACGGCCTGCAGAAGGCTGGGAGTGACGATTAGAGAGAAATGCGAGGTCCGCGACGTGCTCGTTGAGAAAGACCGCGTCAGCGGAGTGAGAACCCTCTCCGGCGACTTCAGCTCGCCGATTGTCATCAACTCCGCAGGCTCCTGGGCAAGTGAAATTGGCGGCGTGGAGCGGGTAGAAATTCGGCCGATCAAGGGGCAGATGCTCCTGCTGGACTGCGGGAAAAACGAAAAAGAGATCCCGCGGCACACCATCTACGCCCACGACGCCTACCTGGTGCCGAGGACGGACGGCCGCCTCATCATCGGAACGACGGTCGAGGACAAGGGCTTTGATAAAGAGATCGAGCAGGAGGCGGTAGATGGTCTCCACCAGAGCGCCGCCGGCCTCTTTCCCTTCCTGGGAGAGATGCC
The DNA here is from genome assembly GCA_965659285.1 of Planctomycetota bacterium. Taxonomy (GTDB): domain Bacteria; phylum Planctomycetota; class UBA8108; order UBA8108; family UBA8108; genus UBA8108. The sequence continues at coordinate 5,182 of CBFHWB010000020.1, read as the reverse complement.
GGTGGTGGAATCGTGGGCCGGGCTCCGCCCCCTTGGAGAGCAGGACGTCCCCACCATCGGCCCCCTTTCCCCGGAAGGCTATTACGCGGCTGTCGGACACTACCGCAATGGAATCCTGCTGACGCCCCTCACCCAGGAGTTGCTGGCGCGGGAGATCCTGGACGGAACCGATTGAGAACGAACGCGCTGATGTCGGCCCGGTGCCGGGAGTCTCTACTCAAGCTCCAAACTTCTTCATCCTCGAAGCATGGGCCATGGCCAGGGTGACCATCTCCGATGCCTTGAAATTTCCGAGATCACCGCCGAGACAATCGCGTTCGCTGAAAACGGCATCTGTCCTATTCAACGCCAGCTTCGAAGAGATGAGCGTTGGCACAGGATGCCAGCTGTGTTCCAGGTGAATGCAGGGAGTCGAATGGTCGCCCGTCAGGATCAACGCGGCCGGTTCGAGAGCCTCGATACGGGGCAGGATGGCGTCAAAGGCTTCCAGGGCGCTGACCTTTTCGTCAAAGAGTCCCGAGTGCCCCGCGCTGTCGGTGGGCTTGTAGTGCAGGAAGAAGAAATCGTGCTCGCCGTAATTCTCTTCCAACGCCTGCACCTCCTCCTCAATCCCATGAGGGCTGCCAAGCACCTTCATACCGACGAGCCGCGCGACACCCCGGTACATCGGATAGGCAGCGATGGCGGCCGAGCTCGCCCTGTAGAGGTCGTTAAAAGCAATAAGATCCGGCAGCCCTGAAAAACCCCGCAGGAGCATCCCGGTGGCCACCTCTTCATCCGAGAGGAGCTCCCTCGCCGCGGAGAGAAAGGTTGCGACCAGCTCAGCTGAGCGCTCCGAGGCGGCATCACCGGCAACAACGGGCAACAATTCAAGACCCTCGCGCTGCGGATCGTTGTCATTCAGGCAGGCTCCGAGTTCACCGCCGCGAAAGAGTACCGTGAAACGATGTTCCTTGCCGTTGAGCAGGAAGAGCTCCACCCCCGGCAGCTTGCCCTCGAGTCCTTCACGAAGCTTCTGGCACAGCCTCACATTTTCCTCATCGGGAGGACGTCCGGCTCTGCGGTCATGAACGATATTGTCGGCATCAATTGTCGCGAAATTCGCCCGGGCAGCCAGATCCCCCGGCTGCATGTCAAAATCGCTGCCCAGCGCCTCAAGAACACCTCGGCCGAATTCAATCTCGTAGGGTTCATAGCCCCAGAGCGCCAGGTGGGCCGGACCGCTGCCGGGAGTCACGCCGGGCGCGATGGGAAGCGATCTCCCCAGCGAAGAGCGGCTGGCCAATCGATCGAGATTGGGAATATTAGCGGTCTCGAGCTCCGTGCGGCCTGTCTCGGGATCGGGAAGCCCTCCAAGCCCATCGAGCACCAGTTGGATCACTTTCCGACCGCTGTCAGGGATAAAAAGATCGCGTGTTTTTGAATGCATCCTGCCTCTCGATATCTGCCGACTCTACCGGGCTCTCCTGGCAAGCCCTCTTTCTGAGAAGGATATCAGAAGCCTGCAGCCATGGGAAAGCCGCAATCCCCTCAAGCCGCGGCATCACGAAGCCCGGTCCCGTTGCAATTAAGGTAAAACTCTGTTCTCCTCTTCAGCACTACCCATTCGAATGGCCACGGAGACGAGATGAAGATCCTATCACTCGGGCACAGCAGCTACATCCTGGAGATGATCCCTGAAGGCGGAGAGCCGGTGCGCATCCTCGCCGACCCCTGGCTCTCGGATTATCTCATAGGCGATCTGATGGGCCGCTTTCCGCGCCTGGAGCTTGACCTGTCAGCCCTCGAGCCGATCCACGCCATTTACCTTTCACATTCACACACCGATCACCTGGACCCCTACTCGCTGCTGAAGCTGCGGCAACTGGATCCGGCCCCAACCCTCCTCCTTCCCCAGAGCCTGCAGTACCTCGAGCCCCTGCTGAAAGAATACCTCCCCGAATTCGAGATCACGAGACTCTGCCAGGGCCTGGAGCTGGACCTTCATGGACTTAAGATCGGAGCGTTTTTTAACCCGGAGCTCAGGGCAACCAACGAAGATGACGTCATGGTTCTCACCGCCGAGACCGAAGCGGAGGTTTTCATAGGAGAAGGGGACGCCCTCATGCCCCTCTATGATCCAGCCGCCAGGCAGGCGCTGGCGGACAGGTTCTCGAGAGATGGAGTCCAGACCGCCTGCTTCCTCACCGTAAAGAACGAGGGCGACTCCACCATGAACATGCTCGCGGCAAAAGACGGGAAACAGCGCAAGGAACTGCTGGGACAGAGCATCGAGGCGACCTATACGGAACTATTCGACATCTACAGTCCGCTAGATGATGAGGCTGACCTGCTCTGGGGAAATCCCGGCCTTGTCAGGGTCATCACCGGACAGGGGATCTGCTACCCGCAGGCGCTGAACCCCGACTACAACCGTATTCTCTTCCCGATACGACTGGAAGATCGGGTCCGTATGGAGCGCGAGGTAGCTGAGCAATTCGGCTGCGAGCACTCCATCGAGGAACTGGTCCCGGGACAGCTGCACGAGCTCAGCGATGGAAAGCTGCGGTCTCTCCCGGATCCCGAGGGAGTCACCGTTCTCGACAAGGAAGAGGAGCGCCATTTTGACCCGGAAAGCGAGCTCGCGAGAGACTTCCCCACGGGACCGCTGCTTGAAGATCGGCGGGATACGGGCGACCAGCGGAAGCGGATCGGCGATTACCTGCAGAACCGTTTCCTTCCCTGGCTGATCGGCTCCAGGACTCCCCCGGTGGAGCACCTGCTGGCCGCCGCAGACGGCGAATACCGGATCCGGGTGCGCTATGGAACGAGTGAAGATTTTGAAGAAGCCGATTACCTGCTCAGCTTCGCCAACCTCTCTCTCGAAGAGGCAGAGAATTCGGGAACGCCAGATGAATCCTACTGGGCCAACGACCTCGACGATGTGCTTGCCGGAAGAGCGGACGAATTTTCCCTGTGCTGCCGTGAGCCGCTGGAGGGAGAGGCTCAGCGCCTGTGGCGTTGCCTGGGCCTGCCCTATCTCAACAACGATCTCATCGAGAAAAAGCTCAGGCTGCACTTTGAGCGAGCAGCCCGGGACGAGAGCATCGCAGCGTGGGCGGAGCCGTACTGGACCGGGGTCGGAGACGCCTCGGAACAGTAGCCAGTGAAGCCGGAATCGCCGTGAACCGGAAGATTACTTTCCGGCGACGGTATCGAGCAACCTCGGCCCTTCCCATGAGTGATCGTCACCAGCCAGATCGATGAAGCCGAGGCTCACCAGTCCGACGAAAAAATCGGCCAGTTCGTAAGGGGTCTCGATCGGGTTGACGGCGAGGTCAAGCCCCACGAGGGCGTACACCGAGAAACCGACATCGTAGAGGTGACGATCGTAGTGAGCGGCGTAATCCGACCGCGCAGGAATCCAGCTCCAGGACTCGCCATTGGCCCAGTCGCTCCAGGTTTTTTCAGACGCATCGACGAGAGTCTTACCGGCGACGACGGCTCGCCCATCGAAACCCGTCTCAGGGGCATCGATACTGCGCAGGTGAAAAACAGGCGAGAGACCGATCTCAGGAGAAAAATTGATTGGAGACTGCACCTGGCGTCCCCTGAAAGAATTTTTCGCGAGGGTAAAGAGTGCCCCGCCCTGGACGAAATTGGTGGCCCGCACACTGGCTCCCATGCCCATGCCAACACCGGCACTGACAGGATCGGTGAGATCAAGCAACCTGTTGTGCACGTTCGTAGCGACCTTGCCGGAAATTTCATTAACGGTGGAACAGCCGCTGACGCAGACAATCCCTGCCAACGCGATCAACAAACCAAGCGTTCTGCGACTCAAAATAAACATGTATAGACTCCTCGTTGTTCTTGTTCTTCAGTACCCGGGAACCCTGCTCAAGGACCGATAATAGGCTCCTACCCAAGCAGGACCGCATCAAAGCTTCCCCTACCCAACCCGGAAGCATAGCGTTATTTCAAACCAGCAGAAATTATACCGGCTGCTTCTTTAAGTCCTCTATTAAAAAGATTTAGTGAACATCGCGGCTCCCTGAAAATCCCCTCCAGGCTGTTCGGAAAGGCACTTCAGCGCCTCCCTTCAACTAAAACCGAGAAAATAATAGCCGCTTTAGAGGCTATATTTTAGCCATTTTTGTCGTCAGGGCTCTATGCGGAAGATTAAGATAGAATCTGGGCTCTGAATGCCCACGAGGATCCTAAATGCCTGCAATCGACTTCAAACATCCGCGATACCAGCTCAATGAGCCCCTTGGCCGGGGCGGCATGGGTGCCGTCTGGGAAGCTATCGACCTTGAAACAAACGAAATGGTCGCCATCAAGCTGCTGCGGGAAGACAGCCTGGCTGACCGGCGCCTTTTTGAGAGCGAGATTCGTACCCTGGGCGAGCTACGTCACGAAAACATCGTTCGCCTGCTCGATGCCGGCGCGCTCGGTGACCGGCTCTTTCTCGTCATGGAACGTCTGCGAGGATGCCCGCTGGATGAGTTTCTCGATCAGCCTAAACCCGGCCGGCTGCAGATCGACCATCTGCTCCACATCACGGCCCAGGTTCTCCTCGCGCTCGAGTACATACATGACCGCGGCATCATCCATGGAGATCTGAAACCATCGAATATCATGGTGCTGGAGCCGACAGAGGACTCCAGGTCGATGGCAAAAAACGGGAGCTCGCCCCCCCCAGAGGCGAGCCCGGCCATCAAGGTGCTGGACTTTGGACTGGCCCGCGGCAGCAAACGACTGACCCGGGATTCCCTGAGCAAAATATCATCCGACCGCCAGGGTGCTCACGATGGCGGCACCCCGCTCTACATGGCGCCGGAGCAGATCGCCTCAACGGCGACAACGGAACGCTCCGACCTCTACGCTTTAGGAGCGCTGCTTTACCACATCATCGCCGGACGGCCTCCGTTCGAGTCCCTCACCGCCGCGCTAACCCGCAAGCCGCCGCCCCCCCCTCTCGAAAAGCTCAACAAGGCCTGCGCCCCGAAGCTGGCCCGGACAATTCTTTCCTTCATGGAAGAGGCCCGGCACAAGCGCCCGTCCACGGCGGCGGAGGCTGCCGCGATGCTGGCGAATGCCGGCTCCCTGGCAGCGCAGAAGCCCCCGACTTCACCTCGCCTCATGCGCCCTGTCTTCATCGGGCGGGAACGTGAACGCGGGCTGATCCTTCAGAAGCTGG
>CBFHWB010000019.1:6492-35863 GCA_965659285.1 Planctomycetota bacterium | reverse complement strand
CTGTCAGGTGGGCCGCGACACCATGGGCTTGATAGAGTCGGCGGTCAATCTCGCGAGTCTGTTTGTCGGTGGCGGCGTTGAGCTCTTCGAATGTCATGGCTGCGATAACAGCAGGCATGTGGGTCCGGATGATGTCCTCGGCGATGTGCTGGATATCGTTAAGGGTCAGCCCCAGGAGGCGCTCGGCGGCGTTTTCCTTGACGCCTAGCTCAGGGGACACACCTACGGTAAAGATCGATGACAGATCCAGCTGGATGTCTTCCAGCGTTGATATCCCTTCCAGCTTGATGTCGATCGAGATGGGGGTCAGGTCCAGGAACTGGTAATCCTGGATCAGGGGCCAGACGAAGGCCGAGCCACCATGGATGCAGCGTGAAAATCGACCCCCGGTTGTTTTTCCGTAGATTACAAGGATCTTGTCCGAAGGGCATTTCTTGTAATGCGTGGCGAAGAGCGCCCCTGCCCCTACGGCCACCAGGAGAAAAACTACAGTGGCAATCATCGGCTCCATGGGGTTTCCTTTTCCGTCTGGCCAGCTCAAGAGGGCGGGGCGCCGCCAGGCATCAGGTCTATCTCAATTTACCAATGATGGCATCGAGAGGTTGATCTCTCGAGACCAGCTTGATGAGGATTCTCTTGATGCCCAGGCCCCTGGTTTTTTCAAAGCTGAGGTCGTTGATGCCTTCGTGCAGGTCCATGAGCTTCAGCTCGACTGTTCCAGCCGGGTCGTTCGGCGTCAGCGTGTCGACGTCCTCAACGTGGATCGTAAGCTTTCCCTCCTTGAGAGCCCTCACCTGCCCGGCGCGAATCATCTTTTCTCCAAGGAGCTTGTCGAGGGCCCCTTCGTTTACGCCTGACCATTCTGCGATCAGGGCGTCTTTGCTGGTGTCGCTTTCGTAGATGGTATTGCCTTGCCACACGACCCTGTTGCGGATGTCCGGGGATGCGGTGGATCCGGTATCCCAGGGTTCGTTGTCCTGGTTCGTGGGGAACAGCTCGACCTGTGATACATAGACATAGTAGACGCCGTCGGCTTTGAGTTCCTGCCTCGTCCCGCCAGGGGCTCCCCGGGGGGCGTCGCGGCTTGCGGCAACCCAGAGGAAACCCGCCGCGAGGACGACCAGCGGGGGAAGAAGGAAACCGACCCAGGAAGCCTGGGAAGGGGCTGTATTTTCATTCTGGGTCATTTGAAGGGGTGCCTGTTCCGGCAGGATTCTTCTGCGCCGGTATTCTGCACATCAGGGGTTCAGCAGTTCAGTCGTCATGCGTTGGTATTCTTTTCGAAGCATCTCGTTGCGAAATTCCCTCAGCGGCGGGATCTGCAGTTTCATCAGGGCTTCGAAATTCTGTCTTCCCGTTTTCATGAGGCGGGAGACGTCACTGCTCAGCTTGACGGTCTTGTAGGTGTTCAGCGCAGTCGACAGGTTTTTTTTGATCTGCTTGTTCTCTGATCGAATGAGGTCGGCGTTCTGGAGGAGGTATTCGGTATAGAGCTTGGCCGCTCTCATCGTCAATTCATTGGATTCGATATTGCTTCGAAGGATGCTCTCATCTCCGCCCTCTTTACGTATGAGTTCGAGAGCCTGGCGGATGTTTCCCTCTGCATCCTTGGTGTATCCCTGGAGGCGGGGGATGTGCTCCTCGTCGATCTCCGTTATAAATCGGTGCTGCATGCGGTCCATGATCTTGACCAGCACAACATGCATTCCGTAGTAGCGCTTGGCGATGTCGAGCGCCTCGCCGCTTTGTTCCGTCAGGTTCTGGAGTTGCCCGGTAAGCTGCCTGATATTGTCAAAGAGGGCAATCATCGAGACGAAGTCGTCGCCTGAGACGGATGAGAGAAGAGACTCGAGCCCATCCCTGTCGATGTCGAGATGGAGTTCCTTCAGCAGCTTGACGATCCCATCTTTCAGGTCATCTACGATTTTCTCGCTCGCCTCGATCTCTCCTTCTTCAGCGGCAATCATCTTGTCGTAGTCTTCCTTGGTGGAGACGAACGCCCTGTCGAGCAGGCCGGTTTCTTTCTCTCGGGGGGCGGATACCCTGCGCTGCCTGTACTCGGCAAGCTTGTGATGCCCCCTGCGAATCAGCTTGCGGGTGGCGTGCAGCTCTCTCCAGAGGTCGCGAAGCGGCGATGAGTCGAGCATCTCGATCGCCTCGTCCAGCAGCTGGGTCGTCTCGGCTTCGTTGCTTTCTTGGTCGTCCCCGAATGGACGCAACAGGAGGAACCGCCGCTTGGGAAGCTGGTCGTGCCGGTCAACAAGCTTTCGCGCCTCATCGAGCGTGGGTACGATTTTCTCGAAGAGACGCCCGATGCGATCTTCTTCCTTTTGTCGAAGCTGGTCTTCGAGCGTTTCCTCCTGGGCTCGAAGGTCATTGGCCGGCGCGAAAGTCGTCGCTATGAGGAAGCTGACCGTCAGGGCGTGAATCATGCGATGGTTCATTTTTAAGTATCCATGTGTTTCGTAGGAATCCGCACGAGCCTACAGTTCAAACACCCGGGGCCAACTTTCCAAGTGTATTCCTGTCGATAACGGTAAGTCATTATATGGTTAACATTTAAGTGGGAGGAGTTGGGAGCCTTCCTTGAAGTCTACACCGCGGATGAGGGCGCGTTAGGTCTCAGGCGCAAAAGAGGCCGGCGGTCATTTACTGTCGATTCGGTAGAGATTCGATTTGGTCCTGAGGATCAGTGAGTTGCCGGAGATTGCCGGACTTGCCATGAAACCATCGGCGAGCTTGTTGCGTGCCAGCAGTTTGAATTTTTTCCCGGCTTCGATGACTGGAATGTCTCCATCTTCATTGAAGAAATAGATTCGTCCCCCGGCAAAGATCGGCGATGCGGCGTAATTCCCTCCGAGAAGTCCAGTCCAATGCGCCTTGACTGTTTCGTAATATACACAGGAGGCTACGCCCAGGTCGCTGACCATGAAGAGAAGTTTTCCATCAAGAATAAGGGAAGACTTCTTCGGGACGCCCCGCTTTGAGGCCCAGGCGACATTCTTTTCCGGGAGCTCGCCCTTGCCTTCGGGTCGCACGGCTGACATTCGACCCATTCCATTGGTGATGAATACCAGGCCGTGCCCGTAAAGCGGGCGGGCCGAAGCGTTCATGCCGCCGGTGTAGACTGTCCAGAGAAGCTTTCCGGTCAACGGGTCGAGAGATTCAGTCGCGACGGCGGCGGGGGCGATGAGCTGGGTCAGACCCTTGTGGGTAATGACCGAGGGTGTCCCGTAGGCTTTTTTCCTGTCTCCATTGTCAGTTCGAAAATCAAAGGCGCGTTGGTGAGTCCAGCGGGTTTTACCCGTTTTCTTGTCAAGGGCGACCACGTATTGCTTGTCGAAACCATCAAAGTGGAGAATGTAAAGATCTCCGTACGGGACAGGGGAGCTTGCCGGCGCGCGATGATGGTTGCATTGAAGATCGCGCCGCTCCCAGATGGTCTTGCCAGTTGCCGTGTCGATGCAGGCGTTTCCATGGGCGCCGAAGCTCACAAAGATTCTTCCCTCCTCAATGACAGGGGTGGGAGAGGCGTAGCTGTTCTTGGCGATGCAGAATTGAGGCTCCTCGACATCGAAGACAAGGATGTCATGGATCTTCTTGCCGGTCTCCAGGTCGAAACAGAGCGCCCAGAGCTTGTGTCCATCGGGCAGGGCGTTGGTGACCCAGATCTGTTTTTTCCAGATGACAGGCGAGGACCAGGCTTTGCCGGCCAGGGGAACCTTCCAGGCGACGCCCTTGCTCTCGGAAAACTCGAGAGGAAGCGCCCCCTTGGTTTTTCCATCGCCAGCCGGACCTCTGAACTGATTCCAATCGTCTGCTTGTGCCGCAACGGTAAAGGTAAGAAGGAATAGAATGGTCAGGCAGGTCCGGGAGCGCATGGTTTTATCCTTGGTGTGAGAATTCGGAAGAAAGATGGACTGTGGGCCGAGCCACAGGCTCTTCCTTATTGGAAGAGACCGAGGGCATTTTTTCAATGGATTGATCTGTTCTCCCTTGGGAAGGGGACCTTGCACGGGGAGTGAAACTCGGGCAGGATGAATTTTCACCGCCCTGGCGGACCTTTTACCACATCCGAAAGAAATCATTACAGGTATCGAGATGCATATCATTCGCAGGGTTCTCCGGCCCTCTCTCTTGCTGACTGCATGCGTGGCGTTTTTTCTTCCAGCTGGAGTCTTCACCGCGCAGCCCAACATCGTTTTTATTATTTCTGACGATCATGACAATGAGCATCTCGGGTTTATGGGCAATGAGATGGTTCATACGCCCAACCTGGACAGGCTGGCGGATTCGGGAACCGTCTTCACGGTCGCGCACCTTCCGATGTCTCGTTGCCATCCGACTCTCGCGAGCTTTCTCAGCGGGCTGTGGCCTCACCAGTCAGGTATTTATTACAACTACGGGGCCAAGAAGCTCGGGACGAAGAATTCCCTTCCCGGCCTGTTAAAAAAGGCGGGCTATGCGACCTATGTCGAGGGCAAGTACTGGGAGGGGGACCCCCGGGAGATGGGCTTCACTCATGGCAAGGGCAAGACCTCCAGGACTTTCGTCCGTAAAGGGCAGGATGACCTCTTCTCCTTCATCGATGAGGTTGGGGGAAAGAAGCCGCTCTTTATCTGGTGGGCCCCCCTGATACCTCATACGCCTCACAATCCCCTGCCGAAATACCGGGATCTTTTCGCCAATGTGAAAATTACCGTGCCGGCCTACATCTCGGCCGGGTACAAAGAGACCTTCCTCCGCAAGGAGCGCCTGAGCCTTGCGATGGAGGCCTGGCTCGATGATGGTGTCGGGCAGTTGGAGAAGAAGTTGAAGCAGAAGGGTCTCTATTCGAACACTCTCTTTGTCTTTCTTATCGACAATGGCTGGTGCAACGGCAGGCCTTCGAAGGGGACTCCTTTTGAGAAGGGAGTCAGGACCCCGGTCTTCCTCACCTGGCCGGGCAAGATCAAGGATGGGCAGAGATTCAGCTGCCTGACCAGTACCCTCGATGTTTTCCCCACCATCCTTGATTACGCCGAGGCCAGGATACCGGATGGAATCCCCGGCAAGAGCCTGAGGCCGATCATTGAAGGGAAAACAACGGAAAACAGGGAGGCGCTCTTTGGCGCCATCTATCCCGCCTTTGCGACAAAGGATGACCAGCGTCCTGAACGGGACATCTACGCCATCTACGCGCGTGATAAGAGGTGGAAATACATCTACTACCTCCAGAACGTTAAGGCTTCCATGAGCGGGAAATACCTCAGGATCCAGTCGATCGCGACGGAATTCCCCGCCAGGAAGAAGGGAGATGAAGATCTATACGACCTCGATGCCGACCCATTGGAGTTGAAGAATCTCGCGGGCAAACCAGGCCAGGCTGAGCGAATGAAGAAGATGCGGGCGCAGGCCATCAAGTGGTGGAAGGATACAGGGGGGAAGGCTTTCGACACGCGATCGCCGCCCGCGGCTGCTGGGGAGTCTCAGTCGAAGGGGGGCAAAAAGAACCGGCGGAAGAAGAAGGGCGGGAAGAATAAAGAAACCGGGGAGAAGCCGGCTGAAAAAGCGAACCAGGTGCTTTCCCGGCACGTTACCGTAGCGATGTTCAAGGGTAAGGAATACCGATTGTGCAGGGGGCGTACCAGCCGCTGCCCGAAGACCTGCGGTCAGTCCGGGGAGTTTGCTGTCTTCTCGGTCGAGGGCTATCTTGAATACGAGAAGCCCGGGAAATATGGCGACCCGATGAAGAAAACCTTCCGGTTCCAGGTCAGCGATTTTGACAAAAAACCTCTAAGTAATTCACCAGGCGGTAAGGTGGTGGCCTCCATGAAGGACGGTGACTATGCCCGGCTTGAATGGAATCATGAGTACGATGGCAGCATGCCTTCGCGACCAGTCCGGCTGGTCAGGAAGATCGGGAAGGCCGAGGCGCTTAAGCTTATCGAGGAGGCCCGCAAGCCGGGAGGGCAGTAGGGTGGGCTTTCGAGATTTCTTTTTTTTCGGTCTGCTGTTCGGGCTTTCTCGGGTTCTGCTCGCGGCGGATAATCAACAGCCTCCCAATGTGCTGCTGATTACGGTAGATGACCTGAATGACTGGGTTGTCGGCCTGGATGGGCATCCGCAGAGCGTGACGCCCAACATCGAACGACTCGCGAGGCGGGGCGTCTCTTTCACCAACGCCCACTGCCAGGCGCCGATCTGTAATCCTTCCCGCACCAGTTTCATGACGGGTTTGAGGCCTTCCACTACCGGGATCTATGAAAACAGGCCCTGGTTTCGGACTACGGCTCTCAACAAGAACCGGGTCACCCTGACCGAGCATTTCAGCGCCAACGGGTACGAAACATTCACCGCCGGGAAGATTTACCACGGCTCACGAACGGAGAAACGGTCCTTCGACCACATCGGCCCCACCCCTGGCCAGATGGACAAGGGGGCGAAGAGGATCCAGTCGGAGCTTAAGGGACTCTGGGATTTCGGGCCTCAAGACTATGGAGGCAATAAGAGCAACGACTACAAGGATGCCAGCTGGGTCATCGATCTGCTGGGCAGGAAGCATGCCAGGCCCTTCTTCGTGGCCCTTGGATTCTACAGGCCGCACGTGCCGTTCTACGCGCCTCGGAAATGGTTCGACCTGCATCCGCTTGACAAGGTTCGCCTCCCGAAGGTCAAGCTGGATGACTGGGCCGACCTTCCCGAGGCCGCCAGGAAGCTTACATCCAACAGCACTCCGCCTCCGCATGATTGGTTTGTCAAAAACGGCAAGTGGAAGCCCGCCGTACAGGCCTATCTCTCCTGCGTCAGCTTCATGGATGCCCAGGTGGGCCGAGTCCTGAGCGCGCTTGAGAAAAGCGCCTACGCGAAAAACACGATCGTCGTGTTGTTCTCGGACCATGGTTTCCATCTTGGAGAAAAACAGAGATGGGCAAAGCAGAGCCTCTGGGAGACCTCCACACAGGTGCCAATGATTTTTTCCATTCCCGGCGGTCTGAGGGGACAAAGATGCTCCCGGCCTGTCGAACTGATCCAGGTGTTTCCGACCCTTGTCGAGCTTTGTGGGATCAGGAAGAGAAAGGGGCTCGAAGGTGTCAGCATCAAGACCCTTCTCGATGATCCGAGCGCCTCGTGGTCTCGTCCGGCCCTTACGACCTACAAGCGAAACAACCATGCCGTACGGTCGGAACGCTGGCGCTATATCAGGTACTCGGATGGAAGTGAGGAGCTTTACGACCACTCGAAGGATCCCAATGAGTGGACCAACCTTGCAGGCCTGCCGGCCCATGCTGAGGTGATCAGTGCGCATGCCCGCTGGCTGCCGAAGACCAATGTCTCGAACGCCGCCGCAGGGCTGCCGCCGAAGCGGCAAAAGAAGAAAAAGCAGCGCTAACGGCTGGAGGCTTCCTTCTTCTCTGTTTTCTTTTCTTTCGCCGGCTTCTTGGTGTGCTTGTTAAAGAATTTGAAGATGTCGGGCATCTTCTGGAAGGCGATGATTAGGTGGCCTCCCTCAGGCTCCTCGATGTATTGGTGCTCCATTTCGAGCTCTTTCATTTTCGCGATCCATTTTCGCGTCCCGGACGCTTTCACCAGCTTGTCCTTCGCGCCCTGGATGCAAATGATGGGAATGTGCCTGATCTTCACGAGATCTTTGGGGCTAGAGTAGATAGCCGGCGCGATCGGGCCAAGGGCGGCCCATAGCTCCGGGTACTTCATGCCGAGATGCAAGGTTCCTCCCCCTCCCATTGAATGGCCGAGGAGGTAGATCCGGTCGGGGTCGACATTGAAATCCTTCCGGGTAATGCCGAGGACGTTCATTACATCCTGCTCACTCAGCTTGCCGATCTTGCGGCTGACGAAGCTCGCGGCTCCGTACCATGCGCTCGTGTTGTAGCCCATCGGGCAGACGATGATATAGCCATGTTTTTCCGCCAGCGATGTGAAACCGGGGTAGTGAATCATCTGGCCGGGATTGCTTTTGAGGCCGTGGAGGGCGACGATCAGGGGCCATTTCTTCTTCGGGGTATAGGCTCCTGGAACATAGAGGGTGTAGCCCATGTCCTTTTCGGCTTCCTTGAAGTAATAGCTTCGCCCCTGGACCCTGCCTTTTTTCAGGGGTGGTTTTTTTGCCGAATCCTGCGCTGCGGGTAGACCCTGGGTCGCGGTGAAAACTGTCAGAATCAAGAGGGCTGGCAGGAGGCGGTTTATGAAAGTCACGGCTGGTTTCCAGTGCGATGGGCGGGGTCAGGGTTCGGAGTAGTATCCAAGCAGGATTGCCATTTCATCTTCGGAGGTCAAGCCCCATTCAAGCGCGGGTGAATTCGGGTTTGGCGGGTCGTTGTAGCGGTGGGTGGCCCAGTGATTCAGGCTGTCACCCGGCTGGAGAACCAGCGGAGGGTCGAAGACCTGGTTGACCGGGTCATCCCAGTCCCGGCTGAAGTAGACCCTGCGAGGGTCAAGCCCTGCCTGGTCCAGGTTGGCTCCGTATTCGATCCCATGGCGATGCATATGCGATGAGAGCATGTAAACATGGGTTTCTCTCGACACCCTCCATCTGGAGTTGATTGTCCGGGTGGCGTTGGGGGGGACGGAGATGTTGCTGATGGAGTCAAAGATGGGGCGCGCGACGGTCGTGATCTCGCCAGGGTCGGCGAAGAAGAAGTTGATGTAGACTTCTCCGATCAAGGGTTCGCTGCCGTTGAGGTTGAGATAGTGCGAGTTGAGATCTAAATCAGCGTTTCGGTCGAAGCGCAGGCCGACTCCATCCGGAAACCGCAGTGACTGGAAGGAGGATTGCGATGCGAAGACAAAATCGCGCCGGGAGAAGTTGACGAAATCATCTCCGATGTTACGGAATCCTGCCCGGGGGCGCGGGCCTCCAGCCCATCTGTAAATGATGAAGTGGTGGCTGTCCTCGCGCATGTGGATGTCGATCTGCCTGATGTAGATGTCGTCACCCTCCACCTCCGCGTTACGGAAAGGGTTAGCCACGTAATAAAAGACCTCCCGTTCCGTTCTCGGAGCGACGGTAAAGTCAGGAAGGCGCAGTTGGATGCCATTTTGAGGGATGGGCGGAGCGGGCATACGGTCGATCGGCGGGGACGGCTCATCTTCCAGGTCCGGAACTCCTTCGATATGTCCTTCGAGGGGGGCGCCGGCGAGGATCCAGTCCCTCACGGCCCCGACCGTTCGATCGGACAATGGGGTTGAAGAGTTCGCCGGCATTCGATTTCCTTCTCCCGGGCCGGGACCGAGGAGCTTGCGCAGGAGGAAGCTGTTATCCGGGTTGCCGGGGTCGACCCGAAGCATCCCGGCGGCGCCGGCCGCATCATTCGATGGAGGGATGCCGACAAGCTCGCTGCGAGCATCCGCAAGTGTTTCAAGGGAGAGGTCGCCCTTTCGCTCGATTGCGCTGTGACAGGATGAGAAAGCGCAACTCGCGGAGAAGATGTTCTCATAGAGACTTTCGAAGGAGAGCTCTTCTTCCTCCTCGCATTCTTCGGCTTCCTCTTCGGTGAGATCTCCCGGGTTGTCGCCGCCGAGAAAGAGGAAGCTGAGGATGTAGATCGCATCGGTCAGGTCGACGTTCTCGTCTTGATTGGCGTTTGCCGATGCGATGCAGTGAAGCTCCGGCCCTCCGTTGAAGAGGTATTGGAGAATGAGGATGGCATCGGTCAGGGTGACGGACTCATCCTCGTCCACATCTCCCCGCATAGGCAGATGGGAGCGGATGGCTCCGTCGCTGACCCAGTCGAGGAGCATGTCCAGCTCCTCTTCGGAAAGAGGCGCTCTTCCAAGGGGCATTCGGCTGCCGTGTTGCGGTGAGGGCATCAGGATCTTGTCGATCAGGGGGCTCCCGGCCGGGCTGCCGGGGACAACGATCGGGCCGGCGTATTGGACTCCGATGCTGCCCATCAGCGATTCGTAGCTCGTCAGGTTGACCCCGCTGGTGGCCTGGTTGATGTGACACGATCCGCCGCCGCAGTTGGCTGTAAGGACCCCCTGGATCTCGTTGAAGGACAGCGTCTCATGCCCGATCGATGTGATTGGCAAAGAAACGAACAGTGAGAGCGCCAGCAGGCGAACGGTTGCGCCGTGAAAGGCCAGTCCAATGCCGTCTCTGAGGTTGTCGTGCTTCATAAAACGCTCCTCCTTGGTGTTCGCTGCCGTGTTCCTGTCTTGATTATAACAACCCCGGCGGCAGCGGCTAAGACCCATTCTCTTCCGGAGGAACTTTACTCAAGACGCTTGACCTCGACGAAGTAGGCGCCGGCTTTCTTCCCGTCTTTGCGGTCGAGCCAGGTCTGGAGACGTGTATTGCCGGCTGGTACGTCGAGCCTGAAGGTAGTCGATGTGTCCTCGGGCGCGACGGCTTGAGATTGATCGAGCTTGCCAATCCTGATGCGTGCCCCGGTGGCGCCAATGGCTTTGTTCTCCTCAGCCGGCCAGCGCCTGAGAGTGAATTCGTATTTCCCGGCTTTCTCAATATTGACAGCCCAGTAACCGTTGGCCGCGGGTCCCTGGCGAATATGGCCATGGTTCCAGGGGACAGGCCCATTGTTGGTGTGCCAGTCGTGGCAGGTGAGGTTGGCGGGGTTTTCCGCGGCGTTTCCAAGGGTGAGGTGGACGGTCTTGCTGAAGACTCCAGAGAGGCTGGTCCACCACCCGTCGTAGGCTGCGTTGAGAGTTTTGACGACCGCGGGGTGCATCGCGGCGATGTTCCTGGCCTGGCCGGGGTCGGCGGTGATGTCGTAGAGCTCCTTGTTGTTGATGAGCCTCCAGCGCTTTGTCATCACGGCGTTGTTGCGGCCTTTTTTGACCTCTTCGATGCGCTGTGAGTGGACGAAGAGTGTCCGGTCGGGCCAGGCCGGTTCTTCTCCTCTCAGAAGGGGGGCGAGGCTCTTGCCGTCGATCGGGGGGGAGCCTTCGGCGGGGCGCTTGATTCCGCAGAGCTCGGCGAGTGTCGGGAGAATGTCAATGTGGGCGCTCAGGGTGTCGAGGTCGCGGCCGCCGTGAAGGCCGCCGGCAGGCCAGTGGATAAAGAAGGGTACGCGGTGGCCTCCATCGTAGCCGGAGCCTTTCTGGCCTCTCATTCCCGCGTTGAAGCCGGGCCAGGTTTTCGAGGTGTTGCCGGGTTTCTTTCTTCCGCGGCGTCCTCGAGGGGCGCCAGCAGCGGTCCCGTTGTCAGTCATGAAGATGAGGATGGTGTTTTCTGTAAGCTTGAGTTCATCGAGGCGCTTGATGAGCTTTCCCATATTGTCATCGATATTGGTGATCATTCCGTAGAAGGCTGCCATGCTTCCAGGGACCCCTTTTTCCCTGTATGGAGCCTTGTAGCTCTCCGCTACGAGGAATGGTCCGTGCGGAGCATTGGTGCTCAGGTAGGTAAAGAAGGGCTTCTCTCTGTTTTTTTCGATGAAGGCGAGCGTTTCTTTAAACCAGACATCTGTGCAATACCCCTCGGCCTTTTCAGGCTTTCCATTACGGAAATAGGTGTCGTCAAAATAATCATTCCCGAAGAAGTCCGGGGTCTGGCCGACTCCTCCTCCGCCATGATAGAAGGTCTCTTCGAACCCCTGGTCCTGAGGTCTGCAGGGGTAGTTATCTCCCAGGTGCCATTTGCCGTACATCCCGGTGGCGTAGCCGTTTGCCCTGAAAATTTCAGCAAGGGTCAGCTCTTTCCCCTCCATAATCGATCGGCCCATGATGGTGTGCCAGACACCCGTACGGGTTGAATAGCGCCCGGTCATCAGCGCCGATCGTGTAGGTGAGCAGGTCGGGTCGACATGGAAGTCGGTAAGCCGAATACAGCGGGAGTGCAGGGAGTCAAGCTGGGGGGTCTTGATCATCTTGTTGCCGTGCGCGGCAATGTCGCCGTAGCCCTGGTCATCTGTGATGACGAGGATCACGTTGGGCTTGCGGTCTTCAGCGGCCAGCGGCGAGGCGGCAAGGCA
Organism: Planctomycetota bacterium; assembly: GCA_965659285.1. Taxonomy (GTDB): domain Bacteria; phylum Planctomycetota; class UBA8108; order UBA8108; family UBA8108; genus UBA8108. The sequence goes on along the minus strand of CBFHWB010000019.1, from coordinate 23,930 downwards.
GCAAAGGAGAAAGACGGCCAATTTTTGTGCAGGGTTTGTAAGGAGACTCATATTCGGTCCTGTTTTCAGTATGGGAGAGAACTGGTTGATTGTGGTTGAGCTTAACTCCCCGGGATGGGGCTTACAACTCGATTCGGTCGCCCTGGCGGGCCACGGAACATCCGGCCTGTTCGATGGCCTGAAGTTCTTCGCTGCCAGGCTGGATTGCCGGATTGGTGTGGTTGAGATGGATGAAGGAAACCTTACGGCGGACCTCGGCGCCGAGACTTGAAAATCGCTCTACGCTGTCAAGTATGAGGGGGTGGGAGATGGCTGACATGTCTCGACCCGGGAGTTCTCCAGGTCCGAAGAAGGTGCCGTCCAGGAAGGCTCTGTCGACTTCGGCCAGGAGATCCTCGATGCCGGGGCTGAGCTCTTCCCATGAATCGATGTCAGGCATCCAGAGCAGCGAGCCGGTGGGTCCATCCGCCTGGAAGCAGGCGGTCTCAGAGTGCTCATCCCGGTGAGGGACCAGGCGGGGCGTGATCCGGACACCCCCATCTAATTCAATCGGCTCCCCGGCGCTCATGGAGCGAAGCTCTATATTTTTATTATCAACGAGCTCTTTCCATGGCTCGTTACTTTGCAGGAAAGTCTTCATCCTGGGGAGGACGTAGACCGGGACGCAGCGGCCTCCCATGATCTCGTTGCCCAGGTTGACAAGTCCCGTGTAGTGACCAACGTGGGCATGGGAGAGGATGAAGCCGGGATTCTTCCCGGGGAAGATTTTATCGAGGAGCGACAATTGGTAGGGAAAGGCGGGAGTGCAGTCGATGATCCAGCGCGACCCGGAGGCAGGGTCACACAGTGCGATGCTGGACGGGTAGAGCGCGCTGACCTCGTTTGAGGCGGCATGGCTGCAGCATTTGGCCTCGCACCCGGCCTGGGGGTAGCCGCCATCCTGGGCTGTGCCGAGGAGTACCGCCAACGGGGAGGCGTCCGGGCCATCTTCTGTGGGGCCATTTGATGGGGACATGTCTTTACCGGGAAATCAAAGGAGAAGAAACTCCCGGAGAGCTTAGCTTTTTTGCGGCTTTCTTCCCAGTCTCCAGGCAAACAACGCGATGGCCAGGAAGAGGACGGCCGGGCTGATAAATCTAAGGAGATGGCCTTTCCTGGAAAGGTTGAGGGTGAGCCGGGCTTCTCCGCCGGAGCGGCGGAAGGTCAGGCTGGTGGCGCCAGGCGGCGCTGGTGGAGATTCAAGCGCGGGATTTACCTGGTTGACCCTGGTCGGGGGTAAGGGGGCGAGCCCGGATGCTGTAACAGCCACCCCCTGGGCATTCTCGACCTCTGATTCCTTCATCGGGGCGGATGTAAACCTGAAGCCGGCAAAGAGCGTCTTGTGCAGGCGGTCATAGATATGCGGGGCAGAAGGGATGCCGGGGCTCTTGGGGTCTCTCTGTTGCAGAGGGCTGACGTTTCTTACCCAATCGTTGCCCTTGAAATTGTAGCTGTCCCGGAAAGCCTGTTCCTGTTGGCCGCGGGCTGGAACCTTCTGCTTGCTGGTGTCCCGTATGGCTTTCTCCAGCAACTTCTGGGCTTGTCGGCCGCGGTTGAGCGCCTGTTCGCTTTCGGCCTGTTGGCTGGTGATGGCTGCCCCTCCGAGTTGCTGGCGGATGCCGTCTGCTGCCGACGACGAGTTGCTCTCCTCGAGATCCATCACGTTGTCGCTGAGGGCTTGCTGGAGGCGTTTGAGACTGAGGGAGGCCTGCTTTCGCTGACGGAGATTGAGCTTGCCCCTGGCTGGATCTCTTTCTCCGGGCCTTTCATCCAGGGTGAGGATCCGGGTCAATCTCTCAATGTCCTGGATGTTTGATTCAACCTTGCTTGCGTATTGGATGCTGGAGACCACTTCCTGCATATTGCCGTCATCGAGGGAGGCTTCGAATCCATCCGGGAGCTCAATTCTCCAGAGTGTCCGGCGAACGGTCACCTCTTTCAGGGAGCCTCCCGCGGGAGCCTGCCCCAGCACCCTCGGAGCCTGGAGGTCGAGGTCTCCCTTGAGTGTCGGCAGGTTCGCCTTGCGCGTGTGGGCGTAGACGATTCCGACCTCCAGGTTCAGGTCACCGAGCCCGACATGTTTCAGCGGCACCTGTAGAGCCTCCTGATTCTTGCTGACGATCATGGGGTTTCCATTGAGGGTTGCGCCCCACAGCTGGGTCTGGCCCGGGAGTTCAATTCGCAGAAATTGAAGCTTTCGATTGCTGATGGTGTAGACCGCCTTGGTGCGGAAGGTTCCATCCGCCCCGATGACGGTTACAAGGTCGACAAGGTCGACGCTGGCCTGGGCTGTTTCCGCAGGCCGGAGAGACTCAGGGGTCAGGGTCAGTTCCCAGTCGCTGCGGGCGGCCCTGTAGACGTGCTGGAGGCTGTCGCTGGCAACTCCATCGGGGAGATAGGGAAGATCCTCGATCCGGACCTTCTCCAGGCCGCTGGGCTGCGGATTGGTAAGGACCTCGCTGGTTTCCACCAGCCCGACCCACAGGTCGCTGTCGGCGACTGAATTGTCCTTGCGAAGAACCTGGAAAGGCCTGATGAGCACGCCTGCATCATCCGGGCTCCTGGGGATCCTGTAGGAGAGAGCTACGGTGTGTTTGCCGACAATCCCGGATGTCAGTGTGAGCTTGAGGGGGCCGTCAGCGTCCCGGGTGAGGCTCTTGAGGTTCCGTGTCCGGAGGCTGGTTTCAGCCACGCCTTCGGGCAGACGGAAAAAGAATGTATCCTGGAGGCCGCCTGTTATGGATATTTCGACCTGGCCGTTTATCAGGATGAAATCTTCAGCCACCCTGGCGAAAAGGACCGTCTTCGCGGCCGGTTGCCCTTCGCGGTTTCCAAGCTCGAGTTCGAGAGAGTAGGATGGGACGGCTCCTGTTGAGCGCATATCGAACAGCCTTCGGCTCGCAGAAGGCAGTCGGGCCAGGAGGTTGGTGTTTGACCTGGCGACCTTTTCAATTCCAGACGCGCCATCCGCGACCCGGACATCCAGTTCCTCGGCGGCGGCGATGGACAGGAGGACGGTCTCTGACCTCAGGCCGGGAGCGAGGGTCGTGGTGCGAAGTAGAGGTACTTTCAGTCGATCGAGCGGCTCGGTGTGAATCCGCTGAGCGCTCCAGGAAATCTGGGTCCCGTTTTCCGGCCGGGAGGCAAGGAGAATGATGAGGCGTGGGCCATCTTCTGTGTCGACAACCTCCCAGTCACTGACCGTTGTTCCCCGGACATTCCGGAATTCCCAGCCGGAGGGCAGGGCGACCTCCTGCCGTAGGGGGCCTTCGATGCCGACCTGGTAGCGGGTTCTCGTATCAAGGATGCTGCGGCCGCGGGAAATATACAGAACCGCGTCGGTGACGGCGTCAGCTGTACCCGCAAGCGGGATGGATGAGACGGACTGACCCTCAAGGGATTCAAAGAACTGGTAAAGCCTGTCCGGGGGAGCCGGGGGGCGCTTCAGCGAATCGCGGAGCTCATCAATCGATGCCCGCTGGTTTGAGAGAATGCCGGGCTTCCAGCGCCGCCGGGAATCGTGACGGACACCGATGTAGCTGGCCTGGCGGAGGGCGCCGTCGAGAGAGAGGGAGGAGACCTGCTTGTCCTGCCCGGCCTGGAGGGGAGCCCAGCCTTTGAATTCAAGGGCGGCCTCCTTGACCGGGGCCGAAAAGAAGATGCTGAGATACCTGTTCTCATTTTCTTCTGAGATCGTCCATTCGCTCAGTTCCGGAGAGCTTACCGATGTGATATTCCAGTCACCGAGGATCTCGTAGGTTAAGGAGCCGGCCGGGATTCCGGCGGCGGAGATCTGTTCGGAGCGATGAATATTATAGCCATCCAGGGTGAGCTGCAGATCTGTGTAGGATGTGGACTCGAGACGCGCTTTCTGTTTTCCGGAAATGCGGGGAAAGGTCCAGCTCAGGGAGAAGCCAGCAGCGGGGCCTATGTCGAGCTGGAGGGCAGTTCCTTCTGTTTCTTTTTGGAAGGTCAGCCCGGCGGTGTTTTCCGGAACGGCGGGGAGGGCTCCGGCGGGGAGCGTTCCTGACAGGGCCGCGGCCGGGCCGGAAAGCAGCCTGGCGCTGATGGAGTAGGCTCCGAGCCGATTGCTCACCGGGCCGGTGGATTCAATCTCAATGAGGCGGGTCCCCTTGCCCTTGAGAGTGATGAACGGAACCCCATCTTTCTGGGCGACGCCGGCAGGCTTTCCATCGACGAGGACAGTTTTCAGCTTTCCGCGGGGAAATGGCAGCGGCAGGGTCACCCATTTGTCGGTCAGGATCAGCACGGGCGCGCCGCCCTTGATTTGATAGGTGTCGTCATCGACATCGATGACGTAGGCGCCGCCTCCAAGGACAATGTCAGCTATAGGCTTTTCGGTGGAGCCTTCCTTTGCGGGGTTGGCCAGCAGCCAGAGAGCCCTGAACTTTTCGTAGGGGAGGTAGACCTTGGCCTTGGCGGTGAATCCGCCAAGGTCTCGTGCTTCGTATGGGATAAGGATTTCATCCTGCGCCGCAAGCGTTCCGACACTCGTAAGGCAGAGGGCAAGCGCCGCAACGACCGCCGCCCTTGCCTTCCTGCGGGCAATCAGCCGCAAGCTGAGCCCCTTGATCGATTTCATGATAAGGCCTGCCGCCAGCAGGGCGCTGAGAGCTTCACAGGCCGGGATCAGCAGGAAGGGCGACTCCCACCCGATGATCCTGGCCGCCATGTCTGAAAGAATGGCGCCCGCAAAAAGTCCACCGACAACAAACATTCGGAAGGCTGAGGCTCCATGTCGGACGGCAATCAACAGTCCGAGCACGAGGGTCAGCAGGAAGGCTGTTCTCTTCGAGAATTTCCACCACCCCAGGCTCCTGTAGCTGAAGCTCAGGACTGCGTCTCCTCCGAGCTTCCTGGCCTCAACCAGGTGTCCTTCCAGGTGCAGAGGAAGGATGACCGCCTTGTCGGCTACCCTGGGCCGGTCATTGCCGTCATTTTGTTCCGGAGCGATGTCCTGGGCCGTCTGCCCGTAGCTTCCTCCCTGGAAGCCCGGGCTCGCTCGAAGATCTGAAGGTTTCTGAATTTCAGAGAAACCCTTTCCGGCAAAATAAGGCCTGGCTTCGCTTTCCCGGGCAAGAAGGCCGTGGGGAGGTATCCGGCCAGTTGAGATGGCGGAATAAAGCAAATCGAGGAAGCTGGCGGGAAGAGGCGAGGGATCTTTTTCGAGCAGGTTTCCGCCGGAAATTTGAAAGCGAAAGCCCCTGGGGTGGTAGGTTTTCCAGGTGGTTGAAATGACCGGGACTCCCCGGAAGACAGGCGCTCGCTCGGACCACGCGCCCCACTGGCCGAGAGGCGCGAGGCGTTTGTAGATGAGAGAGATTTTTGAATAGGAAAGGGGCGGGAGCGGGATTTGCCAGTAACCGGTCTCCTCGTTCCTGCGAACGTAGGGGGCTGGGTCGTTGCCGACCCTTGCGGAGAGGATGCTGGCTCCTTCGGGGAGCTGAATTTCGATGTGCTGGTGCTTCCTGTTGTAGGCAATAACGGCGTTGAGGTGGGTGCGGGAAACCCCGCTGGAATCAATTACCGTGGTTAGATCCATCTCCCGGGAGATGATTCCAAGAACGTCTGCCCGGTCAAATTTCAAAATCCTGAAGGAGGCGGGCGGGCTTCCGGGGGGGAGCCTCGGCCCGGCCTTTGATTTGAACTGGAAAGCAAACAGGATCCGGCCTTCCGTCCAGGGCCGCCCGAGCTCGGGGAGCGCGTCGACCTCCAGGCTGGCCAGTTCGGCGCCTTCAAGAACCTCGATCTTTACGGCGCCAAGACTCTGGAAAACAAGCTGGTGGTTTCCGTCAAAGACAGGAGCCAGGGGGTCATCCGGGTCGCTGGAGAGCTTGAGCCAGGGTACGCGGTAACCCTCTCCCGCCTTCGGCAGATCGTCTTCGAGGGCCTCGTATTCAATTCTGATTTCCCTGGTACCCGTCCATGGTTTCGCGTATCGGATAATCCTGACGCTCCCGGAGGCTCCATCTTCTTCGACCAGAACCTCCTTGATTCCTTCTCCGCTAACCGGAGCCTGGACATCTTTTCCAATGGGCAACTGGACCCTGACTTCGTCAATGGCGCGGTCTACAATCGCCAGGCGGAGGTCGTTCCGGGCTCGAAATCTGTCTTCAAGGGCCAGGAGATGCGTCAGGCCCTGGTATTCCCCCATAGGCCTTCTGTGCTTCAGGGTCAGGCGTACCGGCTGGCTGGCGTTTTCCGTTGTCGAGGTGAGTCCCGCGGCCAGCCCGGATTCTTCATCGACGGCGGAAGCGAAGCCGGCTCTCCTGAGTTCGTCGGATTTCAAGGTTTCCCAGCCCGGAAGTTCCGGGATGACGGCAAACATGGAATCCGGAAGTTTGACTCCAAAGTCGGTTCTGGACTTTATGGCGCCGGAGAAATGCGGGAGTGAGAATTCAAGCTCTCGCTCAGGCCAGGCAATGTCGGGGGAGAAATTCATATGTTCAAGCCGAAGGCTGAGAACAAGCGGCTTCCCGGTATGGACGGCGTTTTTCAGCTTAATTTCAACCGCCCGCCCTCCATCTGTCTCGAATACTTCCCAGGAGGGTTCCCGGCTCGGGGCTCCTTTTGTCGTCAGAGCTTTGAGGCCGGTTAGATTCCATGGGTCAGGAAGGGTGGCGACGAATCGATATTCGCTGCCGCGAGTCATGTCGAGATGGTAGATCGCATCGAGTGTCACTCCGCTCTCGAGGACCTGGACCAGGCTGGCGGAGCGGCTCTCGAACTCCCTGGCTCTTGCGCTGGCGGTAAGCTCGAGCCGTGAGTTTTCACTGGTGTAGGAGAAACACCTGGTTGCGCGATGATTCTGCATGGATGGGAACAGGCCGTCTTTGAGGGCGATCTCGGTGGCCTCCCGCGCTTCCAGTTGGAGGAGTTCCGGTTGGATCTGGCAAACGGCGAGATACCCGCTATTTGAATACGCGTCGACCAGTTTTGGCGGACCGACCAGGTAGCTTCGAGACGGGGGCTGGTCATTTTCTACGGCTTCTCCCTGGAGAATTCCCTCGAACAGTACGTCTACCAGGCCGGTAGTGGGTTCCTTCAGGAGTACCAGGATAGAGTCGTCCTGTCTGCTCCAGGAATGAACGATGTCCCCGGTGACAGTGATGGTCTTCGCTCCGGCCGGTTCATTGAATTGAAGCACATCCGTCTTTCGGCGCTGGATCCAGACTCGGCTGTTCCAGGCAAAGAGAGGGTCGTTGAGTCGAGGCAGAATGGTCATTCCATTCAGGGCTGAGAGGGTTGAGCCGCTCTTTCCGGCGACCCTTTTCATTTTCCAGACAAGTGAAAAGCCGGCACTCGAACCAAGTGAGAGTTTCAAGAGGCTCCCCTTGGTTGCGGGGACGGCTTCCACCAGGAGGTTGGGAGGATTCGAGGAGGCATCTGCGTAGCCGGGAACCTCCAACTGCAGAGTTCCCGATTCGGCACGAGGCAGGACGCCCTTGATGCTCCAGAAGTCTTCCGTCTCGACAGCCGGAACCGAATACGTGAGCTCTACCTGGTGCGTCCCGCGGCCTTTGAGCAAGAGAAACACGATAGGGGCGGGACTTTTCTTTTGCGTCGCCTTGGGCGCCGCGCGTAAAAGCCAGCCGGGTTTGCCATTCACCCTGATGCTGCCCAGCGCTTCCGGCAGGGGGTCCAGGGGGCAGCGCACCCACCCATCGCGCGTGACCCGCACTTCGATTTTCGAGGTGAATCGGGCCGTTTTTCCGGACAGCTTCCCAGCGTGGCGACCCTGAGCTACGATCGCGCTGAGCGGGGGGAGGTCTTCGGGCGGCGCCTTGCGCGATGCGACTACGCCCTTGAGGACCAGCGAGCGGTATTCATCAAGCTCCATGATGACCCCGTCAGGATCCTGCCTGGCTCTTTCCAGGAATTCTTCATGGGGCACGTAGATCTCGCGCAGGTGAAGAGGTCCAGGCTCCTGGCCTCGGCCCATGGAGGGCGCAAGGATGCTCAGTGCGAGGAAAGCCGGGAGAAAAATCAGGGCTCTGTTGTTTTTCATTTCAGTCGCCCTTTTTTCTTCTACCGGATTTTTTCCTGGAGGCACCGGATTTCTTCTTTTTCGGAGCCTCTTCGACCAGGTCGTCTTCCTGGAGAGCCTCAGGGTCCGGCTTGTCTTCCGTGTCTTCAAGGTAGGGGTCCGGGGCAAGCGCTATTCGTTCGAGCCGCCACTGGCCGTAGGCTGATTTCAGGCGTCGCGCGGCGGTCAACAACAGCAGGGCGATCCCGCCGAAAAAAGCTGTCGAGAAGACATCGGCTGCAGGGCCGTCGAGAAACCATGCTGGAACAAGAGGCGCCCAGGTGAAATTGACAGCGGTCCAGCCCGGGTTCAGGCTGAGCTTTCTCGTGAGAATCGATCCGCCGATGAGCGCTGCGGCAAAGAACAGGATCTTGGTGAAGCCAAGGATCGAGGGAGTTGTCCACGAGAGGCCCAGGCTGCCGGTTCTCGCCATGCAGGAGAACGAATAGACGGCTTTGCCCTGGGCTTCCCGCCGGAAGGCGTCTTCCGTGGAGAAATCAACAGGATCTTTGTGGGCGGAATCAGCCTCGGGAAGATTGAAGGGAGAGGCTATCAGCTTACGAAGCCGTGAGAAGGCCGTTGGGTGTCCGCGCCCTCTGCGTTTGAGATTTCCCGACCAGGAGAGGTAGGAGAACTCATCAGGAACCCACAGGTCGAACTCGATTTTCTGGACAGGTACGGGCTTGTCCTTAGCCTCTTTAATGGAGATCGTTTCAATCTCAAGGCCTCCCAGGCTGCCCATTGGGCTGCTGGAGAGGGACTGGTCATAATCGACAACCACGGCAAAGGCCTCGCGACCTTTGGAGCGGGGGATCGAGATGAGGTCGGTGCCTCCATCCTTGCGCTGTTTGGTGGTCGCCGGAGCCCCGTTAACGAATACGTTTCTCAGGCTGGCGCCCGCCGGGAGGCTGATCTCAAGGTATTGGGCTGAGGAGTTCTGTACAAGCAGTGTTGCGATGGCGTGCAGCTTGCATGGATCGCTCGACAGGACCGCCTTGATGTGATGCAGCGTGACCGCGGTTTCAGCAAGGGGGACAGGGTTGTAGCGAGTCAGGGAAAGCTTCAACTCGGGATCTTTTGTTGAGTAGGCATAAGCCTTGATGACCTGGCCGCGTCGGCCGATACGCGGGTCAAGCCGCGAGCTGTCGATGGTGTCGAGGTTTGAGGCGCTGGTTTCAACCTCGAGATTTCCAACCTTGGTCACAGCGACAAACCCCGACCGGGTCTTAAAGTTCTTCCGGGGATAGACCAATGGGATCGCAAATTCTGAGGCCTTGCCGCTTTCAAGCGCTTCTGGAGATATTTCATGGGTGATGCTGAGGGTCACGGTTCCCTGGACAGGGCTCTGGAGCTTGACGTTCCAGAGAGAGAGCCCGTTGTCCTGGGGCTCAGGAACTGGGGTCTCGGCGATGCCTTCACCGTTGATCCTCAACTCGGAATCAAGGGTGCTGGGCGCTGTAAATTCAAGGTTGTCCCTTTCCTTGTAGAGAATCATGTAATCGAGGTAGTGCGTCAGTTTGATTCTTCCTGATTCACCGACAGCAGCCAGGTGCTGAGAGATGACGTTGATCTCTTCCTGTTTTTCACGCAGCTCGAGCTCGACAGTCGCCTTCTCTGTCAGTGAATTCTTGGAATACCTGTAGGCCAGCGGCTCCCCGGCCTCCGCGCTCACCTGGCTCATGATGCCGGCGCTGACAAGTTCCTGCTGCTCTACTGAGGACAGCCCGGTCGCGGTGACCGTCTTCAGGTCGATGGAGCGGGGAGCGGCTACGCCAAAAAGCCCCTGGTCCTGCTGGGTTCCCGTGACAAAGAGAGGGCCGAGGATGACTTTCTCTTCGCCAATGGACCCTTCAGCTGTGAGCTTGAAGGGCAGCTTGAAGGCACCGAGCTGGCGGGCCCTGAGGTTTACCGTGATAGCCCGCAACCCCGAGTCGGGGTCGGAGATCTGGAAGTCTTCCACATCCTGCGGGCTCCCGATTTCCTCAACACTCCATCGCTCAGGGACTGAGAGGGCCACAATGAACACCCCGGCTTTTTTGATTCGATAGTTTATTTCGCCAACCCAGGAGTCCCTCTCTCGCCCAAGGGTCACGACGGAGATGGCCTCAGAGTGGATTACAGGCTCTATCTTTCGCACCGAGAGGCCGAGAGGCTCAGGGGGGGCGAGGTATTGGAATCCGACCCTGGAATCCGGGCCGATCGATTCTGGCACCTCCCCAAGATCCAGTTGGCTGTAGCCGGTTGAGCTTGAAATGTTAACCTTGAGACCGGGGTCGTGGCCCAGGGCCAACCAGCCTGATTCACGAAGCACTCCTTCTGCCCTCGGGACAGGGACGGATATAGCTTCGGGAGTTTCGGGAAGGACCCTCTCAAAGCCAAGCTTGAGCGAGTAGGTCTTTTTGACGGGGGAGTGAAGCTCCACGGTAAGGATGGAGCCTTCGAGGTCCCAGCGCCGAATGTTGTCGCCGCGGACATACAGCAATCTGGTGTTGTCGATTGTCGGGACGTTGAGCTTGAAGCCTGGCGCCTCTCCCCTGGCCAGGTCGTATTGGATGGTGGTTTCCAGGCTGAGAATTCTCTCTCCCAGGTAGGCCTTGGCGTATTGTTTCGCGATCAGGACCGCTGCATCTTCAGCGGCCTTCCCGATGGGCGGCATCCAGTTGATCTCGACATTGCTGGAGTTGCCAACAAAGGTCGTGACCAGGGTTTCCTCCCCTGCGGCCGTGATCCTCGTAGCGGCAGTTTTCGGCGTTACGTCAACTCTTGCATCGGCTTCGGGTATTGCGAGCTCGAGGCTGGTGATGCCCGCCGGGGGGAGCCCGAAAGACAATTTCTTGATTCCGGGGGAGCTTTGAACCTTTACTGAGAACCGGAGCTTCAGGTCGTAGGGTCCCTTTTCAGGCAGCAGAAGCCCGTAGCTTTTGCCGTGTGTGGCGAAAAGAGCCTTGGAGTCTCCAAGGTCAACCGATTCGACAGCGACTCCTGAGAGAGGCAATTTGACCAGCCCCCAGCCTTCCTTCAGGGCTTCGACGTGATAGCTGACCTCAAACAGGGCCAGGTCGCCGACCACCTTTCCCTTGTAGGGGCTTGACTGGACGACAGCCTCCGCGGGAGGTCCAGCGGGCTCGACCGGGTCAGGGACGGGATTGGCGGCGCGCCAGAGCTTGAGGAATTCTTCGTATGGAAGGAAGATCCCGCGTCCTTCTTTTTCAAATACGTCTTTCAGCTTGGTGTAGGGCACGTAAACCGTTTGCTCCCGGATGACGACCGGTGTCCCCGGCCCCTTTTCAGTGACCGGGACGGGGGCGGGCGGCTCCTGGGCAGGGAGTGTTCCCAGCGCAAGAAAGAGCGCCAGGAAGAAGGGGTAGATGTGGCTCATTGGTTTTCTCCGTAGTTTGGTTGTCTGAGTTTTTCGCATGATCGGGTGAACCCGTAGTTTTTCTATCTGATGGAATTGAGCGTTTGCACGGCGGAGAGCCCCTGGGCGGCCGAAATGGACCTGTAGGCTTCCTTCCAGTCGTCGCGTTTCTTGAACTCGGTCGAGACTTCGTTCATTAGCTGGAGGGCGGCTCCAAAGGAGCCATTCCTGGCGTAGTAGCTGCCTCGAAGGAGTTCGGCAAACTCCGCCACCGAGGCGATGAATCGGAACCTGTCCGAGGTACCCCTGGAGTCTCCTGAGAGCACCCCGGGATGGAGTTCGTAGTTGAGCTCTTCGACTGTGCTGGAGACGGAGTCTTTGTAGCGCAGGTAGATCCGGCCAATGCTGCCGACAGGCCTTGATCGCTTGATCTCGTACAGGGCCGTGACAGTCGAGCCCGGGCCGACCTCGCCTGCATCTATCTTGTCATTGCGGAAATCTTTATCGGCAATGTCGCGTTTTTCATACCCCAGGAGCCTGTAATGGCTCACCACGTCCGGGTTGAAATCTACCTGGATCTTGGCATCTGCGGCAAGGACCTGGAGTTCATCAGGGACGCTGAAGATCTTTTTGGCGGCGCCGCCGGAGTCGACGTACTGGTAGCGGCCGTCACCTCTATTGGCGAGTTGCTGCAGCATCTTATCGCCTTTGACAGCCTGCCGGCCGCCGGATCCGAAAGCGTAGGTGTAGAGGGCGATTCGGTCTTCACTGGCGAACCGGGCTATTTTTTTCAGAATGATCTCAGGCCCCCTGGATCCGAGATTGGCGACGCCATCGGAACAGAGAATAACCCTGTTGGCCGCGCGTTTGTGGCTTGATTCGCCGGCAAGCCTGTAGGCCAGATCGATTCCGGCTTCAACATTGGTGCCGCCGATAGGCGTCAGGCTCTCGATGGCGCCAAGTATTTCAGCTTTCTGGCGAACGGGCGTGTGCGGAAGCACCACGTAGGCATTTGTAGAGAATGCGATGATGGCCACCCGGTCCGAGGGGTTCAGCTTGTTGACGAGGGTCCGAATGCTCTTTTTCAAGAGATTGATTTTTCCGTCAGCCGCCATGGACCCGGAGGTGTCAACCGCGAATGTCAGGATCGCATCCTTGCGTTCTCCTGTACGCAGTTCCCTGCTCTTGAGAGTTATCTGTATCAACTCGAGGCCGTGGTCGCCAAAGGGAGATGGACCTCCCTCGGTGTAAACCGAGAAGACGGCGTTCGGGTTGCCTGGCCGGTCATCAGAGAAGTTGTTGATGAATTCTTCCACCCGGATGGTCTGTGGGGGCGGGAGTGTTCTATTGCGGATGTTTTCCCGGGCTCGCCCCCAGGAGGCCGTGTCTACATCCATGCCGAAGGTGGACAGGTGATCCCGGGAGGCAGCGACGAAAGGGTTGACCCCGTATTTTGCGCGGAAACCTTTTTCTCCGAGTCCCTCGTCGCCGAGAGCTGGGGGCGGTATGACAAGGGCCCGGGAATTGAACTGGTCGTAGCTCAGCTTTGGATCGAGCCGCCTGTACCAGGAGAAGGTATTCAGCACCTTCTCGTTGATAGTGCGAGTGTCAATTCCCGCGGAAGGCGCTGGTTGCCTTTGAAGCTGTTGAGAGGCGGATTGATTTAGGCCGAGCGACTTGTATCCATCTCCTGTTTTTTTGATATTCAGATCGAAGTTCTGGTCGCCTTGACGCTGATAAACCCCCTCGGACTGTTGGGTCTCTTGGAGCTTCTCCAGGAGGACACTCTTGCCATCTTCAGCTTCTTCGGATTCCTCCTCGGCGAATCCCTCATCGAGGAGCTCCGCCGCGTCCTCCTGGTTCCTGACCTGCCTGGCATCGTTGGGCGGTGCGGCCGCGGCATCTTTTTTCAGGCGCCTGCCGGGTTCATTTGTCGCTTTCTTTTTCTCGAGTGATTTTAAAGATTCCCTTAGGGCTTCTTTTGAGCCAGCTTCCTTGTCGCCTTCTTTTAAGCCAATGCCGTCTCTGCCCAATAAGTCGAGCGAGGAGCCGGTGATTGCAGCCGCCTCCTCAGGTGCGGCCGGGGCTGCGCCCGGCTTGCTGATACGGTTTTGCCCTAAGCGTGGCGGAGCCTTTTGGCTCGGCTTTCCAAACTTGGGTTTCTCGCGGACCAGGCGGCCTTTTCCGTAGCGATGGCCATAGGCTCCCGCGGCCCCTCCGCCAACACCGATGGCGTCGTTGACAGTAACAGCTTTTTGTTTGGCGCCCTCCTGGCTGGGCGGGCTCTCGGGGAAAGCTTTTTCAGTCGCACTCGTGGGGGAAGGAGGCCTGGGGGTCGCCAGCTTTCCAGCCGCGACCTCCTTGGCTTTGATGGAACTGCTACTGTTTGTTTTCGCGGAGGAAGATGCTCTTTTCCGAGTTTCTCGCTTGGCTTCATTCTTTTCTGGGAGAAACTTTTCTTCCGTGGCGTAAAATCTCTCGACGTTCTTGCTCAAGCCTGCCCTGGCAGACGGGGGAGCAGTGACCTCGCCCAGTTTTCTCATGATCTTTGGTTGGGAAATCGTTGCTGGATCAAGCCTGCGGCCGGCTGAACGCCCCGGCCTGTCTGCGCCCGGTTGACCTCTGGACTTGCTGGCTGGGGAGGCACCGTCAGCTTCTGGGGAGGCTTCGCCAGAAAGAGGTTCGAGTCCGCCTGTTCGACCCTCTGAATCGAACGTGAGCACCTCGCCCGCGAATGAGCTGTCTTGGGGGGCGGCCATCTCGAGGTTGCTGTATGTCATGAGGCCAAGGATCCCTGCCAGGGAGAGCAAGAGCAGGGCGGCTGCGGCGGCGGTGACTTTTCTGGAGGGGAAGCGGGCCCGAAGAATAGAGGCTCTCCTCTTTGCTGAGAGAACCCTGTCCATGCGACGTTGGTCGAAAGAGTACGCTGATGGTTGACCCACATCATCTGAGAGAGCCTCGGACACCAGGGAAAGGGTCTCCCTGAGTTCCTCGAGTTCCCTGCGGCAGGCGTCGCTCTTTTCGAGCTGCCGCTCTACCTCTGCCCGACCTTCTTCGGAGAGGCTGTCGAACAGGTAGGCGCTCAGGAGGTAGCGGAGCTCTGAGTCTGCCCGGGGGGGTGCATTTGTGTCGAGGTTGGGTTTCTGGTTTTCTTTGTTGGTCATCATGTGTCCTCTCGAAGATCTCGCAGGCTTGACCTGAGAGCCTGCATGGCCTGGTGAACCAGGTAGCCGACGTTGGTTACGGTCAGCCCCGTGATCTCAGCGATCTCCCTGTAGCTTTTTGATTCCTGAACTTTCAGAAGCATGACCTCTTTGAGCTTAGGCCGAAGGCGATCTATTTCCATTCTGACCCTTGCGCTTCTTTCAGAATGCTCGAGCGTTTTAATAACGGTGTCGGCCTGGGTCGCCTGGGTCGCGGCTTCCTGCTGAAGCCTTGAACTGTGCTTGCGCTGCCGTATCACCCGTCTGAGATGGTCAATGCTCTGGTTGCGGGCGACTTTGAGAAGCCAGTTATGAAAGCTCCTTACTCCAAGAAGTTTTCCAGGTCGGCGGGCTACCTTCAGGAAGGTCTCCTGGACAATGTCCTGCGCGATTCCTTCATCTCCAAGGAAGTTTGAAACAAAACGTATGAGTGATGTTTCGTAGCGTTTCAGGAAGATCCCCAGGCACTCAGAATCACCTGTGTCGGCGTAGGCCTCGAGGAGGGTCCTGTCTGTCATTGTTTCTTTCGCAGCCACGTATACATCACCTAATAAGTCGTTTTATCCGGAGGAATTATTAGGATGTATTTCCCCGGATTTTTCAGAACTATCTTTTGGCAGGAAGCATCCTGCGAAGTGCGATCGGTCTCAACCGTTTGGATGGCGGATTTCGAGGCTCCGCGATGACCAGGAACGGCTAACCTGGAAAAAGGCCTGCATTGTAAGTCTACATTATGCAAGGAATTGGAGCGTCAACTTCGCTTGCACACCTTCTGGGGTGGGTTTATCGGCCAACGACATTGCTCATGGTAAGGCTTTCCCCTAGAGATGGGGCCTTTCAGGTCGATTGCAAGTTAAGTTGCCTCAGCACCTTAATGATGTGTACATGTTTTTGCCAGGGCAGGAACACGATACAGGTACGATGGGGGGGGATATATTCGGAACCCAGTTCCTGCCTGGGAGAAAAATACCGGTCCTTGGGGGGCCCACAGGGACCCGCTCTGGTTTCTGCATTTGGACCGACTACGGCAGACGTGAGGGGGAATCGGCCAATCGAATTGGCTGCCAGAGGCTACTTCTCTGCTGTGTTCGCAGGGGTCTTGCTCATCTGGTACTGGAGCGCGAACCGGCTTTTCGGTCCCTTCATAAAGGAACCCAGGGACGGGTTGTAGGTGAAGACCTCTATTTTATTTTTCTTCGGATAGAAGGTCATGTAGCGAAGCCAGGATTCGCCCCCATTTTTCATCCCCTGGTAGTCGCAGAGAAGCTGGTGAACAGGATTGCCGGCTTTCCCCTTCGACGTGAGGCGTCCTTCACCAAGTACGTGGCCGCAGAGGACCATGAAAATGTTGGGATGCTGCGAGACGAACTTTTTCCATATCCCTTCTCCAAGGTTGCCTTGAACGGGATAGCCTGATTTTGTGAGCTTGTTCTGGGAGTCGAGATAGCTGTGGGTTAAGGCGATAGTCCTGTGGCCAGGATGCTTCTCTGTAACCATCGATGCCCACTCGAGAACCTCGTCGCGTGGCTTGAACTCGAGGGAGAGGATAAGAAACTTCATCCCGGAAGATTCGAATCGCCAGTATGAGTTGTCCATCCTTCCTGCCGTGAAGGTTCCGCCGAAATGATCGAGCTTTCGGTATTTGGAATAAGGGAAGTATTTGTTGAACAGGGTCTTCCTGTCATGGGCTGTGGAGTAGCTGTCGGGAGAGTTCCCTGTTTTCCGGTAGCCCATGTCGTGGTTGCCAAGGCACAGGACATAAGGCACCTTCCCGTCGAGGACGGACATGGCCTTGGCCGCGATCTTCCACTCATCCGGGTGATCGGTCTGGGTGATGTCGCCTTCGTGGAGCACGAATGCGATGTTGAGTCTCTTTGCGTTCTGGCGAATCCAGCGGGTCTGGTCGAAGAAGTAGCGCCTCAAGTCTCCGCCCCATTTTTTTGCGGACTGGGCGTGTCGGGTATCACAGTAGCATTGGGTGTCCGGAAGAACGACAAGCGTAAAGGGGCGAGTCTCTGCGCGCAGACCAATGGCAAGTAACATCGCGACGAGCCAGGCGAAGGTAGCGGCGGCGTGGCGGTTGGGGGTGAAGCTTGACATGCGCAGTCCCTTCATGCGGGGCGACTGTGTGAAAGTCCGATAGGGGCATAGAAGCGGCTGCCAGGCAAGCGGACGTTTGGTGGATAAAGGGGGCTCTTAATTGCAGGCGCTGCTGGACTCGCAGCCGAGATCCAGGTCGATTTGCAGGGATGACGAGCCGCATTCCGGGTAGGGGGCCGGTGGCGGAGAGCCTCCCATAAAGAGGAAGTTCAACAGGAAGACTCCAGCAGTCAGGTTCGGCGGGCCATCTTCAGCGTTGCTGTTCATGGCGGAAACGCAGGTCGAACCTTCGCCTCCCAGGAAGAGGTAGTTGAAGACAAAGGAAGCATCTGCGATATCGAGTGACCCGTCTCCATTGACATCGCCTCGGATAAAGGGACCGACTCCCGCTGGGAGTTCACGTCCGAAGACCGCGATGGTGTTGATCCCCACAAGCCCGGTCCTGCCCCCGTTGGTGGCGAATCGGACAGAGTCAATTGAGGAGTCCAGGGCCTGCTCGATGCAGGCGAGCTCGATGTAGTCCGAGCCGAGTCCGTCAAAGTTCGTGGTCTCATAGGCCGGACCAAAAACCTCTCGTGGTTGGCCGGAATGGTAAGCGAGGGCTACGGAATTTGCGGTGATTCTGAGCACAAGCCGGGTAAAGGTTCCTTCTTCCAGATTGTCGAGAGTGATTCCATCTCCCTGGGCGGAG
>CBFHWB010000019.1:0-6482 GCA_965659285.1 Planctomycetota bacterium | reverse complement strand
GGTCGGGTTGATGGCTGAGCCGAATTCATCAATTTCTCCTCCGAGGTGCACAGCAGAACCTTCAGGCGTGATCTCGGCCCAGGCGATGACAGAACCTTCATTCTGAAGAATGATCTGGTGCTCGGGGAGAACCAGTCCCGCTGCGCGGAAGGCGTGCAGCTTGCCGCCGCCGGGGAAGCCCCCGGGGCCCGGGTCGTCCCCGGCCCGGCCGACATCAAAGACAATCTCCAGGGGGTATTCGCCGGGGAGCAGAGTTTTAGGCAGGGAGTAGGCCACTGAGCCGGGGCCGTCCTCAGTCGTGGTGTGCAGGATTCTGTTCAGCCGGTTGTCGATGCGCGCCCTGGCGGGGTCGAGAATCCTGTGCCAGGGGCCGCCGATGGTCTGGTAGCCGGCATTGTTAAAAACATCGCTGTCGATGAAATAGTCGAGGTGCCATTGGATGGTTTCCCGGGAGCCCTCGGTCGCCTCGAGGGAGCGCAAGCTGAAACCAAGGCTCGCAATAATCAGGAGCACGGAAAAAAGAGAGAACTTCATGGGCAACCTTTCAATCGCTGTTTGGACAGGGGAGACCAGGGTTGGCGGCGCACACTGTGACCGATCGACCCTGCGGCTCACTTTAAGTGTAGCCCTACTTAATGTAGCCTTACTAATTATCCTATAGTTTTTACATAAGAGCAGTAGTGTCAACATAAAGTTGTGTTCCTGTATTCCGTAGTTGTTCAGGCTTCTCTTGATGCCGGATGATATTGCGAGACTGGATATTGGTACCAATGGGAGGTATTTTTAGTGACACCTACCGAGCAGTAAACAGAACCCTTAGTGCCATGCATCTATCCCAAGTCGTTCTCCTTTCCATGCTTTCCTTTTCCTTTCCGGAAGAGGAGACGAAGCTCAAAGAGGTTGCCCTGACCTACAGCAGGGATATCGCTCCTATTTTCCAGGCTCATTGCCAGGGGTGTCACAGGCCGGGGGAGATCGGGGAGATGCCGCTGATGAGCTATGAGGAGGTCAGGCCCTGGGTGCGATCCATCCGTAAAGCCGTGAAAACCGCCCAGATGCCGCCATGGGGAGCCGACCCCAGGTATGGGAAGTTTAAAAATGACGTAAGTCTTTCAAAAGAAGATATTAACAAAATCACAAAGTGGATTGATGACGGCGCTGCTGAGGGTGATTCCAAGGATTTGCCGCCTCCGCGAAAATTCACTCCTGGATGGGTTATTGGTAAGCCTGATGCGGTTTTCAGTATGCAAGAGGCCTTCGAGGTGCCTGCCAAGGGGACAATCCCCTATAAATATTTTGTGGTTCCAACAGGCTTCAAAGAAGACCGCTGGATTCGAGCAGCTGAAGTAAGGACAGGTGCAAGAGATGTCGTACATCATGTAATAGTTTTTGTGTCTGAGCCGGAAGACCGTAAAAAGAAAGGCGTTACGGCGACACCCGAGGCGCGGGCAAGAGGTTTGTTTTTTTCAAACCTGCTTTGCGGGACCGCGCCCGGCGAGGGGCCTGATTTCTTTCCTCCCGGGTCGGCCAAGCTGGTCAAGGCCGGATCTGATCTGATCTTCCAATGCCATTACACCCCCAATGGGAAGCCGGCAACAGATCGGTCAAAGGTCGGTTTCATCTTCGCCAAAAAACCCGTGCGCCGGGTTTATACGCGGGCCGCCTTGAACTCATGGTTCAAGATTCCACCAGGAGAAAAAAGCCATAAGGTCATGTCTAAACATGTCTTTCGTCAAGACATCTGGCTCGTCTCCCTGATGGCTCACATGCATTTGCGCGGAAAAAGCTTTCGCTTTGACCTTTATCCTCCCGGGGAGAAGAAGCGGACTCTTTTGAATGTGCCGGACTGGGATTTCAATTGGCAGACGCATTATCTTCTCGATAAACCTCTCAGTATACCGGCCGGATCGAGGGTCGAATGCACGGCCTATTTTGACAACTCGGCTGGCAACCCCGCCAATCCTGACCCTGCCGGATGGGTTCGTTGGGGCGACCAGACCTGGGAAGAAATGATGATCGGATACCTGAATTTTGTCCGGCAGGATGAAAGCCCGGTCAGGCCAGCAGATTCAAATTCAGATAATTGAATCTGCCGAACTGGGTGGAGCATGGGCCTGCCGGGCTTCTGATTCTTACAGACGGCTCCGCCATAACTATTGAATAGGCAATTGCTTCCAAAGGAGTTGGCATGGTGGAAAGGAATCCTGTAGTTGGGTATCTCGATGAGACCCCAGCGGTGACTTGCCCGTATGGAGATGTCAGGAGGGTGATTACGGGGGGCGCGGGTGGGGTAGCCAATGTGCATATTGTAGAGGTCAGCATGGGGACGACCCACTATCACGAGGGCTACGATGAGGTCTACTATGTACTGGATGGAAGGGGAGAGTTGAACATCGACGGAGAGGTTCACTCTCTACGCCCTGGCGCTGTTGCCGTTATTCCGCGAGGGATTCCACATTCCCTGGAGGCAACATCTCAAGATGGGGGGCGGCTGAAGTTCATTATCTTTGGTACGCCGGCAATGGGCATCGATGATTCAAGAGCTGAGCCACGTAAGTAACTCGTCAGTAAATACTTAGGTCTTATGTGAAAGATTGGAGAAAGTGTCCGGCCTAAAACTGGGGCTGAGACCAGGAAAGCGTGCACAAAATAGCTATTTTTATCGGGCGTTTGTTAGGGGGTCGTGTTAATCTGCCCGCCGGTCGGAGAACCATTTGTTTTCCTCGGTTTTTCGGCGCCTAAAGCAAGTGAATAGAGAGAATTGAAGAAGTGATCCAGCTCCGGGGCTTTCCCGTAGCGTTGTTTCGTGCCCCGTCGTGGGTTGTAGAGGAGTGCGAAGTCAAGTGGAGATGACTCGCAAGTTTAATAACTGTAAGGGTATGGAGATTTGGATCACATCGGTCCAATCGGTCGTCCGTATCCGAATTTCTGCCTGGAATGGCACCATCGTGGAGTCTCTGGAGCATTTCAGCGCTCCTCGGCCTTTACCATCTTGCCTTTCAGGCCGCGCCATTTCCCGGATTGCCGCGAGCAATGCCGGTTCTGACGCCCTGAGCCTTTGTTGTGCTTTAAGAGTTGCAATAGTAAGGGCTTGTGAGATATGCGGTTGCCTGAAACTTGCTTTGAATACCATTTTTCGCCGCAGTTTGAAGCTTTGAATTTGGGCTAGATTTAGCCTTTTAGAGGAGATCAGGATATGTCCTTAATGGGAAATATCTGCAAAAACGTGCTCTTTCGGGGACTTCAGAGCAGTTTTGGGGCTTCGGCCGCCAAACTTGTTGTCGTGGCCCTGGTGCTGCTGATTGGAGCAGGCTGTAATTTGCAGGTTCGTCAAGCCGAGAGAGCTGGGTTACGGAAAATACCAGCTGTGATTGTGGAAACCGTTCAGTCTGAAGAATCTCAAGCGCCCTCCAGTGAAGAGGTCGTGAAGATTGAAGGCGGCGGCGAAGGAGATGTTCCTGAGACGCATATTGCTGAGCGGGGGAGCCAGGGAGAGCCTGTCGGGTCGGAAGAGGGACTGAAAGCCCCTGATCCGAGCCAGGTTTTGCCCGAGGAGCGTGAGGCGAAAGAAGATTCACCGGTTCAGATTGAGGCTGCCCCGGCTTCGATTGAGGAGTCACCGGCAAAGTTCGCTTCCTTGCCCTTAAGCCCTTTCCGGATAAGGCACCCCATCATTCAGGATAGCGATGGGCGCGCGCATCCGGTCCTTGCAAGCCTGACAACACCGGCCGGCGGGGCAAAGGTCTCGAGTTTACCGCCTGCTGGAGAGCCCGCTGACAAAGAGTCGGAGCCTGGGCCAGCCGAGCCGGCTTCCGATGAAAACGGGAAGTCTCGTGACCTTCCGGATTCGCCAGCAGGGCAGGGAGGAGTCGGCGTTGGTTCAATCGCTGACGAGCCGCCGTCGGCCCCTGAGGAGGAAGGAGAAGGCGAATCGACAACGCCTGCCCTGGTGACGGAAGACATTAAAGCAGAGATTGGGGTGGTGGAGGTCGCTCCCGCTCGCGTTGAGTCGGATTCGAGTGTCACGGTGCTGACCTCGGCGGTAACGGTCAGCGCTCCCCAGGAAGACCCAGCTGAAAAGAGCCAAGATGAGGCCGCAACGGGCAAGCCTGCTGCTGAAAAACCTGCTGAACGGACGGGTGAAGGAGGTTCTGCCCCTGGGGCGGAAGCAGAGGCGAAAGATTCTGCCCCTGAGGCAAAGACCGAGGGTGAGGATGCCGATACTGGCGGTGGTGGAGACGCCGCGGCAGAGCCTCCGGCCTTTCCGAAAGGGTATTTGATCGTGCTCGTTGTGTGTCTCGCCTTGGCTGTTTTTAAACATACGGTCGGGAAGATCTGAGAATGGATTGTTGGACTGCGAATTCGGTAGTTATTTATGAGTTTAGTGGACGGGTACTCAACGTAAGAGAAAGTGAGGAGTAAGGAATATGCTTTGGACGGGTATAAACGGAACGGACTTGTTGGATAGAGCGTTCAGGATGTCATTTTGTCTCGCGGCAGTGGGACTCATGCTTTTCAGTTCGGGTTGCATGAACTCAGCGCAGATTCGCCGGAGCCGACTGGTCGAGCCGGAGGCTCCTGCAGCGGTTGTGGCCGAGGCTGTAGCGGAAACAGCTGATGATCGAACCGATGTTGTGGCCGGCGAGATTGAGCAGCCCACTGAAACGAGGACGGTTTCCGATACTACGGGTAGCGAAGTTGCCGAGATACTTCAGCAGGCTCGAGGAGCCGTCTTTGCAAGTTTGAGCACCCCTGTTGGAGCCGGCCCTCCGGCATCTTCAATCAGTTTGGACGAAGCCGGTGAAAATACAGTTGATTCCGGAGCCCAGGACTCCGTTTCTTCGCAAACCGGAGGAGATGCGACCGAGGCAGCCGAGGCTGGAACTGCCGAAACGCCTGCCCCCACTGAAGATGAAAGCCAGGAGCCCGCCACAGCCGTCACGGAAGAGGTTGCCGAGGAGAACGTTGCCGAAGCTGTGCCCGAGCCCGAGCCTGCGAAGGAGACCCCAGCGCAGGAGGAGGTCGAGACAACCGAGGCTGAGGTGGCCAGGGTTGAGTCCCCGCCTGAATCCGTGGCCACTCCAACCCCGGAACCTCCAGAGCCCGAGGCGCTCACGAGCAACAACCCCGGGGTGGCCGCTCCGGGCGGAGGTCGATCGAATACGGCCTCTGTGCTGTTTCTTGTGCTGGGCGGTATTGGAGCTGCGTTGATCCTGATCAGAAAACGCGTGGCTGCCTGATTACCAGGCTCGCTCCCAGAGTTCCTCCATGTCTGCTTTTTCGCAGCGACGCGGGTTGGTTCTGTGGCAGTGATCAGCCATTGCCAGTTCAATGAGGATTTCGCGATCTTCACCGGGGACTCCCAGGTCCCTGAGCCTTTGAGGTATCGTGAAATCCTCGTTGAGAGCTTTCGCCCAGGCGATGAGGCTGTCTAAGGGTGTGTCTTCCCTGGTTTGGTCGATGCCAATGGTGTCGCACAGCCTTGTGGCCGCCTTTTCGGGTATCTCGTTTCGGTTGAACTCGAAGCAGGACGGTAGCAGGGTCGCGTTGAGTGCCCCATGGTGGATGTCATGGAGCGCGCCGATCGCGTGGGACATGGAGTGTCCGACGCCCAGGCCCTTTTCGAAGCCAATCCCCGCCATCATCGCGCCCATCAGCATCTGGCCGCGGTCAGCCAGGTTCGCGGGATCCTTCATGACCCCTGGCAGAGCCCGGGCGAGCCGTTCAAGAGCTCCCAGGGCGATTGATTCAACCACCGGGTGCAATCTTGGCGACAGGTATTCTTCTATCGCGTGGCAGATGGCGTCCATACCGCTACCTGCCGTCAGGAGAGGCGGAAGGCTCAACGTGAGGTTCGGGTCGAGGATGACGTGTTGAGGGACGAGAAGGGGGCTTGCAGCGATCATTTTTCGCGTGACGCTCTCCCGGGTGGTGATGATCAGGGCTCCGCGGGAGACCTCGCTGCCTGTCCCGGCGGTTGTCGGGATGGCGACGAGCGGCGGCGGCTTATTCTGAATTTTGGCTTCCCCAAGTTTGAAGATGTCAAAATCATCCAGGTCGCCTTCGTTCGCTGAGAGCAGGCCGATCGCCTTGGCCGCATCGAGTACGCTGCCGCCGCCGATGGCCACGATCCCGTCGCAGGAATCTCCCCGGTAGGCTTCCATGGCCTCGAGGACGTTTTCTTCCCTGGGGTTGGAGGCTACGCCGTCAAAGACAGTGAACTCCTTATCGCCCAGGTCGGCCGCCTCCATCGCCTGATCAAATAAACCGCAATCGCGAATGCCCTGGTCGCAGACCACCAGGGGGCGTTTCAAGCCCAGCCCGGGAAGGACCTTTCCCAGCTCTCCAATGGCCCCGGGCCCGAAATCAATTCGGGTCGGCACGGTGTATTTGTATATTCTATCCATTTGTATGTTTAATAAATGAGTCGGTTATAGTGTGAGCGAGGATTGTAGCATTTTCAGCTCTCCTGCAAAGTTGGT
>CBFHWB010000018.1:0-36220 GCA_965659285.1 Planctomycetota bacterium | reverse complement strand
AAGGTTGATCTTGAAGAAGCGTACTCCCAGGAAAGCGCCGAGGGGAAAACCCACAAAGAGCAGATCGAAGAACAGCGAGGGCATGATGAAGAAGCTGAGCAGCTTGAAGATGGCCAGCGTGAAAAGCACTGTTGCGGTGGAGAGGAGGAACAGGGTGGCCGCCAGCCTTGCCGAGGAAAGTTGGATGTCGCTTCCCTGACCGTCTTTTATTGCTTCCTGTGCGCTTTCCATATCAAAAAAACCTATCTGAAGCTCAAAATCATTCAAGGAGTTTCCCTTTTTTTAGGTTTTTTTATTTCCACAAATCCTTGTGGAATAAACATATATGATACCGTTAGCGTGAATTTTGGGGATGCTGTCATTCGCTTCCATGCTCAAGCTGTAAAATGGATATTGTGTTTGAGCAAGGGGGTCTCCAAGGCTCCTTGCGCCCTTTCAGTTCCGACCCTTTGGGCAAATTGTTGAACTATCACTGGTCGGAACAGGTCTCTCCCCGAGGCTCTAATTGGGTCATTTGGATATGATGAGAATCGAAGCTAAGAGGAATGCAACTGCGAGCCAGGGTCTTTTGCCCTGTTTTCAGCATCTGCTGCATGCATTGAGCCTGCAGGTCGTGGTGCTGTTTGCCGTTCTGCTGGTCTCAGCTACAGTTTCCCAGGCCCAGGGTGATCCCGCGGGCGAAGGAGCTTCCTTCTTTGTGGGTTCTAACCAGCGTGGCGAGGGCGGCTCTCCCCTGGCGGTCAGAGGCTTTGCGAACCAGAGAACGGAGGTCTTCTTCTACTACAATTCGCCGGAGGATGGCATCCCCGGCCCTGAGCAGAACGACCATCTCCAGGGTTTCTCGATGGTCTTCTGTTATGATTGCCGGCTGAACTGTATCGAGGAGTCTTTCAGGATTCCGCCTGAGGCGATCACCTCCGTGATCTCAGCCGACTTTGTCGAATTTCAATGCGACAACGATCCCGGCGATGGCGATGGTTGCGAGATGCTCCTGGCCGTTCTTATTGAGACAATGCCTCCATTCAGGGGTGACACGCTGCCGCCTACCTCGCAGCCGCTGATGGTGGGCAGCGTTCAGTTTGAGGTCGACTCCAGGGTGAATTGCGGCGACGAGCTTCCGATCGAATTCTGCGATGGAGTCAATGTGCGCGGCCGGGTTCCTTTGCAGAATGTCTACTCAGCAGCGAACCAGTCCCTCGTCGCAAGGACGATCAATAGCGGGGTGGTCATCGATTCAGGCAGGCTCTTTCAGAGGGGCGATTGCAATTCCGACAACAGGGTCACCATCAGTGATCCGATATCGGTGCTCATGGCTACGATCCTGGCGGATCAATTTGACTTCGAGCCCAGTTGCGAGGACGCCTGTGATGGAAACGATGATGGCGTGCTCGACATCGGAGACGCGGTTTACCTGCTTCGCTGGATGTTCCGTTCCGGTTTGCTGCCGCCCGCTCCGGGTCCTTATATTTTCGGGCTGGACCTGACCGAGGACGCCCTCGAATGCACGCTGCCATGTGAATAGAGAGTGGTTCGGAACCCGGGGTCTCCCCGGGGAGGCGCTACTGCCCTGTGCTTACGCGAACCTTGTAGGTTCCAGTCGCAGTGTAGTTCGTGCGGAAGGGGATCACGCCTAATTGCAGGGTGCCCCCAGCCCTGGTGATGGCCTTGTAGTTGGCGCCGATGAGGAACGGGGTTCCTTTTCGACCGATCTTTCCTACGAGCGACAGCATCGGGAAGTTTTTAAAGGTATTGCCGGTGTAGCGAGTGGTTCCCTGGGGTCCGCTGTTGAGGTTGTAGTTCTGGACCAGCAGGTTTCCAGAGGCCCGGATTCTCAGGGTTGTTCCCGGCGCGACAAAGAGCTTCGTGTCGACCCAGTTTGCCGGAACGACCTGTTTGCCGGAGATGGCAACGGTCTGCTGTATATTTCCTGTGGAGCGGAAATCCACTCCGAGGATGTCAGCGATCTTGATGTCGAGGATGCCGTAGCGGCTCTTGATTTTGAAGCTGCTGTCCTGGATGGATCCACGGACCTTGAAGCGCTTGGTGATGATCTCATCCGAGCCTCCGACCAGGGCGGGAAACTCATCTCCATGCTTGTTGCTCTCCTTGGCTCTCGACTTGATCTCTCCAATGAGCAGTGAGCATCGGTTTCGCAACTCTTCATCATCGGAACTCGTTAATTTTTCCAGATAAGGCAGAGCCCTGGGGCCGAATTTACGAAGGGCATCCATGGCGGCTTCCCGCTTCTCGAATTCAGGTTCCCCCATTCGCTGAATTTCGAGTTCGATAAGCTCTTCGGAATCATTCTCTGTCCGCAGGCTCAGCCGAAGGCGGACGAGATCGGAGGCGGGGATATCCAGGGTGCCGTACCGGGTTTTTACCTGCAGCGAATCGAAACCGGGAAGACCCGTTATCCTGCTTCCATCCCTGAGAAAGAAGATAGGCGGAGGCAACGCGGCTTTTTCAGCCGGCTTGGCCTTCGGGGCACTTTTTTCCTGGGCGCTCAAGTCTGCTGCTCCCCAGATGGTGCTGATGACCATTAGCCGGGCTAAGTGTCGAAACCAGGGTTCGTAGGGTGAAACCATTCGCTGCTCGTTTTGGATGGCCTGCGGGAATTTCTCAGTGGGTTTTCGGGGATGCTGATTCAGGTCATCACCGCCTTTTATCGTATAACAGTTACGCGAGTCGGACCAAGGTGAATGCCGGATATGGTACCGATAACCGTTAAGGCACTTCTGGCAAGAGTCCCGAGCAGGCCTCATGCTATAAGGTAAGGCTGTCGAACTGGATCCATATTCTTGACCAAAGGCAAATGGAAGCTTTAAAATCAGAGGGGATGGATGAGGGGCTTCGGTTGAGCGAGACACCAGGCTCTGTATCAGGCTGAAAATGGTTTTAAAATGACAACCGGCAAGCACAGCCCGTTCGTTTTGAGAAATTATTGAGGAATATTGAGGAATTGAGCACAGGTAACTGTCCATGCGAAAAATACTTACCACCGCGTTAACGGTTCTTTTTCTTTTCACGTCTTCCCTCGGCTACGCCGATCCCATCAAGGATTCGCTCGACAAGGGAGTCAAGTTCCTGGCAAAGAACCAGAACCCAGATGGGGGCTATGGCCCGTTTGGAAGTGAGTCACGGGTGAAGAACGTTTCCGATGTCGGAATAACAGCCTTCATAGTTTATACCTGCGCCATCCACCCGCGGAAATACACGGTTGTTGACGGACCGTTTATGTCCAAGGCAGTAGCCTATCTCCTCGCGCATCAGCAGCCAGATGGAGGGTTCTACCATCCAAAGGATCCGGTGCTGAAGAATTACCGCACCTCGGTCGCCTTGATGGCCCTGGTCAAGCTCGACAGGGTCGCCTACTCCGAGCCCATCAGGAGGGCGCGGGCGTTTATCGTTACCCAGCAGAGAAGCGAGCGTACGAATTTTTCCAGGGACGAGCACCTCAGCTTCGGGGCGGTTGGCCAGAGTGGTTCTCTTCGCGGTGATCTTTCCAATGCGGCTTACGCCGCCGAGGCGATGCGTGAGGCGGGCTTTTCCGCAAGTGAGCCCTTCTGGAAAAAACTGGAGCTCTTCGTTTCACGCTGCCAGAACAGCCCCAAGGGTGACGCGCTCCTTGGCAAGTCAGGAATCGGGTCCACGAAGGACTGGGGATTTCGGTATGCTCCGAATGATACGAGGGGGCCCAGCGAGTCTCTGGATGATGGGAGCACCGCCTATTCTTCTTACGGAAGCATGACCTACCAGGGCTTGAAGAGCCTGCTCTATGCCAATATCGACAAGAAGGATCCAAGGGTGCAGGGCGCCTTCAAGTGGATCTCGGACAACTTCAGCCTGGTGGAGAATCCAGGCATGCGGACGCCGGCGGATCCCAAGGCCGGGCTCCAGGGACTTTATTATTACTATCACACCATGGCCAAGACCCTCTCGGTCTATGGCGAGCCCATCCTTGTCGACTCCAAGGGAGTGAAGCATAGCTGGGCCGCGGAGCTTTCTGAGCATCTTATCAAGCTGCAGGGTTCGGATGGGCACTGGCAAAATACCAGCGGCAGATGGTGGGAAAATCTTCCTACTCTCGATACCGCTTATGCGATGATCGCATTGTCGCTTTGCCGCGATGATCTTGCCCGCCAGGCGGCCAGCAAGGCTGGCGCTGAGAAATAAGACTGGCTCGGCTCTCCGGCTCGCTGGTTTTCGGGAAACCGGCTGAGGGAAATCCAGGGAGCCTGAAGAAGACAGGGACTTGATTCATGGATATAGCTCCATTCAGGGGCTTGAGGTTTGACCTCGGTAAGGTTGCCGAAAAGGTCGGCCAGGACGCGCCCGTGGTGACCGCGCCACCCTACGATGTTCTCTCGCCCGAAGCCCACCAGGCCATCCTGGATGCTTCCCCGTGTAATATCGTTCAGCTGACTCTAGGTGACAGGCCCGGGGAGATCCCTTCTTATGATGGCCGGGCGCAATTGCTCCGGGGCTGGATCGAATCGGGTATCCTGGCGTACGAGGACAGTCCCGTTTATTACGTCTGTACGGTCGAATATACCGTTCCAGGGACCGACACCCGGGCCCGAATGGTTTCTTTTGTCGCTCTCGGACGGCTTCATGAATTCGATGAGAGAATCGTCCAGCCTCATGAGCAGACCTTTCCAAAGGTGGTCCAGGACCGCCAGAGCTTGCTGGAGGCGACGCGCTGTAATCTCGAGAGCATCATGCTTCTTTACAATGATGCATCCGGCGAGATCGATTCGCTCCTCGATGAGGTTTCCAATGGCGAGCCGGTCATGGAGGTCGAGGCGTCACCCGGAGAGGTCCACGCCCTCTACCCTGTTACCGATCCCGTCAGCGCATTGAGGTTGACGGAGTTCATGGGTGAACAGCGTCCGATTATCGCCGATGGGCATCATCGTTACACCACGGGCCTCCTTTACAGGAAGGCTCTGGCGGAATCCGGGCAGCAGGTACCCGGGACCGATTGGAAAATGATGACCTTTGCGAACCTCCGCAGCGAGGGGGTCTCGATCCTCGCGACTCATCGTCTTCTCAAGCTGCGGGACTCCGGCGACGTCCCCCAGGCGCTCACGCTATTGGACGAATGGCTTGATCCGGCCGGAGAAGACGATTGGGAGATAAGGGTGGAGACGGCTGATGCGGCGAGGTGCTATCGCCTTGGCGAGAAAGCTCTCACAGGCAAGAGCGGAGCCGCGGCTACCAGCTACGGAATCGTGCAGGATGAGATCATCGGATCCTGGCTTGCGCCTCTGGCGGGCGAAGAGCCGGAGGTTTCCTTCTACAAGGAGGGGACGGGAGAAGATGAAGCTCTACGGTCCGGCCGCGGAGACCTGCTCTTTCGAATGCGCCCGGTGGGCCGGAGCGAATTCCAGAAGGTCATCGATGGCGAGGAGGTCTTCCCGCATAAGACCACGTATTTTTACCCCAAGCTGTGGAGTGGGTTGGTGCTCTGGCGTCTTGAAGACGCGGTCTCGCCGGCAGGTGACTGATTTACGCCTGGTCGGCCGGGAGGGCTCTTCAACGCCGCGCACGGTCCGCCAGCCATCTCTTCCACTCGCTGATCTCCTCGTTTCTTTTCGAGGTGGGAGCGGAGGTCCAGAAAGCCGGGCTGACGATGGTTGGCTTGGAGGCCATTTTCGAGAGTGCTGACGCTGCCGCCGCGCGCACGATGGGGCGAGAGTCTTCGAGTGTGTCGACCAGCAGGGGGACCCAGTCGTTTCTGAGAGTGCGGTGGCGTTCGAGATTAGCTACCAGGCGGGCTCTCAGCAGGGGGCTGGCCTCGCTGTCTGCGATGATGGCCTGGAGGCGGGTAAGCGCCTTCGCCGTCTGTTCAGGCTCGAGGAAGGGAGCCTGGGGATTGCTCGACAGCAGCCTCAGGAAAGAAATATAGGCCTCCTCCCGCACCTGCGGGCAGCGGTCTCCGAAGAGCTTCACCAGCACTCCCAGGGAGCGCCTGACATCGGCCCCGCGGACATTGCAGAGTTCCTTGATGGCCCACGCCGAGGTCATCTTCTTTTCGGGGACGGCAAGGCGGGCCAGCCGGCTGAGTTCATCGACCAGGTCAAGTCCGAGGATGTTCTTTCTCCAGCCACTCTCCAGGGCCGAGATCTCGGTTTTGTCCATGAGGTGAATCCTGTTGATTCTTTCCTTGAGAGACAGCGTCGCGGGGAACTCACTGGAGAGCAGGTGGTAGACGATGGCCCAGGAGAGCGCGTAGTTCATCTCGCGGGTTTCTTCGTTATGGAAGTCTTTCCAGTCGCTTTGCAGTAGTTCTGCCAGCAGCGGGCGGTTCTTGTTTTCCGTGATTTCGCGTTGGGCTATCTTGAGCAGCACGGGATTGAGCAGGGGGAACTCCGCCCGATCCTTTTCGATGGCTCCAACCTCGAGGTTTCCGGCAAGTCCTTCGTTGAGCCAGCACTTGCCGGAGATTCCCGGCAACTCATTGACGAGAAAGTGGTGGGCTATCTCGTGCAGGAGCACCTGGTCGAGGTCGGAGACCAGGTTGGAGGCGGCGGCCCGGCTGTCGATCCGGATCATCTGCAGGAAGGGTACGTAGTATCCCAGCAGGTCGGGGTTGTAGGAATAGTCGAGGACTCCTTCGGCCTGTCCATCGAGAAAGATTCTCGTGGTCCAGGGGAAGGGTTTCGGAATCTCAAAGACCTCCGCGAGAGAATCATAGATGGTCTCGATCTGGTCACCGGTCTTTTCGAGGAAGCCCTGCCCATCGTTTGTATAGACGATAAAGCCATCCCGGCTGAGGCGGTTCTTGTAGGCGAGGCCGCATCCGCAGGAGACCAGGCAGAGGATGATGGCGGCTACTAACCTGGTCGTGTGAAGGGCAGGGTCCATGATTCGAAATGGCATGATCGGAGAGGGTCCGTTCAGTAATAGATGTAGGTTCTCGATTTGAGGGAGAGCTTCAGCCTCTCCTCGTCTTCACAGCCCGCCAGGGAGGTTGAGATCTTGACCCGGGCGACTCGTTCAGGGGCGCTGCCGTCTTTCCCGGATACGAAAAATTCACAGAAGACCTCGTACACCGGATGGTTTGTGGGGGATGGGGAACTGAAGAATTTCATGGCTTCGACTGTAGAGATCCGCCTGTACTCCTCCAGGCTCAGCTTTTCCGAGAGACTGATGGATGCCACCACGACATCCTTCTGAGGCCAGGATGTACGTAGCGGATACGAGGAGACGGCTTGACAACCTGCTATGCAGGATGTGGCAATCAGGAGGATGGGGAGGCCGCAGAGCCGGGAGGAAGCTCGCATGAAGTACTCGATCAGGTTGGAAGCCTCGGCCGGGAACTCTCGCGAGCAGCGCGCTGCTCTTGAATCCGTGAAGCCGAGCTTGAGTTTTTTTTCAGTGTCGGGCGCCGCCTGGGCTGCCCATACACCGATTGTACCAGCCACGTGTTCAAACCCTGTGGCCGTCTTGTCTCGGGCTTCCCGATGAAAGGGAATTGTTAGGTTTCTGGAGGTGGCAGGTCAGGGATGTGGAGAATTCCGCCCGGCGCGAGCGGAGCTGTGCTCAGGCGCTGACCAGCATACCTTCACGCAGGGCATCCGCGGTTTGCTGGTCTTTCAACTGGGCGACCAGGCTCAGCGAAAAATCCAGCGAAGTTCCCGGCCCGCGGCTGGTCGTGATGTTCCCGTCGACTACCACTCTCTCCTCGGAGCATTTGGCGCCATCGAGTCCTTCCTCGAAGCCCGGATAGCACGTTGCCCGGCGTTCCCGGAGAACCCCTGCGCGTCCGAGTACGATCGGGGCGGCGCAGATGGCGGCCAGAAGCCCTCCCCTTGAGTGGGTCGACCGGATGAGTTCGATCACCTCGGGGTTGTCACGCAGATTGGTAGCTCCGGGAAGACCGCCTGGCAGCACGATGGCATCCCAGTCTTCCTCCTGCGTATCGGCAAGTGATTGGTCTGCGGCCACCTGGAGGTCGTGCGCGCCGCTGATGGCGTCGCCATCGACTCCCAGGATGATGACATCGAGTTCAGCGCGACGCAGCACATCGATGATGGTGACAGCCTCGATCTCCTCAAATCCCGCGGCCAGCAAGACTCCGATCCTGGACATAAGCTCTACTCCGTGTCTTCGATCTGCGGTGGATAGCGCCGTTTTACTGAAACTTGCCCGAGTCTTCCACTTCCCTGGTGATGAAAAAATCCGGGCATCAGTCGAGTCGGCCTCTTATCGTCTCAACGCTCGCGGCCTCGACAAGCTCGAGCACCTCCTTCTCGGTGTCGAGAGAGCTCTCGGCGGCTTCCAATTGTTCCGGGGTCGACCTGGTCGCGGGCTTCGGAGGCATCAGGAATGAACAGCAATCGTCGTGCGGTTCGATCGAGGTGTCGAAGCTCCCCATCCTCCTGGCGTCCTCGATGATTTCAGCTTTGTGCATGCCGACCAGCGGCCTGAGGATCGGCATGGTGGCGACGCTGTCGATGGTGTGCAGGTTTTCAAGGGTCTGGCTGGCCACCTGCCCGAGACTGTCGCCGGTTACCAGGGCCTGGGCGTCTTCCTTCCTGGCGATGGCTTCGGCTGCGCGTACCATGTAGCGGCGGTAGAGGATGACCCTCAGCCGCGAGGGACATTCGGTAATGATCCGGTTCTGGGTGTCGGCGAAGGGAACCATGTAGAGCCTGGCGCTCCGGCCGGGCGGGATGATGCGCTCGGCCAGTTCCCTGACCTTGTCCTGGCTGGCTATGCTGGTATGGGGGTAGCTGTGAAAGTGGATGAAGAGAGCGTCCGCTCCTCGCCTCATGATTCTCGCGGAGGAGACGGGTGAGTCGATCCCGCCCGAGAGCAGGCAGGCCACTCTTCCCGTGCTTCCTGTCGGCAGACCGCCGAGTCCGGGGAGGCGATCGAGGGCGAGGAAGCAGTCGTTGTTGACGAAGAAAAGGTAGAGGGAGAGCTGTGGTTTTTTGAGCCGCACCTTCCAGCCAGTCCTCTCTTGCACGTGGGCGCCGATGGTTGCGTTGGCATCGGTGGAGGTAAAGGGCAACTCCTTGTTGGCCCGGCGGGAGACAACGGCGAAGTTCTCCGGCTGTTCACCGCGGGCAAGCAACTGGTCGATGATGGAATCCATCGCGACTCTGACGCTGTCGAGGTCCGCCGAGGTTGAAATGCAGGGCGAATAAACCGCGATTCCCGGTATTCGTGAGAGCCGTTCGCAGACCTTGTCGAGGGGAGTTTCGCTTGAGAGCCTGAGCAGGAAGCGGCCGAAGCGGGGCTGGAGATGCGATCCGCCGAGATCCTTGATGGCGGCGCGGATGTTTTTCAGCAGCCGGGACTCAAAGTGTCGTCGGTTGCCCCCCTTGAGGGCGATTTCGTCGTAGTTGACCAGCAGGTGCCGAGCTTCCAGTCGAGGGTGCGAAAATCCGGTGGTTTTGTTTTCAGATGGAGGCACGGTCGCTATTCAATCAGCAGGCGCTGGAGGGCCTTTCGTCGCAGGAAAAAAGAAGCTGTACGGTTTGGAATGGAAAAAAGAGTCAATTTGGGTTTTCTTTCGAGGCCATGAGTGAAACATCCGAAGGTGCCCCTTCCGAGTCGGCCCAAGAACATTCTAACCCGCCTTCCTATTCAGTTCCTACGTTGGAACTGAAAGGGGAGAAGACTCTCACCGCCCATCCGTGGATCTTCCGCCGTATGTTCAAGTTCTTTCCGTCGGGTCTTTCCGATGGAGATGAGGTGGCCGTACAGGCCTCCGATGGTGAGCCGGTAGGCAGGGGCTTCTACCATGGAAGATCCCAGATCGCGGTGCGGATCATGACACCCGATGTGGAGTGTCAGCTCGATGAAGATTTTCTTCGGAGGAAGTTGGAGGCCGCGTGCGATCTGCGGCTGGAGATTCTCCGGCTCGACAGGGTTACAGATTCCTGGAGGGTGGTTCATGGTGAAGGGGATGGACTGGGCGGACTGGTGATCGACAAGTTCAACGACCTGCTCGTTGTGCAGCCGTACAGCTACGCCTTCTACCGCCGCAGGGCGGAGCTTGGCGCTATCCTGGAGGAGATGTTTCCCGGCTATCGCCAGGTGCTCAAGCCGCCTAGCGTGGCTGCTCGGCGTGAGGGTGTGCCGGAGTACCAGCCGCCCGGACCAGGAGAGGAGCAGGAGGTGGAGATTACAGAGGGTAAGGTGAGGTTGCTTGTAAGCCCCTCGGGTCATAAGACAGGATTTTTTCTCGATCAGCGGGAGAACAGGGCCAGGCTGGCCACCATGGTGCGGGGAAAAAAAGTGCTCGATGGGTGCTGCTATACCGGGGCTATGTCAATCGCCGCCCGTACTCTTGGAAAAGCCGGCCGCGTGGTGGGGGTGGATCTCGATGAAGAAGCCCTGGCTATGGCTAAGCGAAATGAGAAGCTCAATCGAGCCAGCATCGAGTGGGTGCATGAGGACATCTTTCATTACCTGAAGCGCCAGCGCCACGCAGTTGAGCCCTTCGAGGTCATCATCATCGATCCTCCAAAATGGGCGCGGGAGAGAGATCGGTTTGAAGAAGCGGAGCGGCGCTATCTTGATGTCAACAAGTTGGCAATGCAGGCCATCGCTCCAGGGGGAATTCTTCTGACCTGTTCCTGCTCCGGTCTGGTTTCCCAGGAACATTTTCTGCGGATCCTGCAGCATGCGGCTGAACTTTCCGGCCGGGATTTCCGTATCTTCCACCATGGGGGCGCGGCATCGGATCATCCTGTTTCCGCTCATTGCCCGGAATCGAGCTACCTCAAGGCGGTTTTTGGCAGAGTCTTTTAGGGTTGTTTTTTCAGGCCAGGCGGAAGCCGAAAAGTGTCAGATAATCTGTCACTTGGCAAAACAGTGTCCTGGTTGTCCATAACCTGGCATTGGGAAATAAAGACTTATGACAACATAAGTCTCTTTTTCCGAATGGTATGACAATTGCATTTATAGGGTTAGAGACCCAAAACCCAACACCCTACGTTCCTCCTTAACAGGAGCCCGCCAAATAAAAGGACCGTGCGGTGGGGACTTACCCAAGTCCTCGCCTCGCGGTCCTCCTCACATCCGGGGGGAATCGAGGATCCGATGGACTCAAGCCGCGCTGGGCAGATTTGCGCAGGTGAGTGCAAGCCCGGAGGTCGCGACCTGGATAGTGAAATTATCCGTTCCGTGGGGAGAGAGTCCCTCCACCAGTGTCGCTCCCGCCGCGATTGCGGCGGCCGGAAGCAGGCTGTCGGTGAGGGAAAGCGGCGCCAGTGGGTTGAGGGTGGTGGACTGGATGAGAATCGCGGCCAGGAAGGCGGCGGCGAATACAGCAAGGCTCCCTTCGAATGAGCGCTGGGAAGCCTTGCAGCCGGGAAGATTGAGGCTGCGGTAACGATGTCGGCCAAGACGGATTCCTATCGGCTCTGCGATGGCGTCAGCGATCCC
Source organism: Planctomycetota bacterium (assembly GCA_965659285.1). Lineage (GTDB taxonomy): Bacteria > Planctomycetota > UBA8108 > UBA8108 > UBA8108 > UBA8108. Next base: position 24,817 of record CBFHWB010000018.1, on the reverse strand, counting down.
ACAGATGGCAAATCCGAAGAGCGCGTATTCACCAAACAGCGAGAGAGAGCAGATGCCGCCGGCCGCAGTGGCCAGGAATGGGATGAGGATATGAAGAGATCTTCTCGGGTGATCGGATTTCCGGGCCAGGGCTTCGTAGAGAGGGTTGCCATCGCCGCTCCACAGGCAATAGCCGATATAGATTGCCGCGAGACACCCTAACAGGTTGACGCCCGCCGGGCCGTAGCCGGCGTGCACAAAAGTAGCGAGAAAGAAGATTGAGAAATGGAAGAGCTTGCGGGTGTCTCCTGTTCTCAGGCCGCGGCGCAGCTTGAGCCAGCCGGCGAGACCTCCGAACCCCAGGATCCACATCGCCAGGCAGGGCGCCAGGAAGGCGATGACGCCGGGCTCGGGCAACTCGGGCCTCCATAATTCGAAGCTCATCGTGGAATCTCCCGTACGGGGTCAGTCCGGCAGGGGCGCTGCTCAGTCCCTCTTGTCCTTGCGCCGCAGCTTTTCGTTCAGGACACGCTTTCTGAGCCGGTAGCTTTTCGGGGTAATCTCGAGGAGTTCGTCCTCTTCGATGTATTCGAGAGCCTCCTCGATCGACATGATCCGCGGGGGACTCAGGAGGATGTTCTTGTCGCTGCCGGAGGCGCGGACATTGGTCAGCTTCTTTTCGCGACACAGGTTGACCGTGATGTCGTCCTCTTTGCAGTGCTCGCCAACGATCATGCCCTCGTAGACCGGCTCGCCTGGAGCGACAAACATGGGGCCGCGGTCTTTGAGGTTGAACAGCGCGTAGCCGATGGCCTTGCCTCTTTCGCTGGAGACCATGACGCCAGCGGCGCGGCCCGGTATCGAGCCCTTGTGCGGCTCGTACCCATCGAAATTGTGGCAGACGATAGCCTCTCCGGCGGTGAGGCTCATCAGGCGCGAACTGACCCCGATCAGCCCCCGCGCAGGAACCTTGAACTGCATGAGAATCCGCTCGCCCTGTGGCTCATAACGTATCATTTCACCCCGGCGCGCTCCAACCAGCTCGATCACCTTGCCGGAGCTTTCCTCGGGGGTCTGTACGTGAAGGAGCTCCATCGGTTCTTTTCTCTTCCCATCTTCATCGATGAAGATGGGGCGCGGTTTGCCAACCTGGAATTCATAGTCCTCCCGTCTCATGTTTTCAATGAGGATTCCGAGATGGAGAGTCCCTCTGCCGGAGACCTCGAAGGAACCGGCCAGGGGAAGATCTTCGACACGAAGAGCGACATTGGACTCGAGCTCCTTGTAGAGCCGTCCGCGGAGCTGCCGCGAGGTCACGAATTTTCCTTCCGTTCCGGCGAAGGGACTGTCGTTGACCTGGAAGACCATCGAGATGGTCGGCAGGTCGATATCGATGCGCGGGAGAGGGTCGGGCCGCTCCGGGTCGGTGATGGTGTCCCCGATCTCGACGTTGCCGATACCTGTTACCGCGCAGATGTCGCCGGCGGAGACCTTGTTGATCGGCGCCCGGCCAAGCTTGTCGAAGATGAAGAGCTCGGTTACTCCCTCTTCCCTGCTCTCTTCCCGTCCGCAGACCATGATCCTGTCCCCGGTTTCGATGGAGCCCTTGGTGACCCGTCCGATTCCAATGCGCCCGACATAGTCGTTGTAATCGATGGTGGTGATCTGGAGTTGTAGAGGAGATTCCTTCTCGACGCTTGGCGGAGGGATCTGGTCGATCATCATATCGAGCAGCGGGGTTACGTTATCATTTCCATCTTCCGGGCTGAGCCGAGCGTAGCCGCCTGTAGCCGAGGCGTAGACGATCGGGAAATCCAGGACGTCCTCGCCGCCGAAGTCGTCGACGGTGTCGAGCTCGAGCTCTTCAGCCAGTTCGAGGAAGAGTTCGCCAATTTCTTCTACAACCTCGCCGAGGCGGCTGTCGGGCCGGTCGATCTTGTTGATGACGACCAGCGGGCGCAGCCGATGGCCAAAAGCTTTCTTGAGAACGAAGCGTGTCTGGGGCATGGGACCCTCCGCGGCATCCACCAGGAGCAGGACCCCGTCAGCCATCTGCAGAACCCGCTCCACCTCACCGCCGAAGTCGGCGTGACCCGGAGTGTCGATGAGGTTGATCTTGACGCCCCTGTAGGGCAGAGAGATGTTCTTGGCGAGAATGGTGATCCCGCGCTCCCGCTCGAGATCATTGGAGTCGAGAATGCACTCACCCAGATCCTGGTGGCTGGGGAGCGAGTCCGTTTCCTTGAGCAGCTTGTCGACCAGGGTCGTCTTCCCATGGTCAACATGCGCGATGACCGCGATGTTACGGATACTTTCGATAGGCTTGAGTTTTGTACTTTCAGTCATTTTCCAAGGCTGCTCTGGCTATTTTCGCCCCTGTTAACATGAGGGGAAAACCCGGTATTATATCGACACATCTCGGGGTGGCAAATGATCGCCATCAGGGTTTTTTTTTCTTTCCGGGGAGTTTGCTCATTGGATCGTACCCAGGTCGTCAAGACCCTACATTTCATGGCTGATTTACTCGATCTGGAGTCCGATAATCCGTTTCGATCACGGTCTTTCCGCAGTGGGGCGAGGGCTCTGGAAGGTCTGGAAGGTGACCTGTCGAAGCTTGTGAAGGCCGGGGAATTGACCTCGGTGAAGGGCGTAGGGGAATCTATCGCCGGGATCATAGCGGACCTGGTGACCACAGGTGAGACCGCGAGGCTTGAGGAATTGCACGCGGCGGTACCGGCTGGGGTTCGGGCCATGCTCGATGTGCCCGGTCTCGGGCCGAAGAAGATTCGCGTGATCTGGAAAGACATGGGGCTAGATGACCTCGATGCCCTGACCGAGGCCTGCAGCGAAGGCCGCCTGGCCAGCTTCAAGGGTTTTGGCCCCAGGACAGAGGAGAAGATCCTTCAGGGAATCGATTACATCCGGTCGGTGTCGGGTATGTTCCTGAGAGCTGAATGCGAGCAGGTGGTTGCGGAGTTGCTCGAGTACATGAAGGGGTGCGCCGCGGTCAGGCGGGTGGAAATCGCCGGCAGCTACCGGCGGGCAAAGGAGGTGATGAAGGACCTGGATCTTGTGGTTTCGACGGCGGATCCTGCCGCGGTCGTTGACCACATCTGTGCCTGGGATGAGGAGGCCGAGATCATAGCCAGGGGGGAGTCCAAGACCAGCCTGCGCTGCCCAGGCGGACTCGGGGTCGACTTTCGGATGGTAGAGGAGTTCCAGCTGCCTTTCGCCCTTTGTCATTTTACCGGCTCGAAGGAACACAATACGGCGCTGCGTGCACTGGCAAAGAAGCAGGGTCTCAAGCTCAATGAGTACGGGATCTTTCGCGGCGACGAGTTGATCGAGTGCGCCAGTGAAGAGGATATTCATCGAGTGCTCGGTCTCGATTTCATTCATCCCGAGCTCCGTGAAAATTTCGGAGAGGTTGAGCAGGCGGCTGATTCAAGCCTGCCGGAGCTGGTCGAGGAGAAGGACATCAGAGGTCTGGTGCACCTGCACACCGAGTACAGCGATGGGGAGGCGAGCATCGAGCAGATGGTCGAGGCGGCGCGGGACCAGGGACTCTCCTATATGGGGGTGACAGACCACAGCCAGTCCGCCTTTTACGCCGGCGGGCTCAAGCCAGAGGATGTGAAGAGGCAGCACGAAGAGATCGACCGTCTAAACACCTCACTGAAGGACTTCCGGATCTTCAAGGGGATCGAGTCGGATATCCTCGCTGATGGATCACTGGATTATGAAGATGATGTGCTGGAGCTCTTTGATTTTGTAATAGCCTCCCTGCACTCGAGCTTCAATCAGCCCCTCAAGGAGATGACGGAGAGGGTGCTGCGCGCGATCTCAAATCCCTACACGACAATGCTCGGCCATGTGACCACCCGGCTGTTGCTGAGGAGGGATGGGGTCGCGCTTGATATGGAGAGGGTGCTCAGCGCGGCTTCTGAGGAAGGAGTCGTGGTCGAGGTCAACGCCAACCCCAGGCGCCTGGACCTTGACTGGCGGCATGGTCCCCGGGCCCGGGAGCTTGGCGTGTTGACGAGCGTCAATCCTGACGCGCATACGATCGCCGGGGTCGCCGATATCCGCTTTGGAGTCGGGATTGCCCGCAAGGCGGGCTTCGAGGCCGAGAGGGTGGTCAACACTTTCGACGCGGCTTCCTTTGGAGAGTTCATCTCGAAACGAAGAAGCTGAGGGTTTTCGAGGCTACTACGGTCCCTCGACCGTGATGGACATGACGATGGGAGCCGAGCGGTCCGTTCCCTTGATGAGCTCGAGCTCTCTTATGGTTTCCGGCCGTTTTGGACGAATGGAGAGGTAGCGGATCTGCTGGCCGCGCAGCTTGAAGGCGAGCTTGGATCCGGGTACGTCGAAGTGACCGATATAGTCGGCGAAATGGATCCCGTCGAGCAGGGGGTGGTCCTCTCGCTTTCCATCCGCGTAGTGGAGACGGACGATCATGCTGACGGTCTTCCTGGGCGTTCCCTGCGACCCCCAGCCGCTCACCCCGCTGAGGAAGTGGATGGCCTTCGCCGGAGCATTGCAGGGGAGCTTCACCACCTTCGGCATCTTGGGCGGGAAGTTCCCGTTGGGGCCGTTGAGCATGATGACATTGGGCACCGAGTCGCCCTGGGGATCGACAAGGTGAAAAGGCACTCCTTCAAAGGTCTTTGGCTTCCAGTCCGGGAACACCAGGCGTTCCAGTCCGGACTTCCTGCTGAAGAACATTCCCGCGGTCGAGACGATGGTGGCGTATTTACCCAGCGGGATGGGCATGAAGCGGCCGCGCTGGGTGAGGAATTCGAGCAGGTCGCCGATCCCCTGCGCCGGAACCTGTTTCTCAAAGCCTTCCGGCATCAGGGAGAGCTTGCTCGAGACCAGCCGCTTGAGATCTTCCCGAAGGACGATATGTTTGGCGCCCTCCGCGTCGTAGATCTCGAGAGCGTTGCGATTCTCGGAGGCCAGCAGACCCGTGAGTATCTTTCCCTTGCGGGTGACGACGGTGTACTGCCTGTAGTTCCCCTCGACGCTCCGGTTGGGGTCGAGGATGTGGATGAGCAGTTCCTCCTTTGGATGGACCGCCATACCGGTCAGCTCCGGTCCGATGTTCGTGCCTTCACCGCTGTGGACGTGGCATTTCGAGCAGAGTTTCTTGTAGAGCTCCTTGCCGTTGCCCGCGTTTCCAGGCTTGCGGATTACCTCGAGCAGGCTGTCGATCACTTTCTGACGGTCCGGGTTGGGGAGCGAGCCGGCCTTCGCGAGCAGCTCGCGAGCGAGGGTCGCTACCTTCTTGTCCGGATGCCTCGCAAGACCCTGTTTCTGGTCAAGGGACAGCGCCGAGAGATCGAGGCCGTTGTTCCGCGCGCTCTCAAGCAGGCTGCGAGACCAATCGGCTCGCTTGAGTACGACACGGAGAACTTCCTGTCTCGTTCCGGGGGTCAATGAATCATATTTCTGAAGCAGGGTTCCGCCGACACCGGGGGCCTGGCTCCTCGACACAGCCTCCAGGAGACCCTTTGCCAGGCTGGGTGAGGAGGTCGGCGTGATCTCGTCGATGATCTCCACGGCTATGTCCTTATCGCCTCCATGGAAGGAGACCAGTTCGGAGGCGGCCTCGATTCGTTCCTTCTCCGGGGCCGCGGGGGATGTCATCGTTTTCACATAGCCCGAGATGACCTCTTCGATATGGGTGTCGAGGGCTGTGGTCTTCCAGCGAGCGGCCAGGGAGAGGAGCTGTCCCTTGACCGGCCCCGAGACCCGGATGAGCACCTTTGTCAGCGCCTTTTCCTCGGCGTTGGTGAACTTCACGGCGCGTTCCTGCGGCCATCCCTTCGCCAGGCCCCGGACGATGGGGTCCGCGATCAAGCGGCTCGTCCCGGCGCAGGACAGGACCAGGGATCCGGCGTTCCCGACCGGGGCGCCGCGGGCGTAATGTTCGGCGATTCGCTCGACCATCTCGATATGCCTGGTATCCTGCCTGGCCGTCGCCGGCGAGTCCGCCACGGCCTGGAGGAAATGAAGGTCATGCCGGGCGGCGGCGCTGGTCGCCGCGTCGGGGATCCAGCGGTCGCCGGAGTTGGCCGGCAGGCTGATAGCCGAGGCGATGGCCTCGGCCGCGTCTTTTGACGGCGGCATTTCCGAGAGGGCGAGGAATGCCGCCAGGCGAACCTGCCCGGCCGGATCGCGAAGACTGCCAGCCTTGAGGATGGATCTGGTGCTGGTGTCTGTGCGAGGCGCCACCTTGAGAGCCGTTCGGCGGACTCCAGCTGAAGGGTGCCCCAGCGCTTCGAGAGCGGCTTCGGTAGCCGCTGGTACCGAACCATCCATCGCGCCGATTCCGTGCATTGTCCAGAGCGCGTGGATCGCGGCGGTATTGAGGCCGATCTCATCGACCTTGCGGTCAGCCGCGAGCCTGCTGAGGGCTGGCACCACATCGTGGTTGCCCCTCTCGACCAGCAGGCGCTGGGCGTTCTTTCGCCAGAAGAGGTTGGTGTTGGATAATTGGGCGACCAATTGTGCGGGGCTCGCCTTCTGGAGATCCTGGGGTTTGTAGGCGTTTCGGCCATTGTAGACCAGCCGGTAGATGCGGCCGTGAACCTTGTCTCGCAGGGGAGTTACGTAGGCGTTGCCTTTTCCGTTCCTGTAGCCCCTGGGGGTGGGGTTGTGCTGGACGATATAGTTGTACCAGTCGATCATCCAGACCATGCCATCGGGGCCGACCTCGGACATGATCGGCGCTGTCCATTCGTCATCGCTTGCCAGTAGATTCCAGCTGTTGCGAGTCAGGTAATCGCTGCCGACACCTTCTATGAGGAAGGTGGCGACAAGGTGGCCGGTCGGTCCGTTGACGAAGGCCGCGCGGTTCCAATAGTGCTTCGGGTAGCTGCGGGCGGTATAGAGCGCGTGTCCTGCCGCCGCGGTAAAGTTCTCGTGATGATCTACCTGCCTGACGTTCGGCGTGATCGGGTAGAAACGGGCGGTTTGCGAGCTCGTGTCGAGACGCTTCGACGACCAGCCCCTTACCGCTTCGTAGTAGCGGTTGGCCATCGGCATATAGACACTCGGATTCCGGTTGGCGGTCGAGCCGAAGACGACACCCTCCTCGCTGAAGCTCACGCCCCAGGAGTTGTTGTTGGTGTTGCGAATGAACTCGCCTCTCGACCCATCCGGTTTGAACCGGTAGAAGCCAGTGGAGAAGCGCTGCTGTTCAGCCCCTATTTTTCCGTTGAAGCCAGAGTAGCCGACGATTCCCCAGATCCAATTATCGAAGCCCCAGTGCATATTGCTCGGCCCCGCGTGGGTGTCGCCTGTAGACCAGCCGCTGAAGAGAACCTTTCGTTCATCGGCCCGGTCATCGCCATCTGTGTCGCGCAGGAAGAGGGTGTGGGGCGCCTGGTGGACAAGGAGGCCTCCTCCGGCGAAGCAGAGGCTCGTCGGGATGCTCAGCTTGTCGGCGAAGACGGTGAACTTATCTGCCCGGCCGTCTCCATCTGTATCTTCGCAGATCCTGATCCGGTCTTCTCCCTTGCCCTCGGGCTTGATCTCGTTGGGATAGTCCGTCGTCTCGCTGATCCAGAGCCTTCCCCGCGTGTCCCAGGTCATGGTGATCGGCTTGGTGATGTCCGGTTCCGCCGCGAAGAGTCTCGCTTCGAACCCTTTCGGCATCACCATGTGTTTCTGTGAGCGGGCAGGGGAAACCGGCTTCTGCATCCGGTTGAGATCCTGTCCGAGAGTTCCCCAGCGCCTGTTGGGCAGGTAGTTGGGAAGCTTGGCGCTCTTGAACTCGAAGGGCTTCAGCCCGCTGTGCGGCTTGCGCTTATGAGACAGGGAGAACTTATCCTCGCCCGTACTCCAGCGTATGCCTCTCTCCACAAGCTCATGGAAGCCCGGATGCTCCCAGGTGCGATGGTCGTGCCCCCAGGCGGTGTAGAAGATTCGTCCGCGGCCGTGGGTTCGAACCCAGGTCCATGGTTCGTTCGTTTTTCCTTCCTTGCGGGTCTCGAGAACGGTGCGATTTTTTTCGTTGTGATGGGCGTGTACATAGGTCTCGTCCCAGCTCTCGAAGCCCTGGTACCCTTCCATGATCGGATGCTTCGGCTGGATGTTGTCGACGCGGAAGACTTCGCCTCCGTGCCGCTTGAACTGGGCGCCTACCAGCGCGATGTATTTCGGCGAGTTGAGAAAGCAATAGGACGCGCAGTGCAGGGGGACGAAGCCCTTTCCTCCCTCAACGAAGTCAAGGAGAGCCTTTTCCTGGGCCCGGGTAATCTTTCCAATGTTGGCGTAGACGATCAGGCAATCGTAGGAGGCCAGCTTGTCGGCGTTGAGGTCTTCGACCCGGTCGGTGTACTCAATATCGATTCCTCGAGGTTTGAGAACAGGGACCAACTGCCTGGCTCGTTCGAGGGGACGATGGTGTCCATTGTCGCCGAGGAAGAGAGCTGAAATACGTTCATCTGCCGCAGCGAGGGAGGCCGCCGACATGAATCCGAGCCAGATCAATAGCGTTACAAGGGGAGAGGTTTTCATGGTTGGTACCGTTTTGTGGGGACGGAGATTTACGGGAAATGACCTGCCGGTGGGTAGTGCGGATGGCTCAAGGAGAGCGCTCAGCAGTCTTCTTTCCGAGTCACGCGGCCCGCTCTCGTAGCAGAGATGCCAGCAGGGGAAGGAGATAATTTCCCTCGCATCGAGGCGAGCCTCTTACCTGTCCGCGGCCTCTTCGAGAGCCTTCTTCAGCCGGTCATTTCCAGGCGCGAGCTCGAGACCTTTTTCGATGAGCCGTCGCGCCTCCTTCCTGTCTCCCTGCAGGAGGGAGGCGCGGGAGGCAAGGAGATGCGAGTCCGGATCCGGACGGGCCTCGAGGCAACGAAGCGCCATGTCGCGAGCTTCGCTGAGCCGGATATGCAGGTCAAGATACATGCCCGAGAGGCCGGCAAGAGCCTGGAGGTCGGCCGGCGCGGCATCCTTCAGCCTTCTCAGCAGCCGCATGCGGGTAAAATAATGCCGCTTTTCTTCGAGCTCTTTCAGGAGCCTTCTCAGAACAGCGGGCTTTGAGGAGTCGATGTCGCTTGCCAGGAAGTAGTAATCAAGGGCCGCGGTGTTGCCTTGCTTCTCATAGATGTCGCCGAGTTCTGAGAGGATCCTGGCGCAGCCGGCATCGCGAAGGTTGAAGCTCTGAAGCTTTCCCTGGAGGTCTGAGACGTGCCGGGCGGCCAGCTGGCTGCGCGCCTTGAGGCTCACCAGCTTCTCCCGGTCGGGGTGTTTCGGGGGCAGGACCGCCAGGACGATATCAAGGAGCTCCGCGTCAGCCGGATACGTTTCGGGATTTAGCAGAATGGAAAGAGCCTCGGCCGTTTTTCCTCCCCGGGCGAGGGCCGCCGCCTTCCAGGGGGCAAGGGCTCGCTTCTGGTTGTCTCCAATTCGGAGAGCCTTGTCGAAATAGGCGAGTGCGGTTGCTGCCTGGCCGCTTTGAAGCGACAGCTTACCCGCCAGGTAGAGATGCCGCGAGTTTTCCGCTCCGGCCTTGCGCGTGGCGGCAAGAACCCTGCCGGCTCCAGCGTAGTCTTCCAGGTTGATGAAAGCTTCGGCCAGGTTGTTGTAGAGGGCGAGCCCATCGGCCTGCCCCCGGTTGTAGCCTCCCAGGTTCCCTTCCTGGCGCAGAGCCTCGATGGCCTGCTTGAGCGCCGCGGCGGCCTGTTGGTCGCGTCCGGCGAAAAGGTGAATCTTTCCCATCGAGGCGAAGAGTCCGGAGAGCGGCCCGCGCGGGTTCCGGATCCCGTATTCGATGATCTCGAGAGCCTGCTGGTGACGCTCGAATTTGAGGCACAGGTCCGCGAAGTAGATCTTGATTCTCGGATCCGCCGGGTTGAGCGCCAGGGCCTCTTCGTAGGCGGCGAAGGATTCGAGGAAGCGCTTCTGGTTGCGCCTGTTCCAGGCGCGCTGGCCCATCGCGACTCCGTCACGTCCGCTGGAAAAGAGTCCCTTTTCAACATGCTCTTCGAAAGCCTGCTCGGAGAATACCCTGTAGATTTCCTCCAGCAGTTTTGCCTGCGGCCGCAGGCGCATCCTGTAGAGCGTGCTGGAGAGCTCGGAATAGTAGATGTTGTTGCTGGGTTCTCTCTCGAGCAGGACAGCGAACTGGTCCGCCGCGTCCTGGTGCCGCCTTATCGAGCGCAGGGCTCTGCCGTATTCCAACCGGGCCTCTTCCGCGAGGTAATGGCTGGCTGGAGCCTCCTGGAGGTAGGATTCGAACAGCTCGATCGCTTTGTCCGGACTGGTCATCCTCTGGAGGATGCGTCCGAGAGAGAGCTTGGCTTCCCAATGGTCCGGGGTTCGCTTCAGGATCGCCTCCAGGAGCTTCCTGGCAGCCTGGGGTTCCTCAATGTTGCGCAGGCTGTCGGCTTTCAGGTAGAGCAGGTCCGTGTCGTTCGGGCGGGTTGCCAGGGCGGCCTCGGACGATTTGATGGAAAGGTTCCACCTTCTGGTCTGGTGGTAGGCCCGGGCCAGGATCGTATGGGCCTCGGGGCCGGTCTTGTCGCCGAGCTGTTTGAGGATCGAGATACTTTCCCTGGCCCTGCCTGAATCGACCAGCCTCCTGGCGTGTTCCATGGTGCCACTCGAGGCGGCTCCCGGCGCGCCGGGAGAATTCCCGGCGCCTGGTCCCGGGTCGGGGTTGCAGCCGCAAAAGGTCAGGATTACCAGCACAGCGGTAATGGCCAGGGCAGGGGTCCTGGTGGTGGTAGTTGAATGGGAAATTGGTAGAATCAAGACGTCACCTGTTAAAGGGGAGCGCGGTTTCGGCCGCGGCGCCGGACAGGAAAATTTAGAACCCGGGGTCCCGGAAGTCAAAGCAGAGTCTGGTATCAGCATGTTCCGTTTATCTCAGCTGAAGGGCAAGGCCGCTTCTTTGCGGGTAGCATTGACGCTTTTTGCCGTTTCAGGCGGTTTTTATCCGTTTGCGGGCGGCGAGGCGGCGGATGCTTTCGTGGATGTGACAGCGGAGAAAAAGATTTCTTTTCTGCACGTCAACGGCGCCGTGGGCAAGAAGCTGCTGCCCGAGTCGATGATCGGCGGGGCGGCGTGGTTCGACTACGATGGAGATGGCCTGCTGGATCTCTACCTGGTCCAGGGGCACGGAGACTCCGCCGGGGCAGGCAAGGCGGGCGCGCAAGCCAATGTTCTCTACCGCCAGGGAGCCGATGGGAAGTTTACAGATGTGAGCGTTTCGGCGGGAGTCGCGGACCGGGGATATGGCGCTGGCGCGGCTGTTGGGGATATCGATAACGATGGAGACCAGGATCTCTACGTGACCAATTTCGGCCGCAACACCCTCTACCGAAACAACGCGGATGGAACCTTCACCGACATTTCGCGCAAGGCTGGAGTCGAGTGCCCGTATTGGAGCGCGAGCGCGGCCTTTGCGGATGTCAACGGAGATGGCCTGCTGGATCTCTTTGTCACCAATTACCTGATCTACGACACCCTGGTTCACAAGGCCTGCACGGGTAATTCACGGAGGCTGCCGTCCTATTGCCATCCGAACAAATACGATGGGGCTCCTGATTCGCTCTTCATCAACCGGGGCGGTGGAAAGTTCGAGGACGTCTCGAAATCCGCGGGAGTGACCCGGACCGGGAGGATCATGGCGAAGGGGCTGGGGGTTCTTCCTACCGACTACGATGGGGATGGCGATGTCGACTTCCTGGTCGCCAATGATTCGGTGCCGAATTTTCTCTGGCGCAACATGGGCAAGGGTCGCTTTGAGGATGCTGCTCTCGAGGCCGGAGTCGCTCTCAACTCCCACGCCCGCAGCGAAGCCTGCATGGGCATCGACGGCGGAGATGTCGATGGAGACGGCCATGTGGACTATTTCATGACCAACTACGCTGAAGAGACCGATACGCTCTACAGGGGTGAGGGAGATGGTTTCTTCTTCGATGGAACCTACAAAGCCGGGCTTGTCGAGGCGACCTACAAGCCCCTGGGATTCGGGACAAAACTCTTTGATTACGACCTGGATGGGGATCTCGACATCTATGTCACCCGTGGACATATTGTTCAGATTATCGCAGAGCTCCGACCCGGCAAGGGGATCAGCTACGAACAGCCCGACCAGTTGCTGGAGAACGATGGTCGCGGACGTTTCAAAGATATCTCGGCCCGATCCGGTGCCTGGTTCTCGAAACGATTTGTGGGAAGAGGCGCGGCCTTCGGTGATTTTGACAACGATGGGGACCTCGATGTCTACATCGTGAACCTGGCGCAGCGCGGTGTTCTGCTCAGGAACAACACGGTCGAGAACGGAAAGAAATCATGGGTCGGCCTGGTGCTCAGGGGAGGCGGAGCCTGCAACCGGGATGCCTACGGGAGCCGGGTCGAACTGACGGCCGGTGGACGGACCCGGGTCGCGGAGGTGCGTAGCGCGGCCAGCTACCTGGCGGCCAATGACTCCAGGGTGGTCTTCGGTCTTGGCGGGGCGCAGGGCGGAGGAGTCCAGGCCAAGGTGCGCTGGGCCGATGGCCTTACGGAGACCTTCGAGAACCTGATGCCGGGCCGCTACCAGGAGCTCAACCGGGGCAAGGGACGAGCGGAGCGCTAGCGGGGAAAAAATGGTGCGAGAGGGGGGACTTGAACCCCCACCTCCGAAGAGACAGGATCCTAAATCCTGCGCGTCTGCCAGTTCCGCCACCCTCGCACTCGAATTTCGCGGCTCGATCCAGGCGGGGCGATTTTAACTGATTTCAGACCGCTGTCCATATTTAGAGGGTGGCGAGAAATTCTGACATCTCGCCAAGGGCGTGTTCGTCGCCACATTCCCGGGCTCTCGCGATTCCCGCCTCAAGGACGATTTTAGCCTCATCGACCTCTCCGAGACCGGCGAGGAACATGCCCTTGTGGAACCAGGCGGCGATATAGTCGGGGTCAAGCTCGATGCAGCGATCGAAGCTTACGAGCGCCTCCTTGTCGAGCCCCTCCTTTTTCTGCAGCATGGCGAGGGAATAATTGAGAAAGACATCTCCCGGTTCGTTAAGGAGGAGGTTGCGGATTTCGTCGATGGTAGGCATGTATTCCTGACTTGTTCAGCGATTGTGCGAAGACAGGAGGAATGTTAGCAGAGACTTGAGGGAGCGGGAAGGACTTGTCAAATCCGCGTGTGGCTGGGACTATGATGCCTCCATTCGGTTATTGAAGAGGCGGCCAAATTGAGTGAACTGCTCCACGATCTGAAGAAAACCTATCCGCCCGGGCGGCTGCTGACCGCCACCGCGGAGCTGGCGCCGTATGAGTCCGATGCCCTGACCGCCTTCAAGGCGCGTCCCAGGGCCGTTGTTCTGCCCGAGACCACGGAGGAGGTGGTGACTACGGTGCGCGCCTGCTATCGCCACGGTGTCCCTTTCATGGCTCGCGGCAGCGGAACCAGCCTCTCCGGCGGTTCTCTGCCGGTGGAGGATGGAGTTGTCATCGGGCTGAATCGTCTCAACCGCATCCTGCGGATCGACCCGCGCGAGAGGGTTGCCGTCGTTGAGCCCGGGACGGTCAACCTGAAGGTGTCCGAGGCGGTCGAGCCCTACGGTCTCTATTACGCGCCCGATCCATCGAGCCAGCTGATCTGCACGATCGGAGGAAATGTAGCCTTCAACTCGGGCGGTGCGCATTGTCTCAAGTATGGAATGACGGCCAACCACGTGCTGGGTATTCAAGCTGTTCTTCCGGATGGAGAGCTTGCCGATTTCGGCTCGGAAAGTCTCGAAGGTGTGGGGCCCGATCTGTCCGGATTTTTTGTCGGGTCAGAGGGGCTCTTCGGCATAGCGCTCGAGATCACCTTGAGGCTGTTGCCGCGTCCTGAGCGTTACCAGACCGTCCTGGCGGCCTACGACAGTCTCGAGCGTGCGGGTGACGCGGTCTCCCTGGTGGTCGCTTCCGGGTTGCTGCCGGGAGCCATGGAGATCATGGATCGCCTGGCGATCGAGGCGGCGGAGGCGGCTGTGGATGCCGGATATCCCAAGGGCGCGGCCGCGGTCCTGATCGTTGAACTCGAGGGACCGGCCGAGGAGGTCGAGGCGGAGCGGCTGCGCTTGCTTGAGCTGATCGAAACTTCCGGAGCCAGCGAGGTCGTCGAGGCAGAGAACGAGGAGGAACGGGTCAGGATCTGGAAGGGAAGGAAGAGCGCCTTTTCCGCGGCCGGGCGGCTCAGCCCGGATTTCCTGGTGCAGGATGGGGTGGTTCCCCGTGGTCGTCTTGGTGAGGCGTTGAGAAAGATAGAAGAGCTTGGCTCGAGCCACGGCCTTCGTGTAGCTAACGTATTCCATGCCGGAGACGGTAACCTCCACCCGCTGATTCTCTATGATGGCAGGGTCGATGGCGAGCTCGAGAGGGCAGAGGAACTCGCCGGTGAGATCCTGAGGCTTTGCGTAGGCTTGGGAGGATCCATCACCGGAGAGCATGGCGTGGGTGTCGAAAAGATAGCCTATATGAATGACATGTTCTCAGCCGAGAATATCGACGCGATGAAGAGGATTCGGGCGGCCATCGATCCCGCCGAACTGGCCAATAAGGGAAAGATGCTGCCGGAGGGCGAACCCCCGGCTATGAAGTTTCACGGTGCCCATCCGCTTGAGAGAGAGGGAAGGATCAGCAGGGAATGAACCTCATCGCGCCCGGGAATCGAGCGGAAGCCGTCGAGGCTGTGCGTTCCTCGAAGCGGCTGAGGCCGCGCGGGGGAGGGACCAAGTCCGCTCTCCTGACGGCCGCGGCCGATACTTCCATACTCGATCTCTCCGGCCTCAGCGGCATCACCGAATACGATCCGGGAGAATATACATTCACCGCCCTGAGCGGCACCCCGGTTGCGGAGGTCAGGGATGCGTTGAGCGATAACAGGCAGTACCTTCCCTTTGATCCTCCATTGAGCGAGGCAGGCTCGACGCTTGGGGGAGCAGTCGCTTCGGGAGTCAGTGGTCCTGGCCGCTATCGCTATGGCGGAGTTCGTGATTTTCTTATCGGGGCGAGCTTTATCGATGGTGAGGGGCGTGAACTCCACGGTGGGGGAAAGGTGGTCAAGAACGCGGCCGGATTCGATTTCCCAAAGCTGCTGACAGGCAGCCTCGGTGAACTTGGCGTCCTCGTCGATCTCACCTTCAAGGTCTTTCCGAGCAAGGAGGCCTTTGCGACCTTGAGGGCTGATGCCGGTGGTCTCGCGGAGGCTGTTGAGGCCGTGGCCAGGCTGAATTCATCTGTGGAGGAATTGTTCGCCCTCGAGCTCGATCCTCCCGGAACCCTGCTGCTTCGCCTCGGCGGCATCGAATCGGTTCTTCCCGCTCGTATCCAGCGTTTGCGCGCCCTGCTCGATCTCCCCTGTGAGCTGGTGGATGATGAGGAAGACTGCTGGCGGAGGGAGGGCGAGTTCTCCTGGGCGTCGAGGGATGACAGCTTCGTCAAGATACCCGCCACCCTGGCTGTTATCGAGGCACTTGACAGCCATCTCGATGAGCTGGGAGCCGTGAGGCGTTACGGCTGCGGCGGCAGCGTCGCGTGGGTTTGCTGGCCTGCTGGAGAGTCTTTTGAGAAGCTGGAGGAGCTTCTTTTAAACGTTGGAACGACAGGGCTCATCCTGTGGCACTCAGCGGACTCGAGCGCAGGCCCTTTGCTCAACAGGAAAGAGGGACCGTTTGAGGGTCGGATTCGGTCCGTTCTTGATGGTCCCGGAACGTTCTCTATCCATCCTTCCAGGCAGGAGCCATAGGAACGATGCAGCATAAGATCCAGGCAGCTGATCTCGGTCCCGAAGGCCCCGCCATGCTCGCGGCTGTAGAGGCCTGTGTTCATTGCGGTTTCTGCCTGCCGGCGTGTCCTACCTACACTGCCCTTGGCGAGGAGATGGATTCTCCCCGCGGGCGGATCTTTCTCATGAAGGAAACCCTGGAGGGAGGTGTCGAGCTTCCCGAAGCCGCGCCCTATATCGACCGCTGTCTCGGTTGTCTCGCGTGTGAACCGGCCTGTCCGTCCGGAGTCGAATATGGCGCTTTGCTGACTCCTTTTCGGGCGCTTTCGAATGAACAGGGCCGGCTGTCGCCCTGGAGGCGTTTGCTTCGTTTCCTTGTGCTCAAGACCTTGCCCTACCCTGCTCGTCTCAGGCCCGCCTTATGGATGGCCGGATGGCTGAGGTGGACAAGGGGAGTTCTGCCGCAGGGTCTCAGGGCGATGCTGGAGCTCTCCCCCGGCCGTTCCCCCCGGGATCGAGGCATCCCCCCGCTCACAGCGGCGGAGGGAGAGGAACGCGGGCGGGTCGGCCTGCTGCTGGGTTGCGCCCAGGCGGTCCTGGCTCCTTCCATCAACGAGGCCACCATCCGGGTGCTGACGCGAAACGGTGTCGAGGTGACAGCGCCCGCCGGCCAGGGCTGCTGCGGCGCCCTCAGCATTCATTCGGGGGAGAGGCGGCAGGCTCGCGACCTGGCGGAATCTCTGCTGGCTTTCTTTGACGGCGAGATGGATTCACTGGTGACCAACGCGGCCGGTTGCGGTTCGGGTATCAGTGAATACCCGGCGCTGTTCAGGGGAACGAGTCGCGAGGCTGAGGCCGCCAGCTTCAGCTCGCGGGTTGAGGATGTCTCGGTTTTTCTCGACAGGCTTGGTATCGAGGCGCCAGCTCCGTTGGACAAGCCGCTGCGGACGGCCTACCAGGATGCCTGCCATCTTGCCCATGCCCAGGGAGTCCGGCAGCCGCCGCGTCGATTGCTGGAACAGATACCGGGCCTCGAGCTGGTCTCCGTTCCCGATGCGGATGCCTGCTGTGGTTCCGCTGGAATCTATAATATTGAGCAGCCGGAGCTTGCCCGTGAGGTCGGCGACAGGAAGGTGGAGGCTCTGCTCAGGACGGGGGCCGACCTTGTCGTTTCCGGAAATATCGGCTGCATCATGCAGCTCAGGAGCCGGCTGCGCGCGCGCGGCCTGGATCTACCCGTCCTCCATACGATGGAGGCGCTTGATCTCGCCTACCGCGGCCAGCTGGGAGAACTTCGCGGGCGGAGGACTCAGTCCGAAGGCTGAAGGAGGGCGGCTTCGATGACCTCACCAAGGAGCTCCGGGCTCTCCAGCAGGGGCCAGTGATCGAGGTCCTTCCGCAGCACCCTGGTGTTTTCTGACAGCTTGTCGAGCTCCCCGATGGATTCCAGGGTCGCGATGACCTTCGGTCCGTTGAGGGCGAAGTCCTTAACCCCCTGGATGATGGTTACCTTCTTTCCGGACTCCCGCAGGAGCTTGCGCAGGGATTCAGCATCGTGGCTGCCGAGGTCCGGACCTTCGATGGCCCGGCGGTAGCTCTGATAGGCCACCCCCCTTGAGGAGAAGATGTCAGGCATTCCAAGCGCTATGGCCCGGACCTCCGGAAGGGGACTGTCCATCAGCACCTTGCAGCCGATGGCTCGGGTCAGGAAGCGTGCCGGGTATTGAGACAGGGGAATGCCAAGTACCATTCCGGATATCCGAGAGAGAAATCCGACGTGGTCGCTCCAGGCCGGGGCGGTAAAGACAGCGAGGTCGGGCAGTTCGGCTTCCGCCTTGTCGGTCCAGAGCGACCCGGAGAGACAGGTGGCGCCTCCCCAGGAGTGGGCGATCAGGACCTTCACCGAATCGGGCGGCAGGGAATCGTAGGTCTCCCTGATCCGTGACAGGTAGATGCCGTTGTCCGGGCACACGCCGCGGTCCTGGTCTTCGGGGTGGTAGCCGGGAGCCATGACGGTGGAGAGGTGAATCGAGTGCCCTGCCAGGATCCGGCGACAGGCGCCACCACTTTCGGCATCAGTCCTGAGCCTGGCGGCCAGCGCCTTCGCGTAGGATGCTCCTTCGAAAATTCCGGGCACCACGAAGATGTCGAGCCTCTTCGTGCCGGTTCCGAGTTCCGCTATTTGTTTGAGGTGACTCATCCCAGGGTTTTCAGTTGTCGCTTCGTGGGGAGCTGTAGTTTCCGGGCAGCTGTTACATGAAAAGGATAACAGGGCGCAGGCCAGGGTCGCCGACAGCGCGGCCAGTCGACCATTCGCTTTGATCACGGTCATTCACTTTTTACCCACCTTCCGGGCCCTCCTTTTTCGCGCGTGGGATATTCCGGCCCCATCGATGATATTCTTATCGACAGTTTCCGATGGCTCGCCTGGTAGATTGATTTTAATGCCGACCAGCGGAAAAAAACCAGCCTGTGTGTTTGTCGTCGGCGACAAAGAGTTGTCAAGACCGGGATGCTCGGGTATTTTCACCACCTGTATATTCCCCCTAGCGCTCCAGCTTTTTTCCTACCAGGACCTGATTAACAGTGAACGCCCAGAACTCTTCGCCTGAACTGGCTGAGAAGGTTACAGCTTCCCGGGAGGGGTTGGATGCCCATGTCCGTGAAATCATCGAGTGGCATTTCAATCCGGACACAGGCTGTCCGTTCTGGCTTGATTATGCCGGAAAGCTTGGTTGGGATCCTCGCAAAGAGATTGTCGCGTTCGACGATCTGAAGAAATTCCCGCTCTTTGAAGATGACTGGCTTCGCGGAGGCCCCGTGCGCCGCTGGCTGCCGAAGGGCTACGAGAAGGAGCCTGCCTTCGTTTTCGAGACGGGGGGGACGACTGGAATTCCCAAGAGCAGGCTGGTGGTCAATGATCACAGGATCGATTACGAGATGTTCAGCGACACGCTTCCCGAGGAACATTTTCCCAGGGGAGCGAACTGGCTGATGCTCGGACCCTCCGGACCGCGCAGGTTGCGGCTCGCCGTGGAGCACCTCTGCCAGTATCGCGGGGGGATCTGTTTCTGTGTTGATCTCGATCCGCGCTGGGTCATCAAGCTCATCAAGAAGCGGTGGATGGACCAGCTCGAGGCCTATAAGGATCACGTTATCGAGCAGGCGATAACCCTCCTGCAGGCGGGCCACGATATCCAGTGCATGTTCACCACGCCGAAACTGCTGGAGGGGCTGGCCTTCGAGCTTGAGCGCAGGGGAACCAGTCTGAAAGAGCTGGGAATCAAGGGGATCTTTTCCGGCGGGACGGAGTTTACCCCGCAGTGGACCCGGTTCGCCAGCGAGGAGCTTCTTGGGGATATCTACATGACTCCGACCTACGGCAACACCCTGATGGGGCTGGCTTGTTCGAGGCCGGTGGTTCCGGCGGATGATTACAAGATTGTCTATTACGCTCCCCAGCCTCGAGCGGTGATAGAGGTGGTTTCCTTTGACGATTCGGCCGAGGTCGTCCCGTACGGGGGGACCGGCAGGGTCCGGCTGACTACGCTGACCAGGGAGCTTTTCGTTCCCGGATTTCTAGAGAGAGATGAGGGCGAGCGGGAGGAACCGTATGATGACTATCCCTGGGATGGCATCAGCGGGGTACGTCCTTTCCGTGAATTTGCATCGGCCACAACGGTGGGCGTCTATTGAGAGCGAACCGCCGGCTTCAACAAACGATTGTTTCAATTCAAGGAACCTGAACATTGCTGAATATTCCTATCCTGCGCTGGGGCGTTCCCTACGAGAGCCTCGAAAAGGAAGAGATCTTTCACTTCATCACTGGTGAGCCGGTTGCCAAGGTCAGCCAGGCCAACACGGGACTCCTGGCCCGGGACATGCGCAAGGTCGAGAGAGCGCGTGAATGCCTGAGGGAGATCCCCGCGGGCGACCTGATCGAGATGATGAAGAAGGCCGCCGATTTTTATCTCGATGGCTCGCTGCCGATGGGAGATGGCGTGCAGACCCCGGATGATTTTGCCAGGCAGCAATCGTCCACGACAGGGCTTCCGGAGCATATGTGCAAGGCCAACATGAAGAAGAATCACTTCGTGTTGACCAATATGGACAAGATGCTCGACGCCCTGACCAGGGGACTGGATCTTGATATCCTGACCCGGGGTTACGGTGTGGAAGACCGCGGCGTGGTTGTGAGCTACCAGGCCCAGACCTCCGCCCTGGGAATGGTTCTTCCCTCCAATTCTCCAGGGGTTCATACCCTCTGGCTTCCTGTCATTCCCATGCAGATCGGCCTGGTTCTCAAGCCTGGCCCCCAGGAGCCCTGGACTCCCTATCGCATGGCGGCGGCATTCGCCGAAGCCGGGATTCCTGCCGAGGCGGTCGGGATCTATCCCGGCGGAGCGGCGATGGGGGCTGAGGTCGTCAACCAGTGCCAGCGCACCATGATCTTCGGCGGGACGCCGACGGTAGATGCCTACAAGGGGAATCCCCGCGTGCAGGCCCACGGCCCCGGCTTCAGCAAGGTCATTTTCGGCGATGACATGGTCGATGATTGGGAGGATCACATCGACCTCATCGCTGACAGCGTCTATCTCAACAGCGGCCGCGGCTGCATCAATTGCTCAGGAATCTGGGCCTCGCGTCATACCGAGGAGATTGCCCAGGCCGTAGCTGAGAGGATCGGTCCCATCGAGGTGAAGCCTCCGGAGGATCCGGAATCTCTGCTGGCGGCCTTTACGGTTCCGGGAATGGCCCAGGCTCTCTCGGGTATGATCGATGCGGATCTCAGCGAGTCGGGAGTTGAGGATATGACCGCCAAGTTCGGCAGCAGGCTGGAGGAAATGGATCGGTGCGCGTACCTTCGCCCGACAGTTCTTCATTGCGCCTCGCCGGAGAATGCGGCGGCCTCGAAGGAGTATATGTTCCCCTTCTGCACGGTGGTGAAGTGTCCGCAGGAAGACATGATCAACAAGATGGGCCAGACCCTGGTCTGCAGCGCCATCACCGATGACCAGGCCTTTGCCGACCGGCTGATCACCACCCGCCATATCGACCGCCTCAATATCGGTCCCATTCCAACGATCAAGCTTGACTGGCTGCAGCCGCACGAGGGCAATATAGTTGAGTTCCTTTTCCGGGCCCGGGCCTTCCAGGTGCCGGAGGAAAAGCTCTCTCCTGCCGGCTGATACCTTGGGCGAAGAGTTCAAATACACGGTCGGGCAGCTTGTCGAGCACCAGCGCTATAGCTACCGGGGAGTGGTGGTGTCGCGGGACTCGAACTGCCAGGCATCGTCTGAGTGGTATGAGGGTAACCTCACGCAGCCGGCACGGGAGCAGCCCTGGTACCACGTCCTGGTCCATGGAGGCGATCATTCAACCTACGTTGCCGAGGAAAACCTGCGGGAGGATACGGGGGGGGAGCAGGTCATCCATCCGCTGGCGGCGACCTTCTTCATGTATTTTACAGAGGGGCGGTATGTTCCACGGGAAGGCGTTAGCTTTCCCGGGACGGAAGCCTGACGCGCCGAGGGCTTTTTTACAGGGCGAGGAGAGCTTCCCGTTCGAGGGAGGCCTGTTTTTTCAGCTGCTGGCGCCGGTGATAGGCGGCCTCGTCGGCCAGGGAATCCCTCATCTTCGTCTCCAGCTCGACGGCCTCATCCGGGCTCTGCGGCCAGCACTCATCCGCCCATTTGAGCAGTGACTCGATGAAGCCAATCTGGGTTTTGCAGCAGGGTTCAATGCTTCGCTGTGATTTCAGATCCATCCTGCCGAGGACATCGAACAGGCTGACGTTCTCGGGATAGAAGATGTCGCCGTTGAGGAATTCAATGCAGCGTTTTTCGTATTCCAATGCGGCGGTCGAGTTGTCGGGGCGCTGGCCCGGATCCCATGGGTTCAGCATGATCTTCGCCACGGCCTGGTCCTCTTCCCTGGCGAGGAAGCGGAGCAGGGTCAGCGCATTGGCCATCGCCGCCGCGCGGGCCGGGTTGACCGCATGGATGATGACGGGTATTTCACAGAAGCGTTTGCTGATGGCGCTGTTGCCGCCGGGTTCGAAATTCTGAAAGAGCCACTGCAGGATCGCGCAGCCCTGCTGGTGGAGGCCGCCCTGGCCTCCGTCATGGTTGAGAGAATAGTAGACTGAGTGAAGCTCTCCACCTTTGCGGGTGCGCGATGGGTCTTCCGTCCCCTCGAGTCTGCTGGTCTCGTTTTCTACGAAGGAGTGCGCGTAGGGGTAGATGATCGGGTGGACCAGGCTGGTGAATTGCCTCGGGTCCAGGGGGCCGCCCTGTCTCGCCTCATGTTCGTACCAGATTCCTAACCATGCCATGTACACTTCTTCGGAAGAAGTTGGCTTCATCTTGGGAACTTTTAGCCAAGGTAGTCACGGTTTTCCTTGCCTCCCATTGACCGGAACGCTGGAGACTAGTATCTTGGTGTTCCCGTAATCTGAATCCTGGTAATCAACAACCCTGGAGATTTTCGGAATGTCCTATCCCAAGCTTTCGATCTTTGCGTTCTTATTCATCCAGACCAGTCTTCTCTGCGTTCTCGACGCGGCCGACAAGAAGCGCAGCTACACCAATCCGAAGGAGGTGGATGCAGACTACGCGATCCAGGGTGAGTACAGCGGCGGACTGGGGGCTGATAATGAGAAGTACGGGATGCAGCTCATCGCTCGAGGCGCCGGAAAGTTTGACGCCTACAGCTTCTCGGGAGGGTTGCCGGGAGACGGGTTTGATCCCGCGGCCGACGAACGCGCCGGACCCTATAAATTCGCAACCAAGGATGGTGTCATCTCGGCGGAGCATGATGGGATGAAGGCTGTCGTCAAGGATGGGGCGATTGTCGTTACGGGTTCCAGCGGCGAGGCTGTGGGAACGCTCAAGAGAGTCGACCGAAAGAGCAAGACGCTTGGCAAGAAACCTGAAAAGGGAGCGCTGGTTCTCTTTGATGGAAGCGATACCAAGAGCTGGAAGAACGGCAAGATGACCAAGGAGGGCCATCTTCTCAGGGGGACGGAGTCCCTCAAGAAATTCCAGGACTGCTTCCTGCACATGGAATTCAGGGTTCCTTACGAGCCCTTCGGTCGCGGCCAGGGCCGCGGAAACAGCGGGGTCTATATGCAGAGACGCTACGAGGTCCAGATTATCGATTCCTTTGGCGAGAAAGCATCTCACAACCTCTGCGGCGGCATTTATTCGATCGCGCCTCCGAAGTTGAACATGAGCTACCCGCCGCTTACCTGGCAGACCTACGATATCGAGTTCAAGGCTGCGAAGTATGATGACAAGGGCAAGAAGACCGCTGACGCGACGATGTCCGTCTGGCACAACGGGGTTCTCATACACAAGGACCAGAAGCTTGGCCATCGAACCACGGCGTCGCCTGAGAAAGAGAGTCCGAATCCGGGAGCCGTCTTCTTTCAGAACCATGGTCACGTGGTCGTCTACAAGAACGTCTGGGCCATCGAGAGGTGAGCGGCCGTCTGCGTCATCTCGGCCGGATGGTGTTTCCGGGGAAGGTTCCTGCCGCATCCGGGGGCCGAGCCTGATGGAATCCGGAGAAGCCAGGCCTGACCCGTCAGAGGGTGACATCAACCTCTCTGCCAGGAGGTCGGAATGGGTTGAGAAGAATCTCGACGAGGAAACCCGGAAACTTCTCGCGGAGGATAGCCGCCTTTTTCTGCACCAGTCGCTTTCGACTCCCTGCCTCGATGTTCTGGCCCATTGCGAGGGCGCCCACATCGAGAACCTCCAGGGCCGCCGCCTTCTGGATTTTCACGGCAACAATGTTCACCAGGTCGGCTTCTCGCATCCGAAGGTGATCGAGGCGGTCAAGGCGCAGCTCGACGAGCTCTCCTTCTGTACGCGAAGGTATACCAACCTGCCCGCGATTGAGCTCGCCGCGACTCTCTGTGACCTGGCCCCGGGGGATCTTGGCCGGGTTCTTTTCTGCCCCGGAGGAGCGGGCGCGATGGGCATGGCGTTGAAGCTCGCCAGGTGCGCGACCGGCCGGTTCAAGACCATCAGTATGTGGGACTCCTTTCACGGAGCCTCTCTCGACACCATCTCCATCGGTGGGGAAGCCTTCTTTCGCGAAGGTATGGGGCCGCTTCTGCCGGGCGCCGAGCATGTCCCGCCGCCGGACTCTTATCGCTGCGTCTGGGATTGCGCGGGAGAGTGCAATCTGAAATGCGCCGACTATATCGATTATGTTCTGGAGAAGGAGGGAGACGTCGCCGCCGTGATCGCCGAGACCGTGCGCAGCACACCCTTCATCCCTCCGCCGGATTACTGGCAGAGGGTACGCGCTGCGTGCGACCGGCATGGAGCCCTGCTGATCCTTGATGAAATCCCCCATTGTCTTGGCCGCACGGGCCGGATGTTTACCTGTGAGCACTATGGGGTGGTGCCTGACATGGTCGTGATCGGAAAAGGTCTTGGCGGTGGAATCTTTCCTTTCGCCGCTCTTATTGCCCGTGAAGAGCTCAACCTTGCGGCGGATAAGGCCCTGGGGCATTACACGCATGAGAAGAGTCCTGTAGCCTGCGCGGCAGCCCTGGCGACGCTGGAGGTGATCAGGGAGGAGAACCTGCTCGAAAACGCCGAGCGGGTCGGTCAATTCGCTCTTGAGAAACTTCGGGATCTGCAGCGGCGTCATTCCCTGGTGGGGGATGTCCGAGGACTCGGGCTCCTGCTGGGGGTTGAGCTCGTCCGGGACCGTCAGAGCCTGGAGAGAGCGACCGAAGAGGCCGAGGAGGTCATGTACCAGGCTCTCGCCCGCGGTCTCAGCTTCAAGCTCACCATGGGCAACATCATCACGCTTACTCCGTCGCTGACGGTTACCGAGGAGGAGGTGACGGAAGCCGTGAGCATTCTCGACGAGTGCCTGGAACTGGTCGGTTGAGAGGCCGCCCGGGCTACTTTTTTGAGCGGAACTTGACGTTAAAGAAACCCGAGGCCGTACCGCCGGAGGTCAGGTGGATGGAAAACTGGAGCTCTCCGCTGGCCGGGGCGCGTCCGGTGGATTTTGTTCCGGCCAACTGCCAGGGCTGCTTTCCAACACGCCATTGAAGAGAACCCATGCTGCGGGAGTTCCAGCTGTGGT
>CBFHWB010000017.1:0-36329 GCA_965659285.1 Planctomycetota bacterium | reverse complement strand
GCCGGGCAATGGTGGCTGAAATCCGTGGGAGTCGAGCCCCCCTGGTCTTACGCTCCGGGTGTCCCGCTCGGTATCTATATCCTGTTCGTCTATAACTTCACCACGATGGAATAGTCGGCGTGACCAGGCTCCGTATGAAACACAATCCCCTCAAGCCCGATGAGAAGCTCCCCTGGTGTAGAAAGTGCCGCGCGCATACCTCATGGCATGGGCAGGGTGACGATGGGATTCCGAGGTGCGACCGGTGTGAAGGCGAGATGCTGATCAACGTCGCCAGCATGACTCATTCCTCCCGGCTTGGCTGTGGCGTTCGGGGCTGGCCGGCACTCGGTATGCTCCTGATTTTTATAGGCTGCGCCATCTTCGCAGGGCCCCCGGGGACGGATAGCCCTGACTCGGAAGACCCTTACAGGCCATTTGTCGCCATCTTCTTTTGGGTTTGCGGAGCGGGTTGCTTTGCTATGTTGGTCATGCTGTACAGGCTGCGGAGAAGCTGGAGAGCCTGGGTGAAGGAGCAGGGCGGGAAAACCGATGAAGAGCTTGAAGAGGAGGCGAAGCAGTGGCATCGGAATCCTGCGGCGAAGAAGAAAAAGAAAAAAAAGCGGCGCTTCAAATCCAAAAGCAAGCAGGTGAGGCAGAACATCATCGTGGGCGCGATCCTGGCCGCCGCCGGGCAATGGTGGCTGAAATCCGTGGGAGTCGAGCCCCCCTGGTCTTACGCTCCGGGTGTCCCGCTCGGTATCTATATCCTGTTCGTCTATAACTTCACCACGATGGAATAGTCGGCGTGACCAGGCTCCGTATGAAACACAATCCCCTCAAGCCCGATGAGAAGCTCCCCTGGTGTAGAAAGTGCCGCGCGCATACCTCATGGCATGGGCAGGGTGACGATGGGATTCCGAGGTGCGACCGGTGTGAAGGCGAGATGCTGATCAACGTCGCCAGCATGACTCATTCCTCCCGGCTTGGCTGTGGCGTTCGGGGCTGGCCGGCACTCGGTATGCTCCTGATTTTTATAGGCTGCGCCATCTTCGCAGGGCCCCCGGGGACGGATAGCCCTGACTCGGAAGACCCTTACAGGCCATTTGTCGCCATCTTCTTTTGGGTTTGCGGAGCGGGTTGCTTTGCTATGTTGGTCATGCTGTACAGGCTGCGGAGAAGCTGGAGAGCCTGGGTAAAGGAGCAGGGCAGGAAAACCGATGAAGAGCTTGAAGAGGAGGCGAAGCAGTGGCATCTGAATCCTGCGGCGAAGAAGAAAAAGAAAAAAAGCGGCGCTACAAATCCAAAAGCAAGCAGGTGAGGCAGAACATCATCGTGGGCGCGATCCTGGCCGCCGCCGGGCAATGGTGGCTGAAATCCGTGGGAGTCGAGCCCCCCTGGTCTTACGCTCCGGGTGTCCCGCTCGGTATCTACATTCTGTTCGTCTATAACTTCACCACGATGGAATAGTCGGCGTGACCAGGCGCGGATGATGGGCGGGGAAGGGTCCTGCCTCCGGCTCATCTCCCGGTCGGTTGATTGATTCTTTCATGCCGTCTACCCCTGCTGTACTCTGGTGGGACAGGGTCGATCAAATTTACGGGTCAAGGGAGGTAGGTCTCATGCGCGGGCTTTCGCTGGTTATCGTTTTTCCCCTTCTGCTTGCTGTTCTGTCGCCGCTGCACGCAGACCTGGTGGCTCACTGGCCGCTGGATGACTCAGGCGAGGACATCGTCGGAGGTTTCGATGGCCTTGAGACCGGCGGGGTCACCTATGGCGCTATTGGCGCGAACGACAACACCGACGGCGCGGCAAGCTTCCAGAACGGCGCGATCAGTGTCGTCTTCGCTCCGGAGCTCAACCCCGAGAGCTTTACGATTACCCTCTGGGCGAGACCGGTCGGCGGCGCCGGGCACCGATCGCCCATCACCACCCGCTACGATGGCATCGTCGCGGGCGGCGGGAACCTCGACGGGTTCATCATCTACAACAATCCCGCCAACATATGGCAATTCTGGACGGGCGATGGCGAGAGCGCTATGGACGGCTGGGATTCGTTGCAGGGACTTCCTGTTGAAGAGGGAGAATGGCAGCACCTGGCCATCTCGTTCGACGCCGAGACCCAGGAGAAGAACTTCTATATCAACGGCATGCTGGAGGCCAGCTCTACGGACCAGGGCTACGCGCCGGTTACCGATGTGTCCCGGGCGCTTCACATCGGCGGGGGCGGGGACAGGGGAGACCAGTACCGATGGGCGGGGGAACTCGATGACGTGGGACTCTGGGACGAGGTCCTGACCGAGGATGACATCTTCGCTATCCTGGATGATGGGGTGGGGTCGTTCGAGGGCAAGGGTCCGCCGCCCTGCCCGGTAGAGGGCGATCCGGATTACGCCGACACCCATTGCACCGGCGTGGAGGTGGAGGCTACCGGCAGCCGTTTCGGCCCATCTCATTACCTGACCATCACGGCTGAGGATGATAGCGGCGACAATCCGATGGTGACCATCACGGTTGCCGCAGAGGGTGGCGAACCGCTCGTCATCGGCCCCCGGGCGCCGGGAAGGGTCGGTATCGTCCTTCGGGATGAGGGCGTGTACCACGTGACGGTGTCGGCGGATGACTCCCGGCGTTGTGATGACGCGGCGGAGGACAGTGTCTGCCGGACGGTCATCGGGCTGGGGGTGGAGATAACGCCTGAGGATTGCGGCAACGGCGAAGATGATGACCTCGACGGCTCCATCGATTGCGCGGATTCCGATTGTTCCGACGCGGTCCCCTGCCGGGAGCCGTCCGGCGAGCGTTTTGTGCGTGGAGATGCGAATTCCGATGGAGCGATCAACCTGACGGATGGGGTTGTGCCGCTGCTTTACCTGTTCTCTGGCGGGGCTGAGCCGGCGTGCATGGATTCCGCCGATGCGAACGATACCGGGAATATCGAGATCACGGATGCCATCATTCTTTTCAGCTGGCTGTTTACGGGCGGAGTCGTCCCGCAGCCTCCTTCGCCAACGAGCCCGGGCTACCCGGGCAGCGATTGCGGGGAAGACATAACAGAGGATGCGATAGGCTGCGTCCGGAGCTCGCCGGTCTGCGAGTGAGACCTTCGCCTCCACTCGTTAGTGGATGCGCCGCTTCAGGCGGAATACGACGCGCCGGTTTTCGCGCCGGCCCTGCTCGGTGCTGGCGGATTGTTCGTTGAGCGGCCGCGACATGCCGTAGCTCATGACCTGGAAGCGTTTTTCGGGAATGCTGTGGCGCTTGCTCAGGTACTTGAACACATTGGAGGCCCGCGCGGTGCCGAGGGCGATGTTGTATTCAAACAGCTGCCGGGTGCTTCTGAGGGGCTGGTTGTCGGTGTGGCCTTCGATGAGAACCTCGTAGGAGGCGTATTTCCCTTTGAGAAGATTTCCCACCTGGTCGAGGGAGGCGAGCTGATGTTTTTTCAGGCTGGCCTGGCCCGGCTGGAACAACAGGCCTGAGCCCAGGCTGAGACCGCCCGATTCTATTTTCGCTCCCGTGGGCAGATCTTCTTTTTCAAAGCTTCTGCTCCCAGGCGCCTCGGGCTCCTCTTTTTTGTTATCGAGCAGCAGCTGGTTTTTCAGGGCTGTCACCTCGGCCCGGAGCACCTCGTTACGGGAAGAGTCTTCCTTTTGCGACTTCCGGCGGTGGAGCAGGTCGCGCTGGTACTGGGTTATTATGTCGTTAGTGTTTCGTTTCGACCTGGAGAGATCATCCTTCAGGCCTCTGTATTCCTCGTAAGAGACACAACCACAAAGAAAAGGGACCGCCAATACTCCAACAACTGTTCGAAACAGCATATTCTTCACTCCTGTGCTGCAAAACTGCTCTAAAACGATCTTCCCGGCGTCAGGGGATAACGCTGAAAATTACCAACACCATTTTTGAGGGGTTTTCATATTCTGAGGCTATAATCAGGCAAGTCGAATGAGGTCCGAAAAAATTTAGTTAAAATGGCCAGGAACGGCCTGAATCGCCTTTTCATGCGATTCTCGCAGTTTGCTGTTAATATTAGGTATGAAGTCACAAAAAACTCCCCCATTGTTCCAGTTTGCCTGCGCGGCGGCATCGCCCTGCAGGAGCTTGTCTTTTCTTCTTCTCCTGGTGATTGCCGGTGTTTGCGCGCCGCTCGATGCCCAGGATAATGTCGAGACCTTCTGTGAAGGTGACAACACCTGTGTACCCGACAGCCTGGTCTTCAGGTGGGACGAGAACAACGAAGCCGTGCTGGTTGTTGAGGGGGCGGGGCAGGATCTTTCGGCCACGGTATTTCTCGATACGCGTTCGGAGGGCGTCACGAGCTGGAGCTATGGCCTGCGGCATGATCCCGCGGTCTTGACGCTGCTTGAGGGTGATTGCACCGATGATCTCGAGGGTTTTATCTGTGGTACAGATGCGGCCGATCGCGCGGTTGCGCCATTCTACAATTATTCAGAGGTTGTCGGGTCGGAGCAGGGATCCGAGGTTGGATTTATTTCCGCTGTCGTCCTTTCCTTTGTCGCGCCGGCGCATCTCGAGGTCGAGAGATTCAATTCGCTCGCCAGGCTTACCTATCGTGTTGGTGAGATTCCTCCGGGAGGAACGATGGTCAGGTTTGTCGCAGACGAGCTGCGTCCGGTTCCTGACAGCCCCGCGGTGGGTATCCAGATCGAGGTCGGGGGCGGCGGAGGGGCGCCATCCACACTCGTTCACGGCAAGCTGGAAGTTCCTTTTACAGGTTTCCTGCGCGGAGATGTGAACGACAGCGGTGCCCTTGAGGTGACCGATGCGATCAACTTCCTGACCTGGATGTTTCTCGGCGGTCCCGCTCCGGGATGTATGGATGCCGCCGATGCCGACAATAACGGCACCCTGGGACTGAGCGATGGGATCAACATCCTGACCTTTCTCTTTGGCGGCGGCGATGCGCTCCCTGAGGCCGGCCTGCTTGGCAACGGCTGCGCTCCCGATCCTGAGGGGGAAGACGATGGACTTCTCTGCGAGTCCTACAGCAACTGCTGATCGCCGGAGCACTCCGCTCTGAAAAGCATCTCAGCCGTCCCTGAGCGCCTTGAGCCAGGCCATCGTCATCTTCATGTGTCCTGCCATCGAGGGGTGAACTCCGTCTCCGGCCCAGTAATTCGCGGGCGCGTCGTTCACCGCGCTGTCGAATGTCTCCTGGAAAGGAACCCAGGTAGCCTCGGCTTTCTCGGCGACCCGCCTGGCGGCGGCGCGCCGCTTGTCGAATTCGGGGAACCATTTGTCGTTGACCGCTCCGCAGCGCAGGACGAAGGGTTCGCAGATCACGATCTGTGTTTCCGGCAGAGCCTTGGCGGTCTGTTCGATGAGTTCATTGAAGCCCTTCTCGTAGTCCGCGACAGTGCCGTCGTAGCTGCCGGCCAGCTTGTGCCAGATGTCGTTGACGCCGATCAGGATGCTGAGCACATCCGGTTTCAGGTCGATGGTGTCCTTCTGCCAGCGTTTCTGGAGGTCGGGAACCTTGTGGCCGGAAATTCCCCTGTTATAGATCTTCAGGTTCGGATCGTTCCGCGTGGCCAGCAGCCAGGAGCCGATCAGGAAGGGATAGCCGCGTCCCATCGCGCTGGCGTTGTTGGGGCCGGCCTGGCGGCGGTTGCGCCCCGCGTCGGTGATCGAGTCGCCCTGGAAGAGGATGACCTTGGTGTCCCCCTCGAGGGCGGAGGGGACCGCGGCATCCAGCCGGGGTCCGTGCTCCGGAAGGACGGCGCCTCCCGCCGCAAGGGCTCCGGTTGCGGCGATGGTGGAGCCCAGCAATTGTCTGCGGGTGAGTTGCTTACTTTTCCTGTCGCTGGGCATGATCTTCTCCTGGGAGTGTATGGATTCGTGTGATTTCAACCGGACGAGTATTCTAACCCGGGCGGGGAAGGACAGGGGCTATTAACTGGGGAGCCAAAGTTGCCCCGGGAAAGATTTGTCTACAGGGGGTGATCAGGTCAGAATGCTTTCCACTTGCTACGAAAACACACGGTCAAAAGAGGTGAAAAGATGAAGACCTTTCAGCGCCTGTCCCGCTTTGTCATATGCCTTTGCCTTGGTCTCTTGTTTTGTGTCCCGGTCAAAGGAGGCGACAAGCTCAAGCCTTACAAGGTGCCCATGCTGTCGCCCGAAGACGCCCTGAAATCTTTCGTGGTCGCCGACGGCTACAGGATGGAGCTGGTGGCGTGCGAGCCGATGATCGAGGAGCCCGTGGCGCTGGCCTGGGACGGCAACGGACGCATGTACGTCGCGGAGATGCGGACCTATATGCAGGAAATCGATGGCCGCGACCAGTTTCGTCCGATCTCGAGGGTTGTCCGCATGGAGGACACCGATGGGGATGGCCGGATGGATAAGCATTCGGTCTTCGTCGACAAGCTTGTCCTGCCGCGAATGATCCTGCCGCTGGAGAAGGAGGTCATCATTCGCGAGACCAACACGCGTGATCTCTGGGCCTACTCGGATCACGACGGCGATGGAGTCGCGGATGAGAAGAAGCTCTGGCATAAGGGCGGGGGGCGAGGCGGCAACCTCGAGCATCAGCCCAGCGGGCTGATCTGGAATATCGATAATTGGATCTATACGACCTATTCAAACCATCGCTATCGTTTTACCCGGGGGAAGGTCGAGCGCCACAGCCTGCCCGGAGGGTCGGGGCAGTGGGGGCTGACCCATGATGATGTCGGGAAGCTCTATTACTCCACCGCCGGCGGCGAGCAGCCGGCTATGGATTTCCAGCAGCCCATGATCTACGGCCGGATTCGTATGGGCGGAGAGCTGGCGCCCGGCTTCCGGGAGGTGTTTCCGATTGACGATGTGCCGGATGTCCAGGGCGGGCGCGGGCGAGTAAGAGCCAACAATACGCTGAATAACTTCACCGGCTGCGGCGGCCAGGGCGTCTATCGAGGCGATCGGTTGCCCGAGGATATGCGCGGCGATCTGTTCATTCCCGAGGCTGTAGGGCGGCTTGTTCGCCGGGCGAAGATCACCAACGTGGCGGGCAAGACCGTGCTGGTGAATGCCTACAAGGGCCGGGAATTCATCGCCACGAAGGATCCCAACTTCCGGCCGCTGGCGGCGAAGACAGGCCCTGATGGCTGTCTCTATATCCTTGATATGTACCGGGGCATCATCCAGGAAGGTAATTGGGTGCGCCGGGGTTCTTACCTGAGGGGCGTGGTGTCCGCCTACGGGTTGGACAAGAATATCGGCAAGGGACGGATCTACCGGGTCGTTCACGACAAGTTCAAGCCCGGGCCGAGGCCCCGCATGCTCGATGAGAAGACCAGCACGCTCGTCAGCTACCTCTCGCACCCCAACGGCTGGTGGAGAGATGAAGCTCAGAAGCTGATCATCATCCGCCGGGATGAGTCGGTGGTTCCCGCGCTCAAGAAGCTGGCCCGTTCGGCCGCCGCGCCCCTTTCCAGGCTGCACGCGCTCTGGACCCTCGAGGGGCTGGATGTCATCGACAAGGAGCTCTTGCGGGAAAAGTTCTCCGACAAGGATGCCAGGGTCCGCGCCGGAGCGATCCGCATCAGTGAACCTTTGCTGGTAGAGAAAGACAAGGACGTGATTGCCGACCTGGCAAAGCTGGTCAGGGACGAGGATCCGAACGTGACGATCCAGGTCATTCTTTCGGCTCAGTACACCGCCCTGGTCGAACTCGAGGGCCTTGCCGAGGCGGCTCTCGATCGGCATGAAAAGAGTGACGCTGTCCAGTCGATCCTGCGCGGCTTCAAGGCTCGTCTTGTTCAGCAGCGAGAGCTGCGCCGCAGGGAGGAGGCTCTGCGTAAGGCGAACGAGGAGTTCGGCAGGTCCTACGCCCAGGGACATGTTGTCTACGCAACCCTCTGCGTGACCTGTCATGGACAGGATGGCAAGGGGGTTCCCATGCCCGATGACGCCAGTCAGATGCGCGCGCCGCCCCTGGCCGGATCGCCGAGAGTGACCGGCAAGAAGAGCCGGGTTGTTCGCATCCTGCTTCATGGCCTGCAGGGGCCGGTCGATGGTAAGGAGTACAAGGAGCAGATGGTCCCGATGGGGTCGAATGACGATGCCTGGATCGCTGCGGCTCTCAACTACACCCGGAACACCTGGGGGAACAAGGCGCCCTACGTCTCTACTGACGATGTCGCCTCTGCCCGCAGCGCCGGCGCCGGGCGCGCGACCCCCTGGACACTTGCCGAATTGCTGAAGTTTGACCCGCGCCTGGGGGAGGTTTCTAAATGGAAGCTGACCGCCAGCCATGGAGGGAACGCGGCCCGCTCAGCGATTGATGGCAACCCGGCTTCGCGCTGGGCTACCAATACGCCCATGCAGCCCGGCATGTGGTTCCAGATTGAGTTGCCGAAGGCGCAGCTGGTTCGAGGACTGAGCCTTGATTCAGCCGGTTCCGCCCTCGACCACCCGGCCGGGTACGAGGTCCGGGTTTCTGAGGACGGCAAGCAGTGGAGCAAGGTGCTCGCCAGCGGGAGCGGGAGCTATCCGGAGACAGAGATTGCCTTCGCCCCGGTCAACGCGCGTTACATCAAGCTTACCCAGACAGGGCATCGGTCGGGGAAGTTCTGGTCGATTCACGAGCTCGGGATCTTCAGGGCGGTGGACCCCGCCTCGGCGGAACCGGCCGCAAAGAAAGCCCAGGCGCTTCCCCCGGTGAGCGAACTGCTGAAGATGAAGGGTGATGTGGGCAAGGGGGAGCTCGTCTTTGAAAAGAACTGCGTCCTGTGCCACCAGGTTGGCGACAAGGGAGTCAATTTCGGCCCCAATCTCTCTGATGTCGGTCTGCGTCTTAAGAGAGAGCAGATCCTGCAGTCGATCCTGGACCCGAACGCGATGGTCGACAAGAAGTACCTCGGTGTTCTTCTGCAGACCAGGAAAGGACAGTTCCTCACAGGTTTCATCGAGGCCGAGGTGAATGGCAAGGTGATGCTGCGCCAGCAGGGCGGCAAGCTGAACCCGGTTCCGGCCGCGTCCATCGCGTTGAAGATTCCCCAGAAGAAAACCTTCATGCCCCTGGGGCTCGAGAAGGCGATGACAACGGACGAGTTTCTTGGCCTGGTGGAGTATCTCGTCGGGCGCAAGGAGAAGCCCGCGCCCGCTGCGACAACTGAATAGGCCGCGCCGGGGTTCTTCTCCTCAGGCGGGCACGGTGTCGTCCGGTTGGCGCCTGGCGGGAACCTCCTGCTGCGCGGTCACCCTGCGTCCGCGGCTGAAGATGTTTTTGATGACATACCCGAGGATGCGGGGGTTTTCCCGCAACCGGCGGATGGAGTAGTCAAACCAGTCCTCTCCGAAGGGAACGTAGACTCTCACCCGGTAGCCGCGCTCGAGCAGTTGCTCGAGACGTCCCCCCATCGGCACTCCATGAAGAACCTGGAACTCGAAGCGATGGGGGGGGATCTCATTTTCCACGAGCCAGCGCTCCAGCGAGTTGATGAGCTCAATATCGTGGGTGGCGATCGCGGCATATCCACCTCTTGAAAGGATAGCTCTCACCGCCAGGCTGAAGTTCTCACGGATTTCATTCGCGAGGGTGAAGGAGAGCTCTTCCGGCTCAGGGTAGATGCCTTTGCAGATTCGGCAGTTGAAGCCTGGTCCGCAGAGCTCCTCGATGTCAGCGAGCGTTCTTCTGAGGCGAGCCTGCAGGACCATTCCCGTGGGTTCATGGAGCTTCCGGCATTCCCGGTAGAGGGCGATGGTCTCATCTGTATAGTCGGAGTTTTCCATGTCGATTCGGAGAAAGTTGCCTCGCTCCCGCGCCTTACCGGCGAGGTCGAGCAGGTTTTCTTTCGCAGGGCTCTCGCTGAGACCAAGGCCGAGATGGGTGAGCTTCAGCGAGATGTTGCAGTCAAGACCCTGGCGGTAGATGAGCTCGTAGAGCTCAAGATAGGCATCTCGTACCCGGCGCGCTTCCGCGGATGATTCGACATGTTCTCCCAGTATGTCAACGGTGGCTGAAAAGCCGGCAGTGTTCAGCCCCTGGACGACTTCCAACGCGCTGGAGGAGGTCGTCCCGGCGACATAGGGGCTGGCGAAGGGGCGGGCGGCCCACTTAGGCAGCAGGGGAAGGATCCTGGAAAGTATCGAATTGAATAAAGGCATGCTCAGTCGATACGAAAGGTGCGGCTGTCGATTGCCAATATCCATCCGACAGGCGGAGGAGTCAACTTCGAGTCGGAGCCCGAAGGGTCTCTGGAGGAAGGTTGTATTTTTTTTGTCCCTCATTTGCAAACGCCCGGGAGGGTTTTATAGTTTCATTTCCGGTCTATTTTCAGGGTATGTCAGGGTGGCAGCCTGGAAGAAGTGAAGTAGTAACTGGAAGCCGATCAGTGTCTCACCAGGGCCGGTAGCAGGTCGGTAATTTCCAGGAGGTGCCTGAAAGTCAGGCCAGAAAAGGTCGGAAGAGGCCAGAAGGGGCCGGAAACGGTTCGAGCTGGCATGAGCACGGGTATCAAAGGTCTGTTGGTCGAAGAGGAGTCCGCAGATATGAGAGCAGGGTTTTTCCCCGCGGTGGCGGTAGAGAGGTTTTCGGCGCTTCACATCGACAGTGAAGAACCGCACTTCTTATGAGCCCCGCGCTTGACGCAGAGCCTCCCGGGAATTCTTCCCGGTGCCGGGTTTCGGTATGGGCCAGGGCGTCATAAAGCAACCTTCCCGGCGGTCGTGAGGCTGCGCGGAAGGTGGTGTTGAATTCAGGTCTTTCTTGTTCGAGGCACTGAACGCGGCCATGTTGTCACCATCCGCGGCGATGCTTTCGGCGCGGATACTGGCCGCAGTGCCTCGACTCTTGGTGAAAAGAAGCGGCTGCGAAGCAGCGGCTGTAAGTGACAGTCGAAAAGGAGTGTGGAGATGAAGAGGGAGTACATGGAGGAGCTGCGGGCGTTAGTCGATGCGATCCGCGGAGAAGGAAAGAGCCGCCGGCGCCTGGTTTGTGAGGCCAGGTGGAGTTTCCTTTCCTTCCTTCGCGACAGGCGCAAGCTCGAGCGGGCGCTGGTTCCGGTGCGGACATCCCGGCGGATACCGCCGGCAGGGCGTCCCGATTGGAATTGAATGGCGCGTGGGTAGAAAGGTATGGGTAGAAAGGTACCGGTGAAGATGAAGCCAGGATGTGACCGGGCAGGAAGAGAGGAGTACGTATGAGATTAGTTGGAGTATTACTGCTGGCTGGCGTGGTGCAGGGTCTCGGATTTTCAGCTAAGGCTGCGGTGCGAAGTGGAGAAGAGGCCAAGGGAGGAGGCTGGCTCTATAAAGAGAAGGTCTATTACCAGGAATTCCGCGGGCATGACAGCAATGATGTCTTTCTGCAGAATGGCGAGCAGCTTTATGTCGACATGGAATGGAGCGTGGCCGAAAGCTGGAGTGTCGGCAGGCCATTTTTTCTTGCCTATAAGCCGGCGACAGGGGCCGTGTTGCTGGATTCCAAGTCAGGGAAGGTCATTCCTATTCTTCATGGCTTGAAAAACCATCCAATCGACATCCTCCTGCGCAACGAGAGTCCTGAAAATACTATAGCTTTTGTTCAGACCTACGTGAAAGCGGAGCAATTATGGGACAAGGAGTTGAACCGGGTCTATAAGCGCCTCCTGGCGGGTAAAAGCCCTCGTGCTTTTACCAAGGAAGAGAAAGCCGGGCTTGTCCGGAGCCAACGCCAGTGGATTAAATTCCGAGATGCTCAGCGTAGAGTGATCTCGACCGTATTCGGAAAACGATCGGGCACAATACAGAGTATTCATCATGCCGCGCATGTAATGGAAGTCACCAGGACCCAGGCCTTACGCCTCAGCAGCTATCTTCTTCCTGGGCACTATTATTGAACGGAATCCGGCAGGAAGGGGAGCAGGAGTAGATTTGTAATTGACGAGTTGCGCCGGGCGAGAGGATTGCCCACCACAGGCGGGACCATGGTGAGTTGGTTGTTTGAAGAGCATGGAGGTAGGAAGATGGTAATGATGGCAGAAGCTGAGGCCACAAGAGTCCTTGTGGATCCTTCAGACAGGGCTGCAGAGGGGACCGGAACAGGCCTCGCGGTCGAGCGTGAAGACATCTGTTTTTACAATGTGGCGGCAGACCGGTTACGGATCGAGGTGAAGGTTCAAAACAGGAGTGATACCGCCTCGAATCCTGAGCCGATGATGCTGCAGTTCGCGGCCTTTGGCGCTTTTGTGCCATGGACTCCGCTGCAGTTGCTGCAGGTGCCGCGGATTCGCCCAGGTGGCAGCACCCTGGTCAGCACCGAGGTGGTTATCTGTGAAGATGGCACTCTCCTGGCAAAGGATGGAGGAGCGTATTCCGAGGACCGGAAGCGCTACCAGGATGCTTTGAGGACCATCCAGGATGATGAGCAACTGAAGACGATGAGCGTCTGGCAGGTGGTGGCACGGAAGGTGCGTAAACTGTTCGCCGAAAATCGTGGCCTAGGTCATGGGCCCCGGGATACAAGTCTGGCGGAAGTCGAAGAGTTGGAAGAGTTGTTTGGCCTCGAGCCTGCGGACATGCCTCGCGCGGATCTCCACCAGGGCCGCAGCGTGTACTGGGTCGGTAATATCAATGTGCTTATGGGAGACATCGATGTCGAGCGCCACGAGGCTCGCGCATTCCGTATTTATCCTGGAAAGATCAACAGGAGCTGGTTCTTTCTCGGCGGACACCGCAGATGCTCTACGAGCTTTGAAATCCTGGGAGCCGGCGAAGGCTGGTCAACGAGGCTGTACGACACCCCGGACTATTTTTCCCTATCGCTTCGGGGGAGGAAAGAATTGGAGAGGTTCCGTCAGGGACTTGAATTGGCAAGCTACCCGGGCGAGTTGATTGAACCCGGGAAGTGGGCTCGATTGGGAATGAACCCGACGATAGCCGTTGAGATTTGCCCGCCAGCGGATGCCACCAGCAGCGCCCTGGCGATCCAGGTTCTCCAGAGATCCCCGTGTGGCGAGGAGGTTCGTAAGGCGGTGGTAGAGTTTGATTTTTCTGAGTCGGCGGTGGGGCCCGGTTGCCACACGGTTTGAAGGAGTTAAAGAGTTTCCTATCCTCAGCGCTCGGGTTGCCGGGACCTTTTCGGCAGGGATCGATATTCAGATCCGGTCGGAAGGTCCCGGACAATCCTTTTCGGAGTCGGGAGGATGTGTGAGGGACTCGTGGTTTCTTGGGCCGAAGAAACAGCCGTGAGGGCGGCGGGAGGTGATGGAATTGAAAAAAAATCCGCCCGGGATTTTCCCCAGGACTGGGCGGGCTCAGAAGAAGTCTTTGAGACCAGGGTGCTTTTTGGAACTGTCGGCCTCTGCGTAAATCTACTGTGGCAATGACTTAGCTTAGGATGGCAGCCCGGGCTGTTCTGCGGAGGGGCGGGGCGCGCGGCAGGTTCCGGGAGGCGGCTGTCGGTTGCCGGAGAGATTAATATTCAAAGTTGATGCTGGAGTATAGCCATGAAGCAGGGCTTTCGATTAAAATGCTTTTGTCGCTTCAGTCCTTCGGGTCTGCTTCGGGTTGTCGCGGCGGATCAGAATAAAGTTTTCTCAGTGTGAGGTCGGTCCAACTTCCACTGGGTATTTGAAACTGGTGGACGAGGTCGTGGCTCAGCCGCGCCCTTGTCCTCTTTTTTTACCCACAGGTTCCTGGCTCAGCCTGTGACTTCGAGGACCTCTTCAGCGAGGGCGAAGGAGGTCGTCATTCCGTTGCCGCCGCTGGCCAGGACGATCCGAGTGTCTGTGGCCGGCTCCAACAGCACCTCGGTAAGCTCCGCGTGGACCGGGTAGGTCGCGCTCCACCGCCGGGCGATCTCAAGGTGAGGAGCATCGATCATGCCGCGCAGATGGGAGAGGATCTTCTCGTCAATCGCCGGGTCAGGGGTCTCCGGCGGCGTCCAGGCGGTATGGTGGGAGTCGCCAATGATGAGCCCGGCCTCGTTGTCCTGGGCGGTAAGGACGGTGATGCCGAAACGCTCCAGGTCGCCATGCTCTTCAAGAACCCTCTTTTCCATCGCGGCGTGGGACGGGCAGTTCTTGAATGCCTGGTAGCGTTTGTAGGTGAGGCTGTCGGTGACCATCGCGCCAAGCTTCCAGGGAGATGGCTGTGCCGACGTTTTCATCATCTGGAGGCTGCAGCGGAGGGTTCCGCTTTCCCTGAAGGCTTCCGGGAAGAGCGTCTCGAAATCCGTTCCGCTGCAGATCAGCACCCTGTCGGCATGGAATCGGCCGCGTGTTGTTTCGACCAATGGGGACTCTACGTTGTTGACCTCGGTTTTAAAATGAAAGCTCGTGTCGAAGCGCTCCCTGAGGAAGGAGATGAGGCGGGCAAGAGCCTGCCGGGGTCGGATGAGGGTCTCGCGCCTGCTGTGTAGAGCTCCGAGGAGGCCTTCCTGGCGCACCCCGGGCGCCTTCTCAGCGATCTCCGCGGGTGAGAGCCATCGGCAGTCATGGCCGGCCTCCGTGGCGATCTCCAGAAACTCCTGGAGGGTACGCAGCTCATCCTCGCGCCGGGCGAGGAGCAGGGAACCGCAGGGGTCGTTCCAGATTCCGGCTTCGTCAAAGAGGTCACGCCAGAGCTCCATGCTTCGAAGAGCCCGGTTCAGCATCTTTCCGGGGGGCTGACCGATGGGCCACAGCATTCCGAAGTTGAGAACGGAGGCACTGAGGGGTTCCTCGTCGCGTTCGAAGACGGCGGTTTTCAGACCCCTTCGGCCGGCGATGAGGGCGTGGGCCAGGCCGAGAATTCCCGCTCCGACAATCACCAGGTCGTAGTGTCTTTTTCGCTGCTCAGGCATTGTTAGGCTAGCTCCCTGAGTAGCTTACAACTTTAGTAAGCAGCCGGGATGATGAGAAATGCTCAAAAAGTGGCGCTCAGGCAAAGGCGACGGTAGGCTTCCTGCGCCGCCAACCGTCCAGGGGGTTCCTGCCTGAAGAAAGGAACCAGAATTGATCGATTCTTCCGATGTACACAAGCCATGGATGGCTTCTCTCCTTCGCGCGGTCGCCCGGCAGCCCTGGGCCTTGCTGTTGACTTTCGGAGTCTTTGCCGCCTGCGCCGCCTTCATCGTTGGCCTGCTGTTGCCGGCGCCGGCAGTCATGGGGCAGGCTCGCCTGCCAGGGCGGGAAGCGCCGGCGGGGGATCCCTCGAAGCCGGGGGACCCGGGCGGCAAGCTGGAGGCGGGGCCATGCGCGGCCCCCTGCACGAACCGGGGGAGAGCCTCGAGGGTCAGCCAGGCGGAGGTGGTGAAGAGCGAGTTGAACCTGGATTGCGCCTCACTCCATTTCGGCGGTTTCATTCCGGGGTATGGGGGGTTTGAGCTCTTTGGGGTCGGGCAGGACAACTGCCCGGCGGTGGAGACCTACATACCATCTCATTACGAATCCGTTCCCGTCTCCTGCCGGGATTGTGACTGGCGCGATGGGGCGACCATTCGCGAGAGGGAAAACGCCTGCAGCCAGGAGCTGAACTTCATCTTTTTCGCCATGCCCAATTGCGTACGAGGGAAGTGGGTGAATACCTCCGAGCGCGTTCGCACCTGCGTTGGTGAGTCAGTCTGTCATCGGAAGGCCGGGACGGCCTGGGGAGCCGGAAGGGGGAGGCCATGAAGTCTTCGCAGGCCAGGTGCAGGGCGGCGGCCGGGTTTCTCCTCCTTGTTTTCTGCCCGGTGGCAGGGGGGGCACTGCTCTGGCCTGGTTGGTCCGGGTTGCGGAAAACCCCCCGGGATCTGCTCGGGACAGATGCAGGATACCGTCCGGCGGGGATCACGGGTGAGCCCGGCAGTACGATGGCAGGGTCCCCTTCGCTGTCCTCGTCTCCTGTCGCAGGGGCTGCGTTCGACGGGCACGAGCTATGGATGCCGGGGGCCGGGATGGATGAAACAACTGGAAAGATTTCGCTGTCGGAATCTCTCGGGCTCAGCGGAGAAATTGATGACCTGGATTATTATCTCGACCTGTTGCGGCCGGGAGCGGGCCGCGAGGAGATCGTTCTCGCCGCGCGGTTGCTTGGGGCGAATCAGGATCTCGCAAGCTTCCCCGAGGCGCTGGTCGACAGGCTCCTCGTTGAGCCTGATGGGGAGAGGTTGAGGGCGGGAGGGTTGCTGCTCGATCTCAGCCTGCGGGTTCTGGATTTGTCGTCCTGCCGGAGCCCTGGAGGCTCGCCGGCGCTCCGGTCTGTAGTTGAGGCTGTGCTGGAGGCCTATGAGGGTCTCCATGTTCGGCTTGGAGAGACCCTCGGCGGTGTTGCGCAGATGATCTCAAGCTCTGGTTGTATTACCTCAG
This sequence comes from Planctomycetota bacterium, assembly GCA_965659285.1. Classification (GTDB taxonomy): domain Bacteria; phylum Planctomycetota; class UBA8108; order UBA8108; family UBA8108; genus UBA8108. The sequence continues at coordinate 20,091 of CBFHWB010000017.1, read as the reverse complement.
AGGATCTTGAGAGCCTCCTGAGGCTTGCTCAGCGGGTTCCGGGAACTGCGGGCCTCGTTCGGGCCGCGGTCAGTGACCTGGTCGAAAGCGATCCTTTCTGGGTCGAACGGCTGCTGTTTGATCGTGCGGATGATTTCACTGCGGGAATGAGTTCGGAAGCGGAGCTGATTCTTCATTCAGCCGCCCTGGACCAGTTGTTGCCGCTGGATGCGCTTGATTTCATCGCCAGTGGGGCATCTCTCATGACGGAGGACTCCGGCTCTCCGGGCATTGGTCCGGATTCTTTTCGCTGGCGCAGGGGAGCTCTCCAGGGCATTGCCCGGCGCCTGCGAGAAGAGGAACTCTTTCGCTGGTTTCGGGTTAATGGAGATGGCGACACCTCCCGTCTCCTGGTCTCCGTATTGAGTCCGAGTCGTCAGCAGGGTCTGCTCACCCGGCTTGCCCGCTCAGCCGCTATCGAGGGGAGGCTTGGCGGAGGGGCGGTGGTCAAGCTTGCCGGAGTCCGGGCGGATGAAGAGACGGCCTCTATGGTGCTGGGGTTGCTGCAAGAGGACTGGCCAGGTCGATCCGATCTCTTTATCCAGGCGTCTGAAAATTTACTTTCCAGGGGAGGCTTGGCGGACGAGTGGACTGAGAGGATTGTCCTGGGCTTGCGGGGTCTTCTCGATGGGCCGCGTGACAAGCTGTCGTCGGCTGCGGAGGCGGACCTGTCCAGGCTGCTGGCGCTGTACGGAGGCTCGGATTGAGAGCTTCACCTCAACCGAAGAGGTCGAGTACCGGCTTGCCCTTCCCATCCTTGGTGGCGTAGAAGGGCCGGTCCTCGATGATGGCGTTGTGCTTCGGCGAGATTCCCATGGCATGAAAGATCGTCGAGTGAAGATCCGTGATGGTGACGGGGTTTTCGATGGTGGTACAGGGTCTCTCCTCGGCGGTCTTGCCGTAGACGGCTCCTTTTTTGATGCCGCCGCCGAACAGCAGCACGCTCGATGCGCTGGTAAAGTGGCGATGCATTCCGTAGAACTTCATCTCGTTGATAACATTGGGCACGTTTACCTGGTTGCGAACCTGTTTTTCCGGTTTCCCTTCAACCATGCAATCCCGGCTGAATTCACTGGCGAGGACGATCAGTGTCCGGTCAAGCAGCCCTCGCTCTTCAAGGTCGAGCACGAGTTGGGCGATCGGCGCGTCGATCTGTCGTTTCATATCGGTCAGGCGGGTGTGGCCATTCTCATGCGTGTCCCATTGTTTGAAGGGGCCGTATTCGGTCGTGACCTCGATGAACCGCGCGCCCTTCTCGACCAGCCTGCGGGCCAGCAGGCAGCCGAGGCCGAATTTGCTGGTGTTGTAGGCCTTGTAGGTGTCCTCCGGTTCGAGGCTCAGGTCAAAGGCCTTCGATGCGGGCGAGTTCATCAGACGGTAGGCCGATTCCGCTGAACGCAGCAGGGATTCTTTCTGGTAGGTGGAGCCGTCGCGGGCCACGGGACTCGACTCAAGCACCTTCCGGTAGGTCTCGTAGCGTCTCTTGAAGCGATCGACTGTCATGCCGGCCGGAGGGCGGACGACTTTGACCGCCTGTTTCGGGTCCGGTACGCGGAAGGGGCCAAACTCACTGCCCAGGAATCCGGCGGTCTGGAAGGCCTTGATCTCTTCCGCCTCACCGTTTCCTTCATAGCGCTGGCCAATATCAATAAAGGCGGGCATGGCTTCATCCCTGGGGCCGAGCGCCTGCGCGATCCACGCTCCGAGGTGGGGCGCGGCGACCGTAAGAGGCGGCTCGTAGCCGGTATGCCAGTGGTACTGGTGGCGGGAGTGAAGGATAAAGCCAAGATCTCCAAGGACATGGGTACGCAGGAGTGTGCCGCGGTCCAGCACGGCGGCTGTCTTCTCGAGACCCTTGGTCAACCGGACCCCATCGACAGCGGTTTCGATGCTCGGGAAACTGCAAAGGAGCTCGTTGGCCGGCAGCCCTTTGCGGAAGGGGGTGTAACGCTTGGGGTCAAAGGTCTCGGTGTGGGCCATTCCGCCCGCCATCCAGAGCACGATCACCGAGTCGGCCGTAGCCTTGGGCGAGATCGGGCTTGCTGATCCCAGGACGGCCCGGGGCGCACCGGAAGTCAGGGCTCCGAGGGTGGCGGCCCCGGCGGTCTTCAGGAAGTCTCGTCGTTGGAGGTTCGTTCTGGGCGAGTTTTCGTTCTTTTTCATGGCTTTGTCTTGGGTTGCCGGTTTCAGCTTAATAGATCAATTGGAATTCTGGATGCATCAGGATTGCCCAGAGCAGATCCTGGACTCCTTCGGCTGAGGCTGGGGTTCCTACCAGCCCCGAGAGAACCTTGAGCTCACCCGCGGTGGGCTTGCGCGAGAGCCCACGGCTGTAAACAGCCTTGATGAGCTTCGCGGTTGAACTGTGTTCCTGGCCGAGGAGTTGTTCCGAGTTCCAGGAGATGATCCTGTCGAGCGTCTTTCCATTGGTCAGCTCGAGGGCCTGGAGAAGGGTGGCTACCGACTCTCTTCGGCTGACGACCTGCTCCCGATTGGGGCGCCCCAGGGCGACCTGCAGGGGGTCGGAGAAGGTCAGCGATGAGCGAACCTCGACTCCATCTCCCAGGGCCACGTTCGATTGGAAGTGGCCTCCGACATTCCAGGGGCTCGCATCCAGGTCGCCTATGCGAAAGGATGCTTTCCAGCCCTTATCGGGAGTGCCCGGGAGCTGCCAGTCTTTCTTTTTATCGAGGGTGTGCAGCCAGTCGGCGCTGGTGGCGACCTCCAGGAGCGCGACGCCTTTCGCATCCATTCCTTTCAGGGAAACGATCAGGCCTGCGGGGTTCGGGGAGCCGCCGGTGTTGGCTGCCCGTACGGCAAGCAGGTTCTCTCCCCGGCGTAGCCTCTTCGTCACGTTTGTGGAGACCGGGGCGTTCCACTCGGCGCTTTCGAGCGTCTTCTTGCCATTGAGGAACAGGACGAATTCGTTGTCAGCTGTGGCTGTCAGGAACGCGGAAGGCGGAATTTTTGCGAGGGTGAAGGCGTGGCGAAAATATACGGCCTGGCCGGCGGCGGCCGTGTTGAAGGAGCTGTCTGACCAGATCCACTCAGCTCTTGACGCGCCGGGCGCGCTTTTTCTGCTGGAGCTCGAGTGGATCTTTGCGGCGACCTTGAATTGCCCGCCCTGGCCCCGCCCATCTTTTTTCCCCGGTCTGGCATCGTCCCTGGTTCCGGATCCGGCAAGGCTCCAGGCGGCATCGATGAATTGCTCGGCGGAAAGTCGCTTCACAAGGGGGCCGCGGAAGATGAACCTGGCGCCGGGGTCATCCTCCCGCTTCTCGTCGATCGCGGGGAGCCGGTAGGCCCGCGAGGTCGTGATGAGCTTCAGGGTGTGCTTGAGGTCGTAGCCGTTTTTGACCAGGTCGGTTGCCAGCCAGTCAAGGAGATCCTGGCTCCAGGGTTCCATGTCCATATTGTCGAGAGGTTCGACAATTCCCCGGCCGAAGGTTACCGCCCAGAGGCGATTGACGATGGTTCTTGCGAGCCTTCCGTTTTCCGGCAGGACCAGGAGGTCCGCGAGCTGCTTCAGACGCTCTCCGCGGGCGACCTTGGCGTCGATCTGGCCGAGCTCGGGGTAGAGGAAGGCCATGCCGGCCGTCTCGCCGGTGGGCTTGTCGCAGCGGTGCAGCTTCAGCGGGCCATTGGCGAAGACAGAGGCGAAGGCGTAGGAGTCCCTGAGCTTCCAGTGGTTGACGAAGCTGTCATGGCAGGAGGCGCACTTCAGGTTGGTTCCAAGGAATACCTGGGCTACGTTCTGGGCGGCCTGGATCTCCGGCCGCTGGCTTTCGTTGACGACTCCGCGCCATTTGATTCCCCGGATAAAACCATCGCTTCCAGCCACTGGGCTGATCAATTGGTGGACAAACCTGTCGTAGGGCAGGTTTTCGTAGAGGCTCCGGTAGAGCCACTCGGTGATCTGTCCCCTGCCGCCATCAATGAACCCCGTTCCCTTGTAGGCGTTCCTGAGTATGTCGTTCCAGAAGGTCAGCCAGTGTCCCGTGTAGCGGCCTCTTTCGCCCAGGAGACCGTCGATGGTCACCTCTCTGCCCGTGGCGGTGTCCTCGCCCGGGGCGCCCGATGGTGGCAGAAGACCTACCAGGTCGAGGTAGGCTCTGCGGCGAAAGGCCGACGACGAGACCACCCGGTCATTTGCAACTCCATGTTTTTTGAAATACGGGGCCAGCAGGCGGTCGATGGGGTTGTCGTCCTTGTTGCCGGGAGGCAGCGAAGGTTCGCGAGGGGCCAGGGAAGCCTGGCGGTGCTTCCTGCTGAAGGTGAAGCCATCGATCCAGGTGGCGCCCTGATCGATCCATTTCCTGAGAGAATCGACGTCGCTGCTCGACAACCTGGCCCCCTTTGGGGGCATTCTCTTCTTCTTGTCAGCGCTGAGGACTCGCTTGATGATGGCGCTTCGGGCGCTCTTGCCGGGCTCCAGGGCTGGTCCGCTCTCACCGCCCGCAAGAAGGCTTGCGCGGGTGTTCATCGACAAGCCGCCCTTGCGTTTCTCTTCCATATGGCATTTACCGCAGCTCTTTTTGAGCAGCGGGGCTACCTTGTCGTGGAAGAGAGAGCCGGGGCCCTCCTCGGCGGCGGCGGAGCGGGCGCAGAACGCCGACGCCACAGCAAGCAGAAGGATCGGAAGCCGGTTCATGGACTATTTTCCCTGCTTGAACATCGCGTGATCGGGGTTACCCATGGAGAGCAGGTAGGCGACCAGGTCGAGAACCTCCTCCTCGTTGAGCGGATTGAGCAGCCCGGCGGGCATCATCGAGCCCTTGGCCGGCATGGTCTTGAGGATCTGCTTGTGGTTGACCCCGGAGTTGCTGGCTGGTGTCAGCATGTTGGTGTTTACCGAGAAGTTGTCGCCGCCGCCATTGACGATCCTGCCGGTGACGGTCTTGCCGTTCTTCAGGATGAAGATCGTGGCGCGGTACTGGTCGGAGACCACCTTGTCGGGCGCGAGGATCGATTCGAGGAGATCTCTCTTGCTGAAGCGTCCGGCGGCACCGGTAAGGTCCGGTCCGGCCGCGCCTCCCTGGCCATCGAATTGATGACAGACGAAGCACTTCGCCGCGGCGAACATTTTCTTGCCGTGTTCGAAGTCCCTGCCCACAAGACCTTTTTCAACGGCTGGCAGGACATTTTCTGCGGTCCATTCTTTCCCCGGGCCTTTCGGCTTGGGCAGTTGGGCGAGCAGCGCCGGGGCCGGGCTGTTCTTGAGTGAGCCGGCTGCCGCGAGGGTTTTCTTGTCTTCGGGGCTGAGGCGTCCGATGGCCGCACTCCTGACGTTGTTGATAAACCCATTAAAGCTGGCGCCGCCGCGGAAGCCGCGCGCATTGCTGAACCATTTGAAATAGCGTTTTCGCTCCTCGATCGTCCAGCCCGTCTTCAGGCTGTGGAGGGCCAGGGCGTAGTGCATCTGGTCTTCCTGCGCGGGAGAGGTTTCCATTAGCGCGACAGTTTTACCGGCGATGCCGGGCGCCTCGAGGTAGATCAGCACCTGGCTCAGCTCACGGTTCAGGGGGGCTGTTTTTGCCGGGTAGAGTTTCGAGAGTTCAGCCGCGATCTTCGCGCCGGTGGCCTCGGCCGGCTTGCCGAGCCGGATGAAGACCAGGGAGTAGGCTCGCAGCAGGTTGATCAGCTGGGTTTCATCCAGCGAGCTAGCCTTGATGTTGCGCAGCGCAGCCAGCAGCTTGGGGCGAATCTCAGCTTTTCCATGCCGCGCCAGCGCGATGGCTCCCTGGATCAGGGCGATATCATTGAGCTCGCCAATGACCTTGTCCTGCCAGGAGTCGACCGGCTGGTGCTCGACAGCGATTCTCGCCGCGTAGCGCAGGTAGCGGTCAGGACTCGACAGGTGGGGCCAGGCAGCCTCGAGGGCCGCGGGATCCTGCTTGCCGTGATATTTTTCGAGCTCCTTGCGCTGGGCCCGGAGCTTCGTCGACTCGGGAGATGTCTTCGCGACGCCGCCCTTGTCGTTCCCGGTATAGGTGACCCGGTAGAGTCCGGACTGGGTGCGCCTTCCGCCGACTGAAACATAGAGCGCCTTGTCCTTCGGGTTGACGATGACGTCGGTCAGGGGGAAGGGCGCGCCGGCGATGAACTGTTCGAGCTCACCGGTATAGGTGCCGCCGTCCGGGGTCATGTGGACCGCGTAGAGCTTTCCGTAGGACCAGTCGCAGATATACAGAGCCTCCTGGTATTTCACCGGGAAGTCGGCGCCATAGCCGAAGCCGATTCCCGTTGGAGAGCCGGGGCCGACGTCGACAACGCGGCCGAGGCTGTCGGGGTAGTAGGTGGGCCACTTGCCCGTGCCCGAGCGCCAGCCGAATTCGCCGCCAGAGATGACGTGGTTGACCCGGGTGGGGCGGTACCACGGCGTGCCGACATCCCATTCCATGTCCGCATCGTAGGTGAAGAGCTCGCCGTTTTTATTGAAGGCGATGTCGTACTGGTTGCGGTACCCATTAGAGACCAACTCCCAGGTCTTGCCCTCGGGGTCGGTCCTGGCGATCCAGCCGCCGGGCGCCAGCTTGCCCCTGGCGTGTCCGCGGGCATCCCAGAGCCTTGGCAGGAGCAGGTCCTCTTTCCAGGTCCGGGGAACAAGAGATTTTTCGGGGTTGGGCAGGTTGGTGTGGTTGCCGCCGATGACATAGATGTATTTCTTCTCCGGTCCGAGGATCACCGCGTGAGGTCCGTGTTCTCCACCTCCCTGGATGGACCTGAGGAGCTTGCGATCGTCGAACTGGCCATCGCCGTTGGTGTCGCGCATGCGGTAAAGCCCCCGGTCCTTCTCGCTCTGGACAACATAGAGGCTGTCGAAGGCGTAGAGGAGCCCGTGAGCGTGGCCGGCGTTGCCGGCGAGACGTTCAACGAGGGTCTCGCCTTTCTTTCCGATCGGTGATGGGGTGATCCGGTAGAGAGCTCCGTACTGGTCGGAGGCGATCAGTCTTCCCTCGGGGTCGACAGTCAGCGTGACCCAGGAGCCTTCGGAGCCCTTGGGAACCGAATAGAGGAGCTCGACCTTGAAGCCCGGCGCCACGATGAGGCTGTCGGTGGCTGTCGCCTGGACCGGCTTTGGGGGCGCGCCGGCGTTGACCAGGGTGGAGCTGTTGACCGAGCTTCCCCATGGCCCTCCGCCAATCTCGGCCAGCGAGGTGGATTTTTTCCACTCGCTGTCGTTGAAACCTGCAACCTTCCAGCCGCCGGCCGATTTCCTGCTGGCCTTCCAGGCGGGGCCGGTCGAGAGGATCGGGGAGCCCTTCTTGTCTCCCCTCGGCCTGCTTTTCCAGGAGTCCACCGAGAGGATCAGCCCGCCGGGGCCGCCGGAGTTTACCGCTTCAACGGCGATGACGTTCTTTCCTTTTACCAGGCTCTTCGCGATCTCCGCCCGCACAGGTGTTGACCATTCGTTTGAGGAGACTGCCTTCTTTCCATTGATGTAGACCCGCATGGAGTTGTCGCAGCTGCCGGCGACGGTTACCGATTTAGGTACAGAGGAGAGCTCGAAGGTGTGCCGGAAATAGATCGTCTCGTTGCTGTCGGACGGGTTTCCAAGCCAGATCCACTGGGGGACAGCCTTTGCGGCCGCAAGCGCCTTGCCATCGTCAAGGTGGCTGTCGAGCAGGGTCAGGCCTGCAAAGAGAAAGGTTGCGGCGAAGAGACAGGCGATCGAGAGCTTTTTCATGGTTACAGTGTCCCGTGTTGTTTGGGTTGGTTCTCTGTGTGACTGAATCAATGCAGGGAGCGGGGTCCCTGGTTCCTCGCAGGGTCTACATCGTGTGTCGGCGAGGGCAAAAAGTCAATTTCACTGTCTGTAAAGGAGCGCCTGTTCAGATTGAATTTGTCCTGTGGTCAACTACTATGGTGCTCGTGAATAAAGAAAATTTACCAGCCGGGGAGCTTCCCCCTTCATTGCGTCAGCATCTTTTCGATGTGCTCAGGCTCTGCGATGTCTCGCTCAGGCGCACCGCCGAGAACTGGGGCCCGGACAGCCCCGCTCCGATCTGGACCGAGGGAGGCGCCTGGTATCGCCAGCCTGAGATGTGGACCGATTGGACGCCGGGCTTCTACGCCGGGCAGATGTGGTTGCTTCACAAGCTGCTGAAGGAGGATTTCTGGGAGGGGAAGGCCCGCGAGCATTCACTGTCGCTGTTTCCGCGGCGTCTTGACCGCGACGTTCACGACCTGGGTTTCATTTTTCTCAGTTCCTACGGGCGCTGGCTGGAGCAGCTTGATGGGGACGATCCTGCCAGGGCGGAGCTGGTGGAGACCATCGTCACCGCGGCCACGGTGCAGAGTGAGCGCTGGAACGGGGCGACCGACGAGGGCTTTATCTATTCTTTCAATGGGCCCCAGTCTCTCTTTATCGACATCATGATGAACGTGCGCCTGTTATTCTGGGCCGCCGCCAACGGCGCTGATCCGCGGGTGGGTGAGAGGGCCATTGAGCACTCCCGCACATCCGCGCGCTACCTGGTGCGCCGTGTGGGGGAGGGGCTCGGCGATGAGGACGGCAGCGTCGCCCACGAAGCGATCTTCAACACCGAGGCGGGGCGAGGCGAGTTTCGCTGCCTTTCGACGCAGCAGGGCTACTCGCCGTTTACCTGCTGGGCACGGGGTCTTGCCTGGGCTCTCTATGGTTACGCTTACGCCTATGGGGCGACCGGTGACCAGGCCTTTCTTGAGACCGCCCATCTCTGCGCCGGCTACTATCTTTTGAATACGCCCGGGGACTGCGTTCCGTATTGGGATTACGGAGCTCCGGGCATCCCCGATGAGCCGCGTGACTCCTCGGCGGCGGCCATCGCCGGTTGCGGAATGTTACTGCTGGCCGAATTGGACCCCGGCGCGGCCGGAGCGGGGGATTATCTTCGAACGGCCCTGACCGTTGGCGCGACCCTCACCAGTGACGAATACCTTGGTCCAAAACATGAAGGCGAAGAAGGGCTCCTGGTGGGTGGTGTCTACCATCGTCCGAGAGGCTGGGGCGTTGGCGGTGCGGTGATGTGGGGCGACTATTTCTTCCTCGAGCTCATCGAGAGGCTTCTTGCCCTCGATGAGCCGTCCCTGGCACCCCTTGGGCCAGGAGAGCGGCCCGTTCAATTCCAGCCCGGCTCCGATTGAGCTCCCCCATTTTATTATTACTATATCAAGATATCCTGATATAGTAAGGCCATGCAAAGCTGTCTGTCCACCGTCAAGGCCCTGGCGGATGAAACACGCCTCCGGATTCTCAGGATCCTGATGACCGGAACCTACAATGTCAACGAGCTGGTCGCGATCCTTGCCATGGGACAGAGCCGGGTGTCGCGGCATCTGCGTATCCTGTCGGATGCGGGGCTTGTTTGCCCACGGCGCCAGGGTACCTGGGTCTACTATGGGTTGACTGGACTCTGGGAAGGTGAAACCCGTTCCGGTTTCCTTCCGAGCTTCGCCGATGAGCTCTCCGCCAATCCGCTTCCTCTGGCTGGATCGGATGATCGAGGCATCAAGACCTGCCTGGGCCGCCGTCGCAAGCAGGCCGAGCAGTTCTTCAGCTCGGTCGCGGAGAGAGCCGATCCTCAGCGCGATGAGATCGAAGGTCCCGCCGGGCATCATTCGGTCATCGTCGAATTGCTAGGCGAAGATGGTGCCGAGCACGGCACCGTCGTCGATCTCGGCACCGGGACCGGAAGGCTGCTGCCGCTCCTGGCTCGAGGCGCGCGGCGTGTCATCGGCATCGATGGGGCTCGCGAGATGCTGGATGTCGCTCGTCGTCGCGCCGAGGATGAGGGCGATCTCGAGATCGAACTTCGCCTCGGCAGCCTGGAGCATCTCCCGCTTGGCGATGGAGAGGCGGATGCCATGGTGGCGAACATGGTGCTCCACCATGTGGCCAATCCCCAGGCCGCGCTCCGGGAGGTTTACCGTGGTCTCGCCGCCGAAGGACGCTTCCTGCTGGCCGACTACGAGTCCCATGAGCTCGAGTTTCACCGGGAGAAGCTTGGAGACCTCTGGCTCGGATTCGATCGGGACGAGCTCAGTGGCTGGTTGGAACTGGCGGGGTTTGAAATTGAATCGGAACGGGAGTCGCCCGGCAACAGGCGGCGTCCCGGAGTTTTTGTAATAGCTTGTAAACGAACATAGGTATGCAGGAGGCCTCCGGGAACGGAGGGTTGGTCTGATGAGCGAAACGAACGATAACATCGAAAACGGAGCTACTGACTTGTCTACAGCTGAGAAGCCGGCCTACAAGGTCGCGGATATTGAACTGGCAGATTGGGGCAGGAAAGAGATCGAGCTCGCTGAGCGCGAGATGCCCGGCCTCATGTCCCTGCGGGAAAAATACGGGGTAGAGAAGCCTCTCACCGGCGCTCGCATTGCCGGCTGCCTGCACATGACGATCCAGACGGCGGTTCTCATCGAAACCCTCATCGAACTGGGCGCCGAGGTCACCTGGTCGAGCTGTAATATCTACAGCACCCAGGACCACGCTGCCGCGGCGATGGCCAGGGCCGGGGTTCCGGTCTACGCCTGGAAGGGAGAGACGGAAGAAGAATATAATTGGTGTATCGAGCAGACGCTTGTTTTCCCGGATGGCAAACCCCTGAACATGATTCTCGATGATGGCGGCGACCTGACCATCCTCGTTCACAAAGAGTATCCCCAGTACATGGCAGATATTCGCGGGCTGACCGAGGAGACCACCACAGGGGTCCATCGCCTCTACCAGATGCTCGAGCGCGGAGAGCTGAAGATTCCGGCGATCAACGTCAACGACTCGGTGACCAAGAGCAAGTTCGACAACCTCTACGGCTGCCGGGAGTCCCTGGCCGATGGAATCAAGCGCGCCACCGACATCATGGTTTCGGGCAAGGTTGTCGTTGTCTGCGGCTATGGCGACGTCGGCAAGGGCTGCGCGCAGTCCATGCAGGGGTTCGGCGCGCGCGTCATTGTCACCGAGATCGATCCGATCTGCGCCCTGCAGGCATCGATGGAGGGCTACGAGGTCGTCACCATGGACGAGGCCGCCGTCGAGGGTGATATCTTTGTCACAGCCACCGGCTGTTGTGATGTGATCACCGGTGAGCATATGCTGAAGATGAAGAACGACGCGATCATCTGCAACATCGGCCACTTCGATACCGAGATTGATGTCGATTGGCTCGAGAAGCGAGAGGGTGTTGAGCGGGTGGAGATCAAGCCCCAGGTTGACCGCTACGTCTTTGAAGACGGTCGAGGCCTGATCCTGCTGGCCTCCGGCCGGCTGGTGAACCTGGGTTGCGCCACGGGGCATCCATCTTTCGTCATGTCGAACTCCTTCACCAACCAGGTGCTGGCACAGATGGCCATCTGGCAGACGCCTGAAGATTACCCGCTGGGTGTCCACATGCTTCCGAAGAAGCTTGACGAGGAGGTCGCAAGACTCCATCTCGAAAAGCTCGGGGTGAAGCTGACGGAGCTTACCGCCGAACAGTCGGAGTATCTCGATCTGCCGGTCGAGGGTCCCTTCAAGCCGCCGTTCTATCGCTACTGAGGCATCGACTCAGAGCTGGGGTTCGCTTCCTTTTCTGCGAATAGGCAGGAAGTCGGTGATGCCGGTCTCGCTCATCTTCAGCATGAAGATGAGCGCCTCGGCAACATCATCGGCCTGGATGAGCGTGCCCGGGTCGAGATCCGGTCTTGCCTGGCGGATGAGGTCGGTGTCCACTCCTCCAGGGCAGATCGCCCGCACCCGGACACCGGCGGGAGCCGCCTCGGTGGCGATGCTCCGGGTCAGCCCCATCACTGCGTGTTTGCTGGCGCCGTAGGCTGCCTGGTCCGGGTAGCCCTTGAGGCCGACCACACTGGAGATGTTGATGATGTCGCCATCTCCGGCGGCCTTCATGTGCGGCAGGGCCGCCTGCATGCAGAGATAGGTTCCTCCTGCGTTGACCTCCATGGTCCTGAGGAAATCACGATAGGAGACCTCCTCGAGTGGACCGAAGATGCCCGTGCCGGCGTTGTTGATGAGGATGTCGAGGCCTCCGTGGCGTTCGACATGTTCCGCGGTGATTCTTTTTACGCCGTCTTCGTCGGTGACATCGCAGGGCGCCGCGTGGATCCCGGGATTCTCAGCGCAGAGCTCTCCCAGCGCCTGCTCATCCCGGGCGATGGCGGTAACGAGCACTTCCTCGGCCGCCAGCCGCAGGGCTATAGCCCTGCCGATTCCGCGTGAGGCTCCTGTGAGGATGCATGATTTTCCGGCAATGTTTTTCATTGGAAGTAAGATAACCCGTGCAATGTGTTCTTCAGAAGAAAGTCCTGGATCGATTCCGGAGGAGGCGCCCCGCCAGGTGTTCGTCTACGGAACGCTGAGAGCAGGCGGGCGGTTTCGTCCCCTGGTGGACCATCTGGTCGTGAGCCAGGTGGGCGGTTCCATCCGGGGTTGTATGTACCACTTCGCGGCCGAGGGGTCGAGGGGGGACTACCCCTTTATCGTTGAGGGTGATTCGATTGTGCGCGGCGAGGTGCTTGGCTTCAGCGACTGGGAGTCGGCCATCGAGATCCTCGACCGCATCGAGGGCGCCCCCCATCTCTATACGCGAAAGACCGTTTCCGTGATCCTCGATGACGGAACCTCGCTGCGGGCCCAGTGCTACTTTATCCGGCCGGAGGCCGAGCAGCGCGGGCTTGCGATCGAATCCGGCGACTGGTTGCTCGAATCAGAAATCGAAGAAGCCGAGTGACTTGCTGACGTCAAGCATGCTGGTGGCGACCCGCGCCCGGGTCTTGCGAACCTCGTCGGTCGACGGCATCCGGCTGAGCTTGTCCTGCGCGGAGCGGAGAGTCTCGTAGGCCTTCTTGAAGTCGCCGCGTTTTTTTTCATCCCGCCGGGCGTTGGTGTAGTAGACGCTGGCCTTTGAGATGAGCTGGCTGACCTCCGCCATGGCCGCGCTGTCGGCGGGAGTGATCTGCGCGGCGGGTCTCGCCGGCGGGCGTCTCGGTGGAGGCTTCCGTGCCGGGGGCCTGGGCGATCCACCCGGCCGGCTGGACGGCTCACCGCTGGCCACCAGGTGGGCGGGCGGGGTGGCGGCTATTTCTTCCGCGCGCGCCTCGGCTTTTCGCTCGAGGGCGGCAATGCCGCTTCCGTTGGCAAGGTTCCAATAGGGCAGGAGGCTCTCGGCCTCTTCCTCTCCCAGCACCGAGAGAGCCAGGTCGGCATCGTTTCTGTCCAGCAATTGGGTGAGGAGAACATAGCCTTCATCTGCGAGGCCGAGGCGATAATATTTCCTTACACCGCGAAGGTAGAAGTCGAGAGGATCCTTGAGGTTGGCCACCCGCTTGCTGATGCGGGAGAGAAGGATTCGCCTGCCTTCTTTCGGGGCGATGTCGCGTATCTCCTTGACCCTGTCCTCCGCAACGGTGGTGACGCCGCCGCTGATGAGCTTGAGCTTGTAGCCATCGACGCGTTTTTCAACCGATGTGCACACCAGGACACCCTTGTTCGACTGGACGACCTCTTTCAGGGCGGGAGCCTTGCCTGGATCTCGAGGCTCCATCTTCTGCAGAAGAATGATTCTGGCCTCTAGCTGCCGGGCTTTTTCACGCTCCATTCCGTCCGAGTCCTGGACCATTTCGCGGGCGGCGCGAGCCGCATCGGGCAGCCTGTGCTTCTCGATGGAGGAACTGATTTCTCCCAGCCGCGCCTCGGCTGAGGCGCTGATGCCCAGATCGATCGGCTTGAGCGTGATCGCAGGTGGGCGGCGAGGGGCGGCGCCTGGATCTTCACGCCCTACCGGCTCGGTTGTTTCCGGAAGTTCTTCAGGATGGGCGGGTTCGGTGATTTCACCGGGTCCAGGGGATGTGTCGATGGTTACGGCAGGGCCGGGCTGGCGTTTGTTTTTTTCCGCATCGCTCCAGCCTTTGACGATTCCCGCTCCCAGGGCCAGGAAAGAAATCAGTATGCAGGTGGACTTGAAATCCACTGTTGTTGCTCCGCAAAACGCTGTTCCGGATAAATATCCTTATTCATTTTAACAGAACCAGGGGGCTGTATCCTCTAAATCGGACTTCCTGTCCCGGAAGGAAACTCGTGGCCGGGAGTCGGCGTGCGTCCTACAATAAGTCGGCTACTCATCTCGGGGAAGATTTCGACGCTTATCGGAGGCTTCCGTATGTGGGCATAAAAAAAGGCCTTCGACCGAGAGGGGAAAAGCCGAAGACCCTTGGTGAAACTGACATGTGACTAAAATATCTATCGGTAAACAGGTCTTAAATCTTGACCCAAGTTTTCCGAAGGAGAGACTCTTCTATGAAAATCAGAGCTCTGAATCTGGCGCTGGCGTTCCTCCTTGCAGGCAGCGTTTTCCCCCCTGCGGTTTTCGCCGTTCCCCAGGCGGATGACGACAAGGACAAGGGAGCCGTCAAGAAGCTCGGCGTCGCGAGTGTTGAGAAACGATCCAAGCTCCTGCAGGACAGGTGGAAGGGATTGCGGTCAGGCCCCATCGAGCGCAGGATCCTTCTTATACAGGAATTCGCCAACGCTCCCTGCAAGGAGACGGTCGATTTCCTGATCAGGCTCTACGGTTCCGAGAAAAATTCAGGCATCCATATGTCGATCACGCAAACCCTCGGCAGGATCGGTACGGAGCCCGCTATCCGGGCAGTCATCGGCAAGGGGCTCCCTCTCCTGGAAAACAACGCCTTCAACATCACGGCGGTGGCCGAGGCGCTCGAGAACCCGATCGAAGCGAAGGCAGAGCAGTGGTTGCTGAAGAGCGGCCTGAGGTCGGCGAGCCTGCGCAGGAACGAGGTGGTCTGGAACAGGGTTGTCGCGGCGGTCGCGGACTTTAAGAATCCCCAGCGGGTAGCCTTCCTTACCCGCGAGATGATGACCAACAAGTCGCCCAAGACCCTCGTGGTGATCCTCAGTTCGCTCGAGAACGTCAAGGATAAGAAGGTTGTGAGCATTGCCGGAAAGCTGGTGAAGCACAAGGATCCCGGCGTCCAGGTGGCGGCGATGAGCCTGCTCTACAACCAGGGCGGCAGCCGGGAGAAGAAGCTCTTTGAGAGAGGCCTCAAGAACCGCGCGTGGCAGGTTCGCCTGCTCAGCCTGCGGACGCTTGCCCGGCTCAAGCACAAGAAGATTTCCGATTACGCAATAGCCGCTTTGGATGACCCGGATGACAAGGTCCAGGTCAATGCCGTTCGCATCCTGCTCGACCAGGGAGGGCGAGAGATTATTCTTCCGCTTATCCACCATATCGACAAGGCCAGGGGGAGAGTGAAAGACGATGTGGTCGATGCGCTTACGCGGCTCACCGGAAAAGACCTCGGACCTTCGACCTTCCAGTGGGAGGGCTGGTGGGAGCAGAAGGGCAAGACCGTGAAGGTCGTGGCTCGCTGCTCGGCCGAGGAGTTTACCAAGATGAAACAGAAGCTCGCCGAGGAAACCAACACGGTTGCTTACCATGGCCTCCGGATCCTGAGTGACAACTTTATTTTCATTTTTGATTCTTCAGAGAGCATGAAGGAGCAGTACGTTCCACCGGAGGAGAGACCGGAGAACCGCGGTAAGGCCGGCGGCGACGACGCTGGAAGAACGGTTGTCGTCGACCCGAACGACCCCAACGCCGGCGGCCGGGGACAGAAGGAGGCTTTGCAGAGCAAGCTGGCCGTTGCCCAGAAGAATCTGAAGAAGGTACTCAACGGTCTCAAGGTCGGCAAACGATTCGACATCATTATGTTTGAGAGCATCATCACGGACTTTATCAGGGCGAAGCTCGAGAAGGAGCCGGACAAGCTCGCGGTCCTCAACCTGGAATCGAGGGGGAAGGCCCTGGCCTTTGTCGACCAGGCCCGTCCGCAGGGACAGACCTATATGTTGAAGGCTCTCGAGACGGCGTTCGAAAACGATGAGGTCGACACGATCTACCTGCTCTCCGACGGGGCGCCGACTCCTCCCGAGAAGGCCGGGATGAAGGTGATCCTCGAGCGCATGAGGAAGCTCAACCGGATCCGTTCCGTTAAGATCAACACCATCGGATTTGATCTCAAGGACAAGGAGAAGGAGTTTCTTCGCACCCTTGCAGACGAGCACTTCGGGGTTTTTGTCGAGCGCTGATCGCGCCGGCTTCTCAGCGTTTCTTCCTGCCTGGGGCGGGCCTGGCGCCGGGGCGGGCTCTATTCGGGCGGGGCTGCTGCCCGGGCGGGCGGCCGTTGCCGGCGCCCGAAGGCCGTCGATCGCCCTGTCCCTGGGGGTCAGTGCGTGGCGGGCCGCTTGATCGCCGAAGCGCGGGACGGCGGGGAGGTTTCTGTCCTTCGGTCCGGGGCTCGCTCTGGCCCGCGCTGTTGCCACGGCTCTCGCGGTCCTGCTGGAATTGTTCTCTCGCAGCCTTGCGCTCGGCCTCGTCGAGCTTGCCGTCGGCGTTCTTGTCGAAACGTTTGAGGGTTTCTTCGCGGCTCATCTGCTCAGGGCGCCCACGGCCTCCTTCTCCTCCCGGCGGCGGCTTGCGTCCACCTGGATTCGGCGGCGGCCTGCGGCCATTGCTCCCGTTCTGGGGGCGCCTGCGGTCTTTTCCGAGTATGAAGCCCACGATTCGGGGGCGTTCGTATGGGCGCAGCGCGATCCATTTTGTCCACGAGGAGTCCGAGAGGAAGTCGGGCTTCTGCGCGGGGACAGGAGTATTCTTGTGCGATGGGTGGAACAGCCTGCGCAACTGCTTGTGG
Source organism: Planctomycetota bacterium (assembly GCA_965659285.1). GTDB lineage: Bacteria > Planctomycetota > UBA8108 > UBA8108 > UBA8108 > UBA8108. Next base: position 3,360 of record CBFHWB010000017.1, on the reverse strand, counting down.
TCAAGCGAACGCAGCCTGGCGATCTCCTCCGTCTTGAAGATTCTTTCTGAGGTGACCCTGGCTTTATGCTTTCGGAGAAAATCAGCCTGCTGGGGCGCGGCCATGGTGAGTACTCGCTGGCGGAGATCTTCAGGAAGCCGCGCGACGATGCGGGCGCGCTCGGCCATGAACCGGGCGTGGAGGCGCTTCTCCCGGGCCTCGGGTTTCATCTCCCTGAGACGTTTCTGCTCTTCGGGAGGCAGGCGGTTCCAGGATTGGCGCAGGATGTCTTTGTGCTTCTTCTGGAGCTCTCGCTCGTGTGGAGCGAGGGTGAGCTTGTGCCTGGCATCGCGAACCGCCGCGCGCCTCTCCTCCGGTTGCATCCTGTGGAGCTTGTCGAGCAACTGCTTCTGCTTTTCGGCCGGGAGGGAACGTAACTGCTGGTAGATTTTCTCGATCTCGCTTCGCTTGGCGGGGTCAAGCCGCTGCCAGCGGTCCGAGTTGATCCGGGTTTGCGGGGGGCGTTTATCGATTTTCCTGCCCTGGGCCCGAAGAGCCGGGGGCGCGAGCAGGGCGGCGAGCAGGAGGGCTGTGGTGGTGACGGTCAGGCGGCGCATGTCAGAAGTTCTCCCCCGAGATTTCTTCTTCCAGCCAGTTGTCGAAAAGGCCGGAGTCAAGGACGCCCGCATCTTCGTCTTCCTCCAGGAGCAGGTTGACCAGTTCCAGGCTGAGCTCTCCTCCTTCCTCCTGGATGATCTCCAGGACATCGAGCTCGGCGATGACCTCTGTCGGGCTGTAGCCGCCCGGGGGGCGCTGCGTGAGGCCTGGAACCTGGTCTTCTGGATTGGGGATGCCGGTGATCAGCCGGGCGCCAATCAGTACCGCGAAGATGGCGGCTGCTGCCGCCGCGAGGATTCCCGCGGTGATGATCCTGCGGGATCGGCGAAGTCTGCCTCGCACCTCGGCGAGGGTTTGCCCGGGAGACATGCCGGCTTCGCTGTCGGGGGCGGCGATGGCCGCCGCGATGGCTTTGTGTTGTTGCAGGGCTTCGCGGAGATCCTGGTCTTCCGCCAGGAGGGCTTTGAGCCGTTCCCTGTCGGCTGCATCCAGCTCGCCGTCAAGGTAGGCAATGAGTTCCTCTTCGCGGGAGGGGCGGCCTTCTTTTCCAGTATTGGCGGGGTTGTTTTTGTCGTTCACGAATCTTTCCTGCAGGGTTTCTGGTCAGTCCTTGGTGTGGCCGGGGTCGGAGGAACGTAATTGAACCGGTTTGCCTTCGAAATAGGGCTTCAGCCGGTTCCGAAGTTGCAAGCGGCATCTCATCAGCAGTGATTTCACTGCCATGACGCTCATGTCGAGAATCTCTGCAATCTCCTTGTACGAAAGTTTTTGAAGTTGGCTGAGCAGGATGGCCGCTTTCTGGTCGGGCGGCAACTCCTCAATCAGCCGGTTAATGATCGTTCTGAGTTCCTTTTCTTCGATCTGCTCTCCTGGTGTTTCTTCCCGGTAGTCTTCGGCTCTTCTGACGGGCGAGGGCGAGTCCGCTTCGGGTTCATCCGCCACCTCGCTGAAAACCCGTCGTTTTCTACGGATGGACCGGATCTCGTTCAGCGCCAGCCTCGTGGCGATGGTAAACAACCAGGTGCGAAGTTTTGCGGTCGGTTGGTATCGCTCCCGGCTCTTGTAAACCCTTATGAATACCTCCTGGGTCAGATCCTCCATCCGGTCCCGATCTCGAAGATAGCGTCGCAGGAAATTCTGAACAGGCTGCTGGTAGCGATAGACAATGTCGTCAAACGCTGTCGAGTCGCCAGCCTGGAACGCCAGCATCAGTTCGCGCCCGCTGGTCGCGTCCTGGTCATCCCTGCTGTCTCGCCCTTTACCTTGGTCGGGGCTGTCCTGTGCAGATTTGCTATCAGTCACTTTGTTTCCAACAATCTTCATTTGAAACACCGTCAAATTTCGGTGGTTTCAATAAATATGACTTTTTGGGGGGTTGGAGAGGCTTGAGATTATGCGTTTTTTCTTTCAATACAGGCCAGAAAAAGACCAAATGGCGTGTAACAGGCAGGTATCAGAAGTGTTGAGAGATGACCTCGAATAATTCAACTTCCCTCAAACCGGGGAAAATACAGACCATCAGGCCGATGCCGCTGGTCGTTCTCTATTCACTAGGGGCTGTCCTTTTGCTGGGCTACCTCTCCTTTAAATGGGTTTATTCTCATCCTTCCCAGGTCGCGATTCGAATCGAGAGGTCCGCTGAGGGAGCGGGAGCCTCATCGGTAAAGGTCCTGGGCGCCGCCCAGGAGGCTCTTGCCGGTGTCCGGGCGGATGAGGTCGTTATCGAGGCTGGGGAGGCAACCCTTGCGAGTCTGCTCGGGGTGCATGTGGGCGACGTGACGATCAATTGTCAGGGGACTGGCGGAGCGGGAGCTTCCACGGCCGGTGTCCAGGCTGGGGGTATACGGGGTGGCATCCCGGTCCTGGTCTGTTCGTCCAGCGCGGAGGTTGCCGAACGCGGAGGGAAGTGGAATCTTGCGGCGGCGTTCGATGTCGACAGGATTCGAGCCTCGGCTGCTGCGGACCCATTTGAAATTCTCGTGAGGGAACTCGACCTGGGCTTGTCGCTGGAGGATGGCTGGGGGCGTCGTGTCCGGCTTGATGCTCTCGAGTTGAGCGGAGGGGGGGATGGGTTACAGGGAAGGGCGGTCATCTCAAAATCGGCCGACTGGGACGGAGGTTCATTTGCAATAAACTCACCTGGGCCGGGCGAATGGACTCTCAGCGGCTTCCTGCAGAACATCAGGAATGGAGAAAGCTGGAGCCCCCTTCTGCCGGCGGCCTGGGCTGTTCTCTGGGACCGTCTCTCGCTGGAGGGTGGGCTCACTCTTCGCGTTGAGAGGTTCTCCCGCGGTTCGACCGGAACCGAGTTCTCCGGGAGGCTCCAGGGGGCTTCCGTGGCCTTCAGGCTGCCGGTTGTCGGCCTGCCCGTTACCGGGATGAACGGTTCGGCGAAACTCGGCAATGGATCTGTTTCCTGGGGGAAGCTCGCCGGGCTCGACAGCCCGGAGCTCGTCCTCCTGGGCCAGTCAGGGTCGCTCTCCGGGATGATGGATGGCACGGGGGGCTCGCTGCAGGTTGCCTTGTCCGAGCAGGTCATCGTGGAGGGCGCCGCGCCCGGGGCTCCTCAGACAATTCGTAATCTCATGGCCGTTCTTCGTCCGACAGGCCGGTTGAGCGGGTTGCTGGATCTGAGCATCGTGTCTGTCGCGGAAGACGCCGGCGTCTGGAAGCTTCTTCTCTCTCTGGATGACTTGAAGCTTCTTGGGGCGCCCTTTATTGATCCGGGTAAGGTTCTTCTCCAATTGGAAGGAAAGAAAGAAG
>CBFHWB010000016.1:0-36486 GCA_965659285.1 Planctomycetota bacterium | reverse complement strand
CGGCCGGCAGGAGCATCCCGAGATCCGAATCTCCGCCTCCGTGGGTGGCTGTATGGGTAAAGGTGCGCACCTGCGCCTCGCCGGAATCGTCGCTGGCATCCCAGGAACCGGCAACCGAGCTCTCGCTGTGCGGATCAATCCGTTCAAGCGACGCTCCCCCGCCATCGGCCCAGCGCGGCCATTCTCCGCCATCGTAATAGCGCACCTTGTCGGCGATATTCCCTAAGGCATCCCTGAGCCGCAAACGCTCTCCGCCATTGGCCAGGCTGCCGCTGAAGGACGTCTGGAGAAGCACATCGGGCCCAAGCCCGTAGTCTCGGCCGATCTTGGTCACCGAGTTGGCAATCACCAGGTAGTCGCCGGCGCCGATCACCGTGCCGGGCGGAAACTCGTAGCCGCCCACACCCTCAACGCTCCAGCCGCTGATGTCATGCGCCGTAGCGCCGCGGTTGTAGAACTCGATAAACTCATCGCTTTCCAGGCCCGAGATCGGATGGTACATGATCTCATTGAAGATCACGTCGTTCACCACCCCGGTATCGTTCGCGGCGCCCGGGGTCGGAAGGGCCGCCCGGGCGAAAGATTCCTGCCCATCAGGATAGCGCGCCTCGCTGCGGCCAGGCACCTTGGGCTCGAAGATGCGGGCATCTACAACCCGGGTTCCGGCTGGATTCACGAGCGCCACCGAAACGCGGTCCCGAACGCCCTCGACGATGGAAAAGTCCATACCCAGCTGCGCCTCGGTGAAGAAGACGAAGCCGCGCGCGGGGATGCTCGTTCCTTCGGAAATCGTAAACAGGCGCAGGTTGCTGTAATCATCAGTCAGGTGAAAACCGCCGAGGTCTACCCGTGAGAAGCTCTTATTGTAGAGCTCGATGAAGCGCGGGCCGTCGGCGGGCAGGAAGTGGCCCTCGTTGACCGCCACCGGGAGGGTCTCCAGATCTCCGGGCTGGATCTCCCTGCGGCTCACCAGCGTCGGGATAAAGGACAGGTCGGAGCTGCTCAGGTTGGTATTGTGAACACTGACGGCCAGCACGTTTCTCCCTGCGTTAAGAGCGGCCAGGGGAATCGTGATCTCGGCGTTATCCTCGTCGGGGGCATCCCCCACCGTGCCATTGGCCTCGGTGTCGTTGTCAACATTCCCGCCGGCCATGTTGACCCGCCCCACCTCCTGGGAATTGAGGTAGACCACGAAGCCATCATCAAAACTCACGTTGAGAACTACCGAGCCGAGCTCCTCCGGGTTCTCCACCTCGAAAATCTTCCTGCAGAAAACTGTCAGGTAGCTGTTGCGCATATCATCGAGCTCGGTGCGATCATCTCCGTCACCATAGCCGATGCCGGTGGGACCGCTCTCCCAGCCCGAATCATCGAAGTCAAGCTCCCGCCAGCTGGCGGGAGGATTGCTGTTGCCGCGAAAATAGCTCCAGGTCGAGTTGTCGGGGATCATCACCGCGTCGACAAAGCTCACCTCGGTGTTGAAGTTGGTCCGGCCGGGGGTGCCGCCCATCTCCGAGCTCAGCTTCCAACTGTCCGGATCATCACTGTCGGAATAGGGTCGCTTGATGGCCAGGGTATGTCCTGTGCCCTTCGCCCCGCCGGGCCACTGCCCGCGGTCATTGTAGCTGACCTTGCTGACCGCTGCGCCCTGCGGATTGGCCAGCTCGATGGCCTCGCCGGAATTGTCGAGTGTTCCGATGAAATCGCCATGCGTATTCGAAACGCCGTACCTGGCCTGGACAGCCTCCTCGTCGCGACAGATCACCAGGTAGGAGGTCGCGGGAATAAAGCTCCCCTCCGGAAAAACATAGCTGATCCCGCGCGTAAAACGGTAACCGGAGAGATCATAGGGCTCGGAGCCATCGTTGAAGATCTCGACAAATTCGAGCTCCGGACGCGTGACTCCCTCGCTGTCGGCTGGATCAAAATGGATCTCTGTAATAACGATCTCAGCCCGGGCCGCGGCCATGGCGAAACAGAAGAGAACGAGATACCCGGAAGCCAGGATAGCGCGCCGCCAGGCCGCCTCCAGCTCTGCGCTTTTCAGTTTCATCGAAGCCTCTATTTCCTGACGAATCGGTAAGGACTGCCCATCTCCAAGGTTAAGCCCTGCGATCCCCGATTGCCATCAGTACTTGATCTGATTCAACAGGCTGACCGGCTCAACACCCGGGCTCATAGCAGAAGGCATCGTCCGCGTCCTCCAGGGCGCCGCAAAGCGGAAAAGGTGCCGGGGGAGGAGAGCCGCCCATGAAAAGAAAACGCAGGGTGTAGATCGGCCGCGTGATAACGAGGTGAGCCCCCTCCCCGGTTGAGTCCGCCGCCGCTGGGCAGGGGAGCTCATCCCCGAGAAAGAGAAAGCCCAGGGTCGTCAGGACATCCGCCAGGTCCAGCACCCCATCGAGATTCGCATCTCCCCGCATGAAAGACAGGGGCGGCCGGGGATCACTCTTGTTCAACCTGAACTCATCCAGCTGCTGGCCTTCGATATCCAGCGCCCGGCCGCGCAGCTCGGTGGTGGATATGTCAAAGACCAGGCAATGGTTTACGGACTGGAAGGTCCGTATATAGGGACGGTCCGGGGCTCCCTGGAGCTCTCCGTAGAGATGCCCGCCGCCGCCGCCGGTGACGATATAGACCGTACCTTGAGGGCTCCGGAAAACGGGATCCTGCCATCCATCGCGGAGCACCCGGCCCCGCACGGGATAGGACCGCTGGTAGTTGTGATCATGTCCGCTGCAGACCAGGTCGACTCCGTACCGGTCACAGAGCTCGGGAAGCTCCGCTCGTATCGGGTGATTAAAGTTGGCGTAGACGCCGGCGGTATAGATCGGCAGATGCTGGTAGATGATCAGCCAGGGAACTCCCCGGGAACGGGCGGCAGCGAGATCCCGCTCGGCGAAGGCAAGCTGTTCATCCAGCTGAGCCGCGGAGAAAATGTAGTCGAGAACCAGGAAGTGCGCCGGCCCCCAGTCGTAAGAATAATAGACCCCGGCTCGATCGCTCTCGTCGTCAGGTACCGTGAAGATATCCCGCCACTCGACATCCATCCGCTCCATGTCAAGGTCGTGATTTCCCCTGGAGGGATAGAGGCAGGATTTGGACAACAGGGTCCTGTAGGGCAGAAAGATGCCCGAGTCCAGGCTGCGATGGTAAATCAGGTCGCCGGTGTGGAGAAAGAGATCGGCATCGAAGCTTTCCATCACAGAGCCGATGCCCACCTGGATCTCGGAGCCGGTGCCGCTGTCGCCGACCATGACCGCGCGCAGACGACCCTCCCCCGCCCGCGGCGCCGTACGAAAGCCCAGGTGTTCGCCCGCATCGAGAAGTTCCTCGCCGGAAAACACCGAGTAGCTGTAGCGGCTGGCCGGCCGCAGCCCCTCCAGCACGATCCGCTGGTTCGCGCCCCGAACACCGATCTGCTCGGCAACCCGTCCATCCTCCCTGACATAACGAACCCTCCCCTCCCCTGGAGAATTCATCACCCAGAGGATCTCTACAGAGGTCTCGCCCAGACCCTGGAGATAGGGACCGCGCAACAACTCCTGCGCTCCCACATCATCACCCGCGGACAACGGCAGCCCGCCCGCAAGCAGGAGTGCGAAAAACAATAACCTGCGACTCAAAAGTTCACCTCGAAATCTGCTGGCGCGCCGAGACGCGCTGAAACAACCAGATTGCGTCATTCTAATTTCACCGGCCCGTGATAAGTAATTAATTTCCGAGGGGCGGGCCGCGAACACCTGCTTGCATCCGGATATCGTTCCGGAGAAAATCGGCGGACCACCTGGGGAGGTCTCTTCGAACTGGAGAGACCATGAAGAAATACCGACAGCTTTCCTTCCTGCCCGTCCTGGCTCCGGCGGGACGGCCCGATCCCGATGCCGAGGCGCTGCGCTGCCGCCCGGGCGTTGAATACCATGAGTTGAGCACCAGGGAGATCCTCAACCGCTCAGGCAACAAGCGCCTGCCGTTTGTCTGGACCATCAACCCCTACCGCGGCTGTGAGTTTGCCTGCAGCTACTGCTACGCGCGCTATACCCATGGCTTCTTCAATCTCCATCGCTGGGAAGACTTCGAAGAGAAAATCTTCGTCAAGCGCGGAGCGGCCGGCTCTCTGCGGCGAAGGCTCCGCCGGGCGGCGCTCGCGAACGAGCCGATCGCCTTCGGAACCGCGACAGACCCCTACCAGCCGGCCGAGCATCATTACCGTGTGACACGCTCCCTGCTCGAAGAGCTGCTTCAGGTCAGGGGTCTGCAGTTCTCCATCACGACAAAGTCTCCCATCATCCTCAGGGACATCGAGCTGCTCAGAGAGCTGAAGAAACTCCATCGGCTGCGGGTCAACGTCACCATCACCTGTCTCGACACGGACATCGCCCGCAGGATCGAGGGACACGCGCCGACTCCGGCCGCTCGCATGCGGACGGCCGGGAAGCTGGTTCGCGCCGGGATCGACACGGCCATCTTCTGCATGCCGGTCATGCCGCACATCAATTCCAGCACAGCGATTCTCCGCCCGCTCTTCGAGGCCGCCCACAGGGCCGGGGTAAACAACATCTTCCCCAACGCCCTCTACCTGCGCAGGGAAATTCGCGAGCCGTTCCTCGGGTGGATTGAAAGCGAGTTTCCCGAGCTCGGTCAGCGCTACCGGCAGCTCTACGGCGGAAGATCCTACCTCCCCCGGGGCGAGCAGGAAAAACTGCTCGGAGCATTCAGAAAGCTGAAGGCCGAATTCGATTTCGGCCGTCGCCCGGGAAGCTCTCAGAAAGAGAGCTGAAGGTGGCCGGCCTCATCAAATACCGGGTCGGCCGGCTCCTCGATGATCTCGATGTCTCCGCGTCCCTCGATAAGCGGCAGGCAGGCTTCTGAGAGGTAGACGTTTTCGAGGCTCAGGGTGTCACGGATCAGGGCGACCCGCGGCCCGTCTTCACGACGGGGGCTTGTCTTGATTCCAGCGGCGAGCAATTCCCGGTCATCCGCAAGCACGATGGGCATGCGAGCGCCGGCCGGCGAATTGGCCGTCATGCAGTTGAGGTTGGTGACCTTGTGGTCGATCTTGTCGCAGAAGCGGCGGGTGATGTACTCAGCCATGCCCATGCCGACGGAATTGCCATCGCTCTCATCGGTAAGATCACTGAGGCAGATGCGGGTAATAGCCGGCAGACCCTCCATCCAGGGCGTACCCGGAGTGTAACCATAGACCCCGCGGCCGATGATGTTGGTGTCCATCCCCGCCCCTGAAATATTCTTGCCGAGGCGCTGGCAGTAGAGGACGTCGAGCTCCATCAGGGGCAGCTTCCCCATCAGCCCGAAGGCTGTCTTGAGTATCTCGGCCTCCTGCTCAAAGAAACCATCGGTGCTGACGCCGATCAGGTCCGCGGTGTCATGGTAGGCATTTTCGAGGATCGCGAGACCACCGATCACCTTGCCGCTGCCGACGATGAGACCCGCGGCGCTGCGAATCGCATCTCCCAGGCCGATATCAAAGATGCGGCTGTGGTATTCCGTCGCCCCATCCAGCTTGCCCAGGCCGATGGCGCAGATCTTTGTGAGACCGCTCTCGATCGGCCCCTTGTAGTCAGTATGCGGCTTGATCCGGTTCAGGAGCACCACCCCGTCGGCCTCAACCGCTGTCTTCGCCAGGTAGACCTCAACCCCCTCGGCGGTCGTACCCTGGTGCTCGGTTTCCATCGCCGCGTGTACCGGCGCGCCGACACCGTCCTCTGTTACGCCGTAATGCGCCAGCAGGTGGGCCTGGCCCTCCGCCGTCGCTCCTCCATGGCTGCCCATGGCGGGGATGATAAACGGGCTGGCGCCGCGCGATTTCAGATAGCCCACCACCGCCCTGGTAATCCCGGCAATATTGGCGATGCCGCGGCTGCCGACAGTGACGCCGATCTTCGCGCCGTTACTGATCCTGTCGGCCGGGAGAACGCGTTCAAGCTCAGCCTCCGCACGGGCGGTAATATCGTCGACACTGGGCCGCGGGAAGGACTGGCGAATGGGAAAGATTCGGGGAAGAGTCATAGGTGATCCTGGGGAAGCGGTTTACCCGGCATTTCAGTACCTGTCGACAAAGCGATACTGGCCGCCGTTTTGCTCAGCAAGCTGCTGCAGGAGGTTGGACTCGGCACCGAAAGCGATCGTGTGAATCGTGACACCGCGGGTACGGTTGAGCAGCTTGACCTCCTTCAGGATCGCCTCCGGGGCCGTCAGGCGCCCCCGGGTCGGAAGGCCATCTGTGAGAAGATAGATCGTATCAACCCGCTTGTCCTTGAGCGCGAACTCGAGCGTATCGAAGACATTGGTTCCCGAGCCCGTGGTGATCCTGGCGACATAGGAAAGCGCCTTGGCGCGTCCCTTGCCCTTGAGAGGCTGGAGAGCCTTCTGCCAGGGCCGGAAGGTGGCGTCAAAGCTGATCATGTTGAGAGAGGTATCGGCCGGCAGCTTCTTGAGCAGGCGCGTCATCTCTTTCTTGAGGATGTCAATCTTCATCGCCTTGCCATCCTTCACCACGATTCCGCCGGGTTTCTTTTTCTTCTTTTTTGCCGGCGCGACCCGGGTGCGCCCGTCGCCTCCGCCAGCTTCTTCTTCCTCATCCTCTTCGAGGCTCTCGGCCTTGACCGCGACCAGTTGGCGCATGCTGCTGGAAATATCGACAACCAGCCCGAGACGCTTGGAGGAGACCTCGATGCCGAAATAGTCGAGGTCGTATTTCTTCACGCTGGTGAAGCCCTCCTCTTCCTGCTTCGGGAATTCAAAGGAGGCCTCGGACGCGGACCACCATTTCTTCCAGTCAGCCGCCGCGAGACCGAAGTTCTGGCCCGAGACGTTAACGAGCAATTCGAGAGCCTTGACCTTAAAACTCTCGTCACTGTGGTTCGCAAGGACATCGATCAAGACGCCTACCATGGGCTTGATGCGAAGGCTCCGCAGCGACTGGAGGGCGACGTTGCAAACAGAGGGGTCCTTGTCGTTGAGCCCGGCGAACAGAGCCTTCATCGCGCGCGGATCACCGGAGCGCAGGGAGAGGCTTCCCATCGCGATGGCCCGCAGCTCGGAATCCTTGCTGGCGGCGGAGCGGATCGCGAACTCCATCCCGGCGGCGGAGTCGGCGAGGGCATCGAGCGCCCGGGCCCGCAGGCGAATATCGGTACCGGGACGATCCAGCGCCGAGCTGATCTCATCGATAGCTCCATCGACACCGATCCGCGCCAGCGCCTCAATCGCGCCGATGGCCAGCTCGCGGGAACGGTGCCCCAGCAGCTCAACCAGTTGATCGCGGGCGGCGGAAAGCTTCAGCTCGCCCGCGAGACGCACCAGCACGCGGAGGCGCTCGATTTTTCCTCCAGTCGAGTCGTAGGCGTCACCGGCCAGCCAGGCCCTGGTGGCCTCGTTCTTTGAATTCTTCAGGACAGCCACACACAACTCGAGCTGGTCCCCGGCGGCGGCCCTGGACTTCCTGGCTCCCAGCTGGCTCAGCAGCAGCTTCGCCTCCTCCACATTTAGCGAGCTCTCGTTGAACTGCAGCATCCTGAAGGATGCCGCCTGCACCCCGGGCGGTCTCCTGCCAAGCCCCGAGATCAGCAGCCTGACAGCGTTCTCCGTTCCCCCTGCGAGAAGCGCCCCGGGAATAGCCGCGCGCGCCTGGGGCGAGGTTCCGGAGTTATCGAGCTCCGCCGCAAGCCAGCGCTCAGAGTTGCTCGTAGAAAGAGCCGCGATCTTGTCGAGAATCGGCGCCACGTGCGTGGCCACAAGATTCGAGCGCCTGTTGATCGGACCGGTCACCTTCTTCAACGAAGCCTTGTACTGCCGAACAAGGCTGGTAAGCTCATCCGCCCGGACAGCGCAGGGCGCGACCAGCAGAAGCAGAAGAAGGGCGTTTTTCAGGAAGAGCATTTTTCACTCCGGCAGGTGGACAGAACCATGCGAGGCGCTCTGCAAGAGAACGATTCTACGCAAAAACCCTCAACTTAACCATACCCCCTCGGGTTCCCGTTGGCATCTGTCGAGCCCGCATCAACCGCGTTCTTCAAGCTGGATGAGATAACCTGAGGGATCCTTGACGACGAAGAAGCGCGTGGTTGCAGCGGCCTCCGGGCCCATCGACTCCCCTGCCTCGAGTTCGCTGTCGAGAATCTCTATCTCATGGCGCTGGGCCTGTTCCAGGTACCCGTCGAGCTTTTGCACTCCCAGCACCAGGACGGATCCCCAACCCAGCGAGGCCGGCCGGGGGCCCAGGCTGAAGGGATCTTCCTCCGACTGCTGGTCAAGACCGTGAATCACCAGCTTGAAGCCCGACAGCTCAAACTCGGCGCAGCCGCGGGCCTGGCGGCTTGTCTCACGCGGCTCGATATTGAGAAGCTTCCTGTAGAACTCAACGCTTTCGACCGGATCCGCCGCCGCCAGGTAGAGTGAGTCCAGCACCGGCGGCTGAGGCGGCCCGGCCAGGTCACCGCCGCGAAGCCTGTAGAGTATCTCGGCCTGGGTCGCGTCAATTCGGCTCCTGTCGGTATAGCGCAGGCGCTCATCCAGCAGCTTGTTCCGCGTCCGCTCATCCGGCGCGCGCTCCAGGGCTCTCGAGAGGCTGATGAAATTCTCGAGCTCACGGCGGACCAGCGGATCGCTCCAGACGCTCTGCAGGAAGCGCATCTTCGCATCCGAGCCCTTCCAGTCGAAGCCGAAGCGTTCAACGTATTCCATCGCGGCGTCCGGCCTCGCCTCGGGCCCGGGGTACCAGATTTCCTGGGGGTGGGCCTCCTCGCCGACCAGCCGCGCGGCGATGTAGAGATTCTCGAAGAAGCCGACACGCAGACAGGCTACCGCCGTCTCCAGCTCGCCGGAGGTGAAAGCCTCCAGCGCGGAGTTGAAGTACTCCCCCGGGTTATCTTTCCTGGCAATCACGCGCCGCCTCCCTCGAACTGAAGCCGGGCATAGTCGATGTTGAGTTCGCCCGCGGCATCCACCAGGCCGGTCCCATGGGCCAGGATGCCTATTTGCGGGCAGGAGATCTCCACGGTCATTCCTTCCGAAAGAACCTTCACCGTGCCATCCGGGATGACATCGGTCCCGGTCGAAAAAACCTCCGCCGGGGTCAGCCGGATATGGCTGGCGGCCCAGGACACCAGCTCCCCGATGGGAGCGTTGATGTTGGAGGTGTTGGACTCGCGCTCAAAAAGGCTCTCTCCGGATGGGCTGAAGATCCTGGTCCTGATGGAAAGGTTGGGATTGACCTGTTCGTCACTCAGAAACACCAGCGGCCCGAGGACAAGAGCCCCGGTGAAATGTTTCGCCTGGTAGAGGTAGAGCAGGGTCTCGTTCTCTATCCTGTTGCCGCTGACGTCATTGGCCAGGGTATAGCCCCAGATCCGCCCATCGGAGTGAACCACCGCCGCCAGCTCCGGCTCGATGCCCGCCGAGACAATTTCGCGTTCGCACGGCTCTCCCTGCATATTCTCTGAGTTGGTCAGGTCGGTACGCAGCCCCATCTTGCCGCCGGGACCGACAAAATGCTCAGGCGCCGTACCCTTCAGGAAGAGCTCCGGACGCTCGCCTCTCTCCTTGACCCCTCGGTAGACGAATCCATAATCACCGCGGCGGCCCTCCGTCTCACGCTCGAGCGCGGAGTTGAGATAGGTGATGCCAAAGGCCTGGGCCCTCCGCGGAAGAACCGGGGCGGCCAGATGGTCACTGCCGGGAGAGGGATCCGAATCGAGGAGGCTGAAATCGAGCGGCTCGGCGCCGCTTTCGCGCGGAGAAAAACCGGCGGCCCATTCACCAACCCGCAGCCCCTGGCCCTCGACCCATTCCACCAGCTCGACGACCGGAGTCGGCAGGCCGCTGAAGGTCCACCTGGCATCCTCCCAGCGTGCCCCGGGAGACGCCTGCTGAAATCTGTTTCGATGACCGGGAAGAGGCAGGCAGTCGGTGAGATCCCAGGCCTCCGCGACCGTCTGCTTTCCATCTGACACCTCGAGACCGCCGCAGATGAAGAGCCGAAGCTCCCCGCGAGCGGCCGACCAGTACTGGCCCAGGTGGGTTAAAGACGCCATCTGTTTACGACCTCTATTCTCCAGTCCGCCTGGCCCTGCCTGCCTGCCTGTCTACCTGCCTGGCCGGCGGGGGCGGAACTGTTCCGTGGGCTAACTCCATTTACCACCGATGCGGACTCTCCCGCCCCTCGGTTGATGATAGTATAGGGCCGTAATCGAGGGAGACAATCGCGGATTGACGGTCGAGGCTGGAACGCCTCCGCGCAGGAACAAAAAGATCATGGGTACCCCGACGAGCAGCCCACCCAGGATGGACATCAGCCAACCGCTGCTGACCTGGTACGAGGCGAACCGGCGTGAGCTGCCCTGGCGCAGCAATCCAGAACCCTACAGGGTCTGGGTCTCCGAGATCATGCTGCAGCAGACCCGGGTGGAAACCGTGATTCCGTATTTTGAGCGTTTCCTCGACCGCTTCCCCACTCCTGCCGCCCTCGCCGAAGCGAGTGAAGACGAGGTTCTCACCCTCTGGTCCGGCCTGGGCTACTACCGCCGCGCGCGCTCACTGCTGGAGGGGGCAAAAGCCGTCGTCAGGGATCACGAGGGCGTCTTCCCCAGGAGCTACGAGGCGGCCCTCGATATTCCAGGAGTCGGCCCCTATACAGCGGCGGCGATTCTCAGCATCGCCTACGGGGAGCCATGGCCCGTCCTGGATGGGAACGTCGAGCGGGTGATGACGCGAATCCTGCGGCTTGCGGAAAATCCCAGGCAGGTCTCGACAAAGAAACGCCTGAAAGAGATTGCCGGCGGCTGGATGCCTGCCGACAAAGCCTCCAGCTTCAACCAGGCAATGATGGAACTTGGCGCGCTCATCTGCAGTCCGGTCTCCCCGGACTGCCCATCCTGCCCGGTTCGTGAGGCCTGCGCGGCAGCCGAGCAAGGCGACCCGGAGAACTTCCCAAGGCTTCCGCCGAAAAGAAAGACGATCGCAGTCGAGCTCGAGGCCGGCATCATCCGACGCGGAAGACGCTGCCTGCTCGAGCGCAGCGAGAGCTTCGACTTCCTCGAGGGACTCTGGCTCTTTCCCCTCTCCCTGCCTGGAGATGGTGGAATCGCCGCCCGCCTGGGCCAGGCGCTGGAGACGGACATCGAGACCGGCGAAGAGCTCAAGGCCATCAAGCACTCGATCACCTTCAGGCGGGTGACCCTGCGCCCCCGTCTCCTCGAAACCGGCAGCTTCACCATCCGCGGGAAGCCATCGTTTCGCTGGGCGCTTCCCGAAGAGCTGGGCAGTGTCCTGCCGGTATCATCTCTCTGCCTCAAGATAGCGGATCGTCTCAGCTGAGCCGGTCGCAATCCCGGGCTCCGCTCAAGCTGTGGGTTGGCCAAGCCGACTCCGATGCTTATACTACGGGCTCACAGCGCTCCTCGGAAACGGACACTGACCGGCTCCCTGGAACACACAAAACGACAGGATCAAGATGACAGAATTCGACGACGCCGGACCCCGGGACCTGCCCCTCTTTGACCCATTCGCGGGCGAAACCATCCTGGCGCCTGAAAAAGAAGGCCAGGGCTACTGGGTTGGAGCCCCCGCCATCACCTACGATGAGACCCGCGAGTCCTTCCTCCTGTGCTACAGGCGGAGGCGGCCGCGCGAACACACCCCGGACCGCGGCTACCTGAGCGTGGTGGCCGAGTCCTCCGATGGAAAGAATTTTGAGACCCTCTGGAGCATGACGAAGGACCAGCTCGACACCACCTCCCTGGAAAAATGCTGCCTGCTGCGCTGCGAGGACGGTGTCTACCGCTACTACTTCAGCTATGTCGACCCCGCCGACCAGCGCTGGAGAATCGACCTGGTCGAATGCGAATCTCCCGACGGGATCGATCTGTCAGCCAGAAGGGAGATCTTCACCGCAGCCACGGCCGCCGCCGCCCAGGATGCCCCGGTCGAGGGTGTCAAGGATCCGATGGTCTATTACATCGACGGCACCTACTACATGTTCATCAGCTACGCCGAGGGGACGCCCCGCGACGAGAACTCCGCGGGGGAGATGCACGAGACCTCCGACGTCTTCAACACCGGCCTGCTCTACTCCACCTCGGCCCTGGCCACCTCGACCAATGGACGCGATTTCAAATGGCTTGGCAATTGCCTGCCCGTGGGCTCCGAGAGCAGTTGGGACTCCTACGCGGCGCGCCTGGGATCGATCGTCAGGGGAAAAGATGCCTGGTACGGTTACTACGATGGTTCCGCCAGTCACCTTGACAACTATGAAGAGAAAACCGGCTTTGCCGCGTCCCGGGATCTCCTCACCTGGACCAAGCTGACTCCCTCGGCTCCCGCGATCACGGTGCCGTATGCCAGCGGCTCGGTACGCTACGCCTGCGCGGTCGAACGTGGAGACACCCTCTTCGTCTATTACGAGATGGCGCTCCCGAATGAGTCGCACGAGCTGCGCCTGGTGAAGCTTCCGGCGCGCGGCGCCTGAGGATCTCTCTCAGGCGCTCTCCGAGCTCAGGACCTCGTCAATCGTCCTGAAGAGCTCGGCTGGACGTAGCGGCTTGGCGATGTAGGCATCGAGTCCCGACTGCAGGCAGCGCTCGCGATCCCCCTTCATGGCGTTCGCGGTCAGGGCGATCAACGGAGTGTGGGTTCCCGTCCCGCGCTCGCGATCACGAATCTCCGCCGTGGCATCGAGACCGTCCAGGACGGGCATCTGGATATCCATCAGCACGATGTCAAAGTCTCCCGACTCGAGGGCATCGACGGCCAGCCGGCCGTTCTCGGCCACCTCGACAGTGTGGCCCTTGCGTTCGAGAATAGCGACCGTGACCTTCTGGTTCACAGGATTGTCTTCAGCCAGCAGGATCCTCAAAGAGTCTCCCTCCATCACCTGTGAACAGCGCGGCTCCTCCGCGGCGGCCTGGCCGCGGGCGGCCGTCAGGGTCTCGACGATGTTGTCGTAGAGATCCGCCTGCGTGACAGGTTTACGAAGGAAGACCCTGATACCAAGCTCCCTGCTGCGGGCTATGTCACCCGGGTTCTCGCCGGAGCTCAGCATCATGATGGGTATGCCGCCGGCTCCAGCCGGCGAGCTGATATTTTCGGCCACCTCGAAACCATCCATACCCGGCATATGATAGTCCAGCAGGATAAGATCGAGCCCGCCGCCCGAGCCGGACAGATCCCTGACACGCTCGACAGCTTCCTCGCCGCTCGACGCCAGCACAGGATTCATTTTCCAGCCGACCAGGGTTCTCTCCAGGAAACGCCTGTTGGTCGCATTGTCATCGACGATCATCACCTTCAGGCCGGCAAGCTGCACCGGGGTCTGAACATTTCCGCGGCCGCGGCTTCCATCTCCTGCCGCGAAGGAACTGGTGAAATGGAAGGTGCTGCCGACTCCTGATTCGCTCTCGACCCAGATTCGGCCTCCCATCATGTCAACGAGCCTGGAGCTGATGGCCAGGCCGAGACCTGTACCGCCAAACTCCCTTGCCGTAGAACGATCGGCCTGCGAGAAGGCCTCGAAGATTTCGCTGCGGCGCTCGGGAGAGATCCCGATGCCGGTATCGCTTACGGAGAACTGGTACTCGCACCGCCCCCCATGGCTCTCCCCCGCGCGAACGCCGAGAACGACCTCACCTTCGGAGGTGAACTTGATGGCGTTCCCCAGCAGGTTAACGACCACCTGGCGCAGCCGGGTGGGATCGCCAATCACGAGGTCTCCGGTGCCGTCCGGTATGTCAAAGATCATCTCGAGACCCTTCTCATGGGCCTCCAGCGCGAGGGTGCGGGCCGCCTCGCCCAGGCATTGCTTAAGGGAGAACTCAATGCTCTCCAGCTCGATGCGGCCTGCCTCGATTTTCGAGAAGTCGAGGATGTCGTTGATGATCCCCAGCAGCGAACTGGCCGAGCTGCGCACCATTTCGAGATACTCACGCTGCTCGTTGTCCAGGTCGGTCGCCAGCGCGATCTCCGTCATGCCGATGACCCCGTTCATGGGGGTCCGGATCTCGTGGCTCATATTCGCCAGGAACTCGCTCTTGGCCCGGCTGGCTGCATCGGCGGCCTCGGCTTGCTTCTCGAGGTTATCGCAACGCGCCTGCATCTCTTCGAGTTCCGCCCTGTAGCTGCCAAGGGTCCGATCCTTCACCCAGAGAATGTTCAGCAGCTCATCGCTGCGGTCGGATCCGCTGGTAGCCAACAACAGAACGGCCAACGAGACGAGGCTGGCAAATACGCCCATAGCGGGCGAGAGATACGCCGTGACCAGCAGTCCGCAGGCCATCGCGGCGGCCCAGGCGAAGATGAGTTTCCAGCTCAATCTCCCAACAAGAGCCTCGTAATATTTCCTCAACATATTTTCTGCACTCCGGTCTTCAGCGGTAAAACCGCGGAAATTGCGTACCAGCTGTCCCCCGGCGCCCCTGCGTCCACCCGAGCCCGGCCGCGCGACACGAACCGGCTCCCTGTTACAGTCTACAACGCTACGCCCTCGCAGACCTCCCGCGCCGTGTTGGAGCCTTCAAGATGGCCGCAGGATGTCGCAGCGAGGCGTTTCGCGGAGTCCTGACCTCAGGTAAGGCTGCGGACAAGGCCGCCGTCGACAGGCAGCACTATACCGGTAATATAAGAGGCGGCCTCGGAACAGAGAAAGGCTACCGCTGCGGCGAACTCCTCCGGACGGCCGAAACGGCCGGCAGGAATGATCGCCTCGGCCTCGGCCTTGATCTCCTCAAGGGAGGCCCCACCCGCCTCCGCGCGCTTGGCGAAAATGGCCTCCAGGCGAGCGGTCGCGGTAGAGCCGGGCGCCGCCGTGTTGACGGTCACTCCATCGGCCGCGGCCTCATCCGAGAGCGCCTTGGAAAAGCCAACGACAGCCGAACGCATAGCCGTCGAGATCGTCAGCCCGGCAATCGGCTGCTTCACGCTGGTGGATGTGATAAAGACAATCCGGCCCCAGCCCCGCGCCCGCATCCCCCCGACCACCGCGTCAGCAAGCTTCTGAGATGCGCGAAAGGTAGTCTCGAAACCCAGCCTCCAGGCCTCGTCTCCCAGTCCGGCGGCATCGCCCGGCGGCGGGCCGCCATTGTTGGCGACCAGGATGTCTACCGGGCCCAGGGCATCGGCCGCCGCCGAGACGAACTCATCCGGACCGGTCTCACTGCCAAGGTCCGCGGAAAGAGCGACCAGCGGAGGAACCTCGCCTCCAGCCGCCGAGATACGGGTCCGGATATCCTCCAGGGCCGCCCCTACTCTCTCCTCGCTGCGGGAGCAGAGAGCCACCGAGGCTCCCTCTCGCGCCAGCGCCAGCGCCACCGCCTTACCAAGACCGCTCGATGAGGCGGCCACCGCCGCCACCTTCCCTTCCAAGCCGAGATTCATGGTTCTATTCCCTTTTATTTCTTCCGCGGAGAACCGAAAGGTTTCATTCCTCGCCGGGAGAATCCCCGGGCGGCGGCTTCTTTGCCCCGTCATCACCCTTCTTCTCCGGCAGCCCAGGAACGATCGGCACCTTGATCAGGCCCAGGCCTGTAGCCAACTCGGCCTTGGGTCGGGCAAGATCACCGCCAATCTTGATTTTCAGGATGCCCTTCTTGATAAAGCTGAAGATCTTGTTCAGATCGATTCCGGTCAGGTCGATGAGGTCAGGAATGAGCGGCAGCTTGAGCCGGGAGGTCGGCAACTGCGGCTCGAGCTCGAGAGCCAGGTTTCCATCAAAATCCATGCTCCCCACGCCGGAAAAGGAGAGACCCGAGTTGCTGCTGTTCATCTCCAATCCCTCGGTCAGGAAGCGCCCATCCTCTATGGTGTAGGGGATCTTCACATTGTCGAGCTTGGATCGCAGCAACAGATCGGAGAAGCCCAGGTTGATAAGATCGGGCACCTTGAACAGCTTGAAGATGTCGAGGAAGAGCGGCAGCTCGGCCAGGTTCGCCTCCTTGATAAGACCGACGCCCTCTCCCCGGATCGAGCGCTGGTCGCCGGTCTTGCCGGCGAAGAACACCGTCCCGCTCGCAGTACCGCGGATCGCGTCCTTCCTGCCCCCGAAGACATCCACGGAAGCCTCGGCCAGGCTGATTCCGGAGGCCGCGAACTCGCCGCCAAGATCACCCTCCTTCTCGCCCGTATCGACGTAGAGCATCCCATCGAGCCGCCCCTTGTAGAAATTCTCCGAAGCGATACTCATCTGGAAGGTGTCGGTGACGTCGCCGCGGGCGAGACGGCCGATGATGCTGCTGGAGAGATAGGGTCCCTTCTCCCCGGGTGTGTCGACGCTGTCCGCCAGCCGGCGGATGCGGTCATGCTGCTCGCCGAAGGTGAATACGATATCGCCATCCTTGAGCTGGAGGCGGTTGAAGCGCGCCTTCTCCACCTTCACCTCTCCCCAGAAATGATTTGGGCGATCCGCATTGTGGCCACCGGTAAAGCGCCCCTGCGCATCCATCTGGCTGACCTTCACGCCGAAATTGACCGCGGCATCCCTGGTCCGAATGTCCGTACCCTCGAAGTAGTGCTTATCGTTGGCGGAATCCGTGAGGTTCTTCAGATACCACCCGGCCAGCCTTCCTGAGAAGGTTCCCTCCAGCCCAAGACCGCTCAAGAAATTCTGGTATTGAGCAGGAAAGGCCTCCCGAAACTGCTCGTCGAGCTTAAAATCACCAAGCAGCAGGCGATATTCGAGCTTCCTGGTGTCATTGAGGCGGCGCAGGCTTCCATCAAAGGAAACCTGGGCGCCGACTCCGCCGGCGGTCTTGAAACCGCTGAGCAGGATCGTCTCGTTGTTATCGATGACGATCCTGCCCGTGGCAAGCTGGAGCCGGTAAGGAAAATCAACGGCCTGGATCTCACCCTTGAGCAGATCCAGCACCACCTTCAGGCGCGGCGACCCGGAATACCGCGAGCCGATCGAGACGTCTGTCTTGAAGGCGCCCTTGAAGGCGAAGGTGTCAACCATCCTGGAGACTTCCGGCTGCAGGGCAGCTCGAATATCCTTGTCGTACTGCAGCTGGGGAGAGGTGATGTTGATTTCGAAGCCGGGTGGGTCTTCATTCTCCTCCGCGGGTCCGGCGTGAACATCGAAGGAGCCCTTGCAGGCGATCTTCTGCCCACCATGCAGACCTTCGATATTGAGGAGAATACCGCTCTCGGGGCGCCGCGAATCGTAGACGGCCTCCCCGCTGATTTTCTCCACCGTGTAGGGAAAGAGTCGATGGCGAATCTTCAGTTCCCTGGGATAGACCGAAAAGATCGCATAGGGCGCCGGTCTCTTCCCGCCGGCGGCGGCCGGCGGCTCTGCGACGATCCTCGCCTTCGCGGCGACCCAGCCCTCCGGCGCAAGGCTGTCCCAGACCTCGACGCCATCCTCGCCTTGCTCGCCCAGGAGGCCGCGCAGCTGCCCATCGAGCGCGAGACATTCGGCCGGATCTTCGCCGCCAACGTCGACAACCGCCTCGAAGACTCCGGACCCGTCGACAAGGCCGCTCAACTCTGAAACGACCAGCCGCGCCGCGCCTAATTTTCCCGTAAGCTTTTCGCCCAGCTTGAGCAGCCCCTTCTCAAGCTTGAGCCCGCCGGCAAACTCCTCGACCGGATAGGGAAGCTCCCCGTGAACGATCTGGAATTCCGACAGCTCGACGCTGGCGCTGAGGTTCTCCAGGGCGGGAGGATATTTCACCGCCTCGGCTGCCTCGCATGCGAAATTCACCCTTCCCCGGATAACGCTCCCGGGAATGGACTTGTTCAGCTCGGGCGCCAGGGCCGCGAGAAGTTTCTCATCGACGAAAAGACCTTCCCCTCCCAGGGAGCCTTTCAACGTGGTCACAACGCCCCGGTCAGGGTCTATTCCGACACTCCCGGCGGCGCTGAGGCTTCCGCCGGCCAGCTCCCCCCGGGCATCGCGAATTTCAATGCGGTCACCCAGGAATACCGCGGAACCCCCCGTCAACCGCAGCGTCTTCTCGATAACCGGCAGCTGCAGCCCGCAGCCGGCGAGGCTGGATGAGACCCTGGTGACCTCCAGGCCCGAGCTGCGGTCATAACGCAGAGAACCCTCCAGGTCGACGCTGCCGCTGAAGGACCGCTCCTTGAGGCGCTTACCGGCCGCCAGGTCATCCAGCAGGGACGCGAGGTCTCCTGCCAGGTCGAACTTGTAAATCATAAAGTTCGCCTCCAGCGGACCATCCGCGACCGAGGCAGCCCCTCCGGGCAGCCTCCCGCTGATCTCGACCCTCGAAGAGTCCGCGAGACTGAAGGCTGAATTGAAGAGGAGTTGCCCTGTGTTCCGGGCAAGTCCCAGGGAGAAATCGACCTCCTCGGCGGCCAGGGCCAGGCTCCGGCGTTTATCTGCAAAGCGCACCCTCAATCCACGCACACGGAAATCCGGCAGGCGCGCCTGAGAGCCGGCGACCCCGGGAACCTTTCCCTCCCCGGAGCCCGAAGGCGGCGGAGCGCGCAGCAACTCCGCAAGGTTCAGGACGCCCTCCTCGCTGATGGATGCATCGATCTCGCCCCCGTCCAGAACAACGAGCGCAGGTTCGAAGCTGCCGAAGAAGAGACTGCCGTAGTCGGGAACGATTCTTATCCTGGGAAACTCGAGCAGAGCCGCGGGCTCCCTGTCGCCCCGGGCGGGTTCAAAGACGCGAAGGCCGCTCAGTGAGACCCCATCGGAGAGGTCGAGTTCGGCCGAGCCGATCTCGAAAGGCACGCGAAGAAGATTCTCGAGGACGGCTCTCACCCTCGCCTGGACAGCCTCCGGCCGCATAGCGAGCCTGACGTTGATGCCAACGATAACCAGGACCACCGCCAGCAGGCCGCCAAGGACCAGGGCCAGTCTCGATTTGCGCAGTTTAGGCGACAATGCTGCCCTCCTTCATCCGCTGTCCTTTCCCGCAAGCTTCCTTGCAAGAACCAGCTCCGGCTCCGAAGGCCGCAAATAGGATGGTTTCAGAGAATGAATAACCTCCTGGTCAAAGCTTGACTCCGCAAGCGCCTCCCGCGAAAGGGCTGCCAGGATGGACGCGCGAGGCCGATCCCATTCAACGGGGCCGCGCCGAAAATCGGCGACCCTGTCTCCACCGGCGTTTTCGAGACCTCGCAGAAACTCATCGGCCCCGCCACCCAGGAGCCAGGCAGGTCCCCGCAGGATCCCGGCAAGCTCCTCCAGCGCGGCGACCTGGTCCTCCGCCTCGCGCGCCGGGCGCTCCCCGGCGGTACGCCTGAACAGGGCTCCGTAAAAAAACCCCCGACGCCCATCGAGGACCGGAACGAAAGCATCGGTGGAAGACTCGTCCTCCTGCTCGACGGACGCGATCGCGAAGGCCGCCATCACCTCGAGCGAAGAGACGGCCACCACGGGTATTCGCAAGGCGATGCCCAACGTCTTTGCCGCGGTAACTCCGACCCGGCAGCCGGTATAGGATCCGGGCCCGGCGCTGACGCTGATTCCCCGCAGGTCACGCGGGGTGAAACCCCCGCGGCGAAGCAGGCCGTCAATCCGCACGGCAAACTCGCGGGCGTGAGCCATGTCATCGCTGAAGAGCTCTTCCTCCCTTACCCCCTCCTGGTCAAAGAGAGCCAGGCTACCCCGGGGGTCGGAAGTCTCAATCGCTAAAAAAATCATGGGCAAGGTGGTTCTTCGGGCTTGGAACCGAAAACGGCAGACTTTATCGGAGGGAAGCTTACCCCAATAGAGCCTGACGTACCAAGCATCGCCGGTTAAAGAAGGCTGAAATCGTCGCTCCAGAGGGGGACTGGCCCCTCTCTGGAGCTAAAGCAGGCCGTTTATTCCGATGAAACCGGCCGGGCGGGTTCACCGAACGCATCTGAAAGCATCAGAAGGCATTATGTCTTTGACAGAAGAGCTCCTCGCAAATACTATAAGCCGTTTGCCTACACTCCGTTGCAGACATCAGTGGGCAGGATTCAGCAGTTGAGGGAAACGCGGAGCGAAAAGCTCCCAACCTTGCTTGAATTGACCTGAAAACGGCAGGTCCAGGAGCCTTCCCCGGCTACAGATCGAGAATTGTAAGAACATATAAGATGACGGCTTCTAACAACCGCATTCCGCTCATCGCGGGTAACTGGAAGATGAATACTACGCCGGAGGAGGGACACGCCCTCGCCACGGCTATCCTGGAAGGGATTTCCGCGAAGGACGTAGGCTTCAGCGCCTCCCGCTGCGATATCGGCTTCTACCCACCGGCAACTTCGCTGGCCTTCATCGCCGGGCTCTGCTCGGAATTCGAGGGCTGCAAGGTGTATGTCGGCGCGCAGAATATGCATGCCGAGGAAAGTGGAGCCTTCACCGGGGAGCTCTCCTCAGCGATGGTCCTCGCCTGCGGTGGAGACAGCGTCCTCCTGGGGCATTCCGAACGCCGGCATATTTTTAACGAAACGGACACTGAGATCGGCGCCAAGATGAAAACCGCCGTCGAGGCGGGACTTACGGCTGTCCTCTGCGTTGGAGAAAAGATCGAAGAGCGCGATGCCGGGAACACGATGGAGGTCGTAAACCGCCAGCTCGAAGCCGGAATCGAGGGGCTCACCGAAGCCGCCCAGCTCGAGAAAGTCATCGTCGCCTACGAGCCTGTATGGGCCATCGGCACCGGTAGAACGGCGACCCCTGGGCAGGCCCAGGAGGTTCACGCAGCTATCCGCGAACAGCTTGGAGCCGCCTTTGAAAAACGGGGCGCGGAAGTCGGCGCCCGTGAAGACATCAGAATCCTGTACGGCGGCAGCGTCAAACCGGATAATGCATCGGAGCTGCTTTCCCAGGCTGACATCGATGGAGCCCTGGTTGGCGGGGCGAGCCTCGATGCCGCGTCTTTCCTCGGTATCTGCGAGGGCTGCGGCTGACCGTCCCTGCTTGAAAACAAAGATAAACGTTAGAATGATCCCCGGACCCCGGGTCCGAAAGAAAAACACAGGGGCTGCAAAAAGCGGCCCCAGCCATTAAAGACCTCGGAGGCAAAATGATTTTGGATTTCTACCCCGTGCTGGTGGCCTTTTCCTGGAGCGGCGTCTTCTGGGCTCTCGGAGGATGCCTTATAGCCTTCCTGGCGGTACTGATGATTATCTCGATCGTCTTCCTCCAGGACTCCAAGGATGGAGGACTCGGAGGAGCCTTCGGTTCCGCCGGCGGCGGAGATGCGCTGCTGGGAGCAGGCGGGCAGAAAGGCATCGTCAAGATCACCGCGATCATCAGCCTGATCTTCACCGCCCTGGTTATCGGGTGGGGAATGGCGGATATGTCAGGCACGGGAGTCGGAGGCGGAAGCGTAGAACCTGTCAACGAAGATGAGATTCTCAATCCAGCCCCCCCCGCCACCGGAGCCGGCGGTGTGCCGGGCCTGTCGCCGGGCGGCGGATCGTTGCTGCCCGCGCCGGGCGGCGCTGGCGGATCTTCTGACGGCGGCGACAAATGAGCCGCGTTTTTGAATCCCGCGCTGGCGGGATCGGGAGTATCGAAACATGCGCAGCATGACCGGCTATGGTGACGCTGTTTCCGAAACACCGGATTTCGTTCTGAGTATCGACGTAAAGGCCGTCAACAACCGCTTTCTCAAGATCAACTCGAAGATCAGTGACGAGGTCAACTTCCTCCAGATTGAGTTGGAGGAAGTGGCGCGAAAGCGCCTGGCGAGAGGCTCGGTCTTCTTCACCATTCGTTTTCAGCCCAACAGGTGCTCCGACCTTTACCAGGTCAATGAGGACGTAGTAAAGAAATACGTGGAAACCATAAAGAAACTTGGCAAGGAGCTGGACTCCGCTGAAGACATCAGGCTGCAGGACGTCCTCGCGCTGCCTGGAGCGATCAAGGTGGATGACAACATCGTTCCCGGACGAGACAAGGTGCTGCCGATCGCCCTGGAGACAATGGAGAAGGCGTTGGCAAACATGGTCGAGATGCGTGAGCGTGAAGGGCGGAATCTTCACGAGGAGCTCCAGTCCAGGTGCAAAAACCTCGATCAGTTGATGGAAAAGGTCAAAGAGGCCGCCCCGCAGGCGCTTGAAGAACATTTTCGAAAACTGGAAGAACGAACCGGGGCTCTGCTTGGAGAGCAGAAGGCCGGAATGGATGAGAATGATATCCTGAAGGAGGCCGCACTCCTGGCCGAGCGCTCAGACATCAGCGAGGAGATTGCCCGCATGGACAGCCACCTCGAACAATTCGTTGGACAGCTCGCAAGCTCGGAACCTGTTGGAAGAAAGCTCGAGTTCATCTGCCAGGAGATGTTCAGAGAATCCAACACCATGGGCTCCAAGGCACCCGGGAACGAGGTAGGAAGATTCGTAGTTGAGATCAAGGCCGAGGTTGACCGCCTCAAGGAACAGGTTCTCAACGTTGAGTAAGAGAGGACGTTTAATCGTCATATCGGGACCCTCCGGGGTCGGAAAAACCAGCCTCTGCGAGGCGCTGCTCGAGAGATCGAGCTGCCGAAGGGTCGTCACCTGCACCACGAGACCTCCGCGCGAAGGCGAACAGGACGGACAGGATTACTTTTTTTTCGACAGGAACAGTTTTGAAGAAGGCCTCCGGGCCGGTCGCTTCCTCGAGCACGCTGAGGTCTACGGAAACCTCTACGGGACTCCGAGAGACCAGGTCGAGGAGGGAATAGAAAACGGGCATGAGCTGCTGCTCAATATTGATGTGCAGGGCGCCCGCCAGGTCCGGGATTCGGGAATCCCGGAATTAATGACAATCTTTATTGATGCTCCCAGCGGGGAGGAACTCGAGAGGAGGCTCGTCAGCAGAGCCTCGGATTCAGATGAAGTAATCAACCGGCGCCTGGAAGTCGCCAGGGCCGAAAGAGAGGAAAAATCCTCTTACGATCATGTCGTCGTCAACGGAGACTTCGACGAGGCGGTACTTGAACTCGCAGAAATTGTCGCGAGACCGGTAGAATCAAACTGAAAATAAACTGTAACCAAGGATAAATGGAGAACCTCTGATGCTTGACATAACCACGGAAGAAGAACTGGTCCAACTGGTCGGCGGCAAGTTTAGGCTGACCTCGCTTATACAGAAAAGAATCGTCGAACTGAACAGGGGCGCGCCGCCGCTGGTGGAGTTCGAGGACAATGATGAACCCACCCTGAAACAGATCGTCATCAAAGAGATCCTCGAGGGCAAGATCGAGCTGGCCGAGCGCGAAGAGCTCGACCAGGCTCTGCAGGAGGCCGTGATCGCCGACAAGCCCGAAGAGGGCGAAGGCTCCGGAGGAGAAGGCGACGAGGAAGGCGAAGGAACCGAGGTCTACGGCTCCGACATCAAGAAGATCAAGGAGCAGCGGATCAAGGAATTGGCCGCGCTGCTGAACCAGAAGAAGTAGAACCCCGGGGAGTTCCCCCAGGGTCGAGCGGGAGCAGGGGCGGCGTCTCCACAGAGGAGACCGCGGCCCCTGGCGTGCAATCATGTCGAACATCTTGCTGGGAGTGTCCGCGGGAATAGCGGCCTACAAGAGTGCCGACCTTGCATCGAAGCTGACCCAGCGGGGCGACTCGGTCAGGACGATCCTGACCCCGAGCGCGCAGAAGTTCATCACCCCTCTCACCTTCCGCGCGGTCACACGCCAGGAGGTCTTCACCGATATCTTCGAGGACGATCCGGCCTACAAGGGAGAGCACATCTCCCTGTCGGAGTGGGCCGACCTGCTGCTCATCGCCCCGGCCACCGCGGACCTCATCGGGAAGCTCGCCGGCGGACTCGGCGGCGACCTGCTGACTGTGACCGCACTGGCCTTTGACAAGCCGGTGCTCTTCGCCCCCGCGATGAACGACCGTATGTGGATGAACCCGGTCGTACAGGAAAACATCTCCCGCCTCCAGGATGTGCTCGGCTATCGGCTCATCGACCCCGGCGAGGGACACCTTGCCTGCGGCTCGGTCGGCCCGGGAAGGCTCGCTGAGGTTCCGGAGCTCATCTCCCGCATCGACGAGGCGCTCCAACTGGAGCCCGGAAGCGAATGAGCGCGAACTCGCGCTGTCTCATCCTCGCGGGACCGACCAGGGAATATATCGACCCGGTCCGCTACATCTCCAACGCATCGAGCGGGCTGCAGGGGATGGCTCTCGCCGAGGAGGCGCTCGGCCGCGGTTACGAAGTCGAGCTGGTCCTGGGACCGGTCGAATACGACCCGCCCGCCGGCGCCGCGGT
Source organism: Planctomycetota bacterium (assembly GCA_965659285.1). Lineage (GTDB taxonomy): Bacteria > Planctomycetota > UBA8108 > UBA8108 > UBA8108 > UBA8108. The sequence goes on along the minus strand of CBFHWB010000016.1, from coordinate 12,326 downwards.
GACCAACGTGGTGAGCGCTGCCGAGATGCTCGCGGCCGCGCGAGAACGTCATCCGGACTGCGCCGTTCTCATCGGCGCCGCGGCGGTCAGTGATTTCAGGCCCGAGACCTCCCACTCTTCCAAGCGCAAGAGCGGCGGTGACGACCTCGACCTCAGGCTTGAGGCCACCGAGGACATCCTCGCCCTGCTCGGCCGAGAGAAGGGCTCGCGCGTCCATGCCGGCTTCGCCCTTGAAACCGAGGACCATCTTGCCAATGCTCGAGGCAAGCTCGCGGCCAAGAAGCTCGACTGGATCGTCGTCAACGATGCCGCGGCGATCGGCCGCGAAAGCGGCGATTACCACATTCTCGGCGCCGATGGTTCCGAACGCCCCCTCGGCCGCCTGGGCAAACGCGAGCTCGCCTCTCAGCTCCTTGACCGCATCGAGACCCCGGATGCCTGCTCCTGAACAGGAGCCTGGCTTCTCTATAAGGCGCCCCTAAAGAAACGGCGTAAAACTGCCGATAAAACGACAGGCGCGTTTGTCTCCAAGATGACGCGATTCCGCGGATTTTCCGCGCCCTGGTGAAACCCCCTGTTGATGACGGTAGTGGATACATAAATCGATGCGCAAAGAGTCTTCCAACGAGATCCTGGCATTCCTGCTGCTGGGCCTTACCGCGTTTCTCGCAGTCTGCCTGTACACCTGGAACCCCGGCGACCTTGGAGCCGGCAATGAAGCCACCGCGAACATCTGCGGTCCTGTCGGCGCCATGCTCAGCGAATGGTTCATAAGCTGGATCGGTCTGATCGGCAGCTATGTGCTGACCATCATGATCGCCCTCACGGGTATCTGTATGTTCTTCCGCCTCAGGGTCCGGCAGCCCGGCTGGAAGATCTTCGGAAGCCTCTGTCTCATCCTCAGCCTCGCCACCTTCGAGGTCGCCATCCACAGAAGCGCCGGCAGCCCGGACTTCCTTGCCGGCGGCTACTTCGGCTATACCATCTTCGAGTTCCTCTTCGCGAATCTCCATATCGTCGGCACCTACCTGCTCCTGGCGCTGATCACCGTTGTCGCGTTCGTGGTGAGCACGGACGCTGAGCTCTACCCGGCCTTCGCCTACGCCTACAGGCTCGCCAACGGCTCGAAACGCTGGGGCGACGCCGCCGGCGAAGCCGGCGGCCGCGTGGTGAGTGGCCTGAAGGCCGGAGCGATGTCGCTCTTCAAGACAGCCTCCCGCTTCAAGCCGGAGGCTCAGTCCGGACCTGAAATCGTCCTGCCGGAGAGGAAGCCGCGGCAGAAGACCTTCAAGCCCGACAAGAAAAAAGGCGACAAGAAGCCAGCCGGGGAGCAGGAGCCTGAGGCCGCGGAGCTGCCTGAAACGGAAGAGGAGCCCGAGCGTCCACCGCTGATCATCAACCTTCCCGAGCCGAAGAAGCCGGCGAAGAAGCGCAAGAGCAAGGCGAAGAAAAATACCGGTCCTTACGAGTTGCCCTCCATCGAACTCCTGGATGAACGCCCGACGGACACAGCCCATACCGACAGCAACCTTCTCAAGGAGAAGGCTGAAAAGATCGAGCAGGCGCTCGAGAGCTACGGCATCAGCGGCGCCAGGGTCGTCAAGGTACGGCCCGGACCAACCGTCACCCTCTTCGAGCTGACCCTTGCAGCGGGCACCAAGGTCAACCAGATTGACAACCTGGATAAAGATCTCCAGCTTCAGCTGTCAGCCACCAGCATCCGTATTATCGCCCCGATCCCGGGCAAGCACACCGTCGGCATCGAGGTGCCCAATAAAGAGCGGCCCATCATCGGCCTGCGCGAGATCCTCGAAGACACCATGGAAGAGGCCGGAGAAAAGATCATCCCCGTCTGCATCGGCAAGGACACCGCGGCCCGGGTGATCACCAGCGACGTAGTCGAGATGCCGCACGCCCTGATCGCCGGCGCCACCGGCTCGGGAAAATCGGTCTTCATCAACTCGTTGCTGATCAACCTCCTGCTGACCAAGACTCCCGATGAGCTCAAGCTGATCATGATCGATCCCAAGGTCGTCGAGCTGAAGCCCTTTGAGAACATCCCCCATCTGTACTGCCCGATCATTACCTCGGCAAAGAAGGCTCCCCCGGTGCTTTCCTGGCTGGTCGGAGAGATGAAATCACGCTACACCCTGCTTGGAGACGTCAAGGTTCGGAACATCGTCGAGTACAACAAGCTCGGCAAGAAAAAGATCTTCGAGCGCCTGAAGGAGGCGAAGCGCAGCAACGAAGAGGCGGAGGCCGAGAAGGAGAAGCTGCCCTACATCGTCCTGGTCATCGACGAGCTCGCAGATCTCATGATGGCCGCGGGCAAGGATGTCGAAGGTCACATAACCCGCCTGACCCAGTTGTCGCGAGCCGTCGGCATCCACCTGATCGTGGCGACCCAGCGCCCCTCGGTCAACGTCATCACCGGCCTGATCAAGAGCAACATGCCCACCCGGATCTCCTTCAAGGTCACCCAGAAGATCGACTCGCGGACGATCCTCGACGACAAGGGCGCCGACAAGTTGATCGGTAACGGAGACATGCTCTACAAGGATACGAACTCCGAAGCGCTGCTTCGTACACAGGGGTCCTACCTTACCGACAAGGAGATCAACCGGGTGATCGACCATGTTGTCGAACAGGGCGAGCAGGAATTCGACGAGAGCCTCACCAAGTGCAGCATCGACGGGATCACCGAGGAGGACAGCGCCGATGAGCACTACGAAGACGCCGTGAAGATCGTCCTCGAGAAACAGCGCGGCTCCACCACGATGCTCCAGCGCGCCTTCTCCATCGGCTACAGCCGCGCCTCGAGACTCATCGAGGCGATGGAAGCGCAGGGACTCGTCGGCCCCCACGCCGGCTCCGTATCGCGCGAGGTTTACTATAGCTGGGAAGAATACCAGGCCGGAAAGAAGAAGGCTCTGGAAAGCGGTGGGGAGACGGAAGAAGAGCCTGAAAAGAGCGATGAGATCGACATTCCCTTAGAGTCTCCGGAGGAAATATCGGACAATGAATCGTCCCTCGAAGACTCCGATGACTTCGAGGAAGACGAACCAGGCCAGGAAGCTTCCGACGAAACCACCGAGCTGGATGACGATCAGTAAACCCACAGAGCCCGCCCACGGCGGCGGAGAAAAAACCGGCGACCTCGAAAACGAGATCCGGGTCAACATGGTCAGCCTCGGCTGCCCGAAGAACCTCGTCGATTCCGAGATGATCCTCGGCAAGCTCGGCCAGGAGGGCTTCGTGCTCACCCCCGACGCGGTTGAGGCCGATGTCATCGTCGTCAACACCTGCGGCTTTGTCGAATCGGCCAAGGAAGAGTCCGTCAATACGATCCTCGAGGCCTGCGAACTCAAGCAGGAATCCGAAACCGAGAAAAAAGTCGTCGTCACAGGCTGCCTGGGACAACGCTACGGAGAGGAGCTGAGCGTCGAGATCCCCGAGCTCGATGCCATCGTCGGCCTGGGCGAGTACGACAGCCTCGGCACCGCGCTGAAGGGACTCTTCGGAAAAACCGATGGCGGACTCCACCTCCAGGTCAGCGACCCCGACAAGGCCTGCAACGCCGAGGTCGGACGCTTCCGCCTGACCCCGGCTCACTACGGCTACCTGCGCATCTCCGAGGGCTGCGACAATCCCTGCACCTTCTGCTCCATCCCCGCGATCCGGGGCCGCTTTCGCTCCAAGTCCATCGAGATGCTGGAGGCCGAGGCCCGGGAACTGGTCGCGAGCGGCGCGAGTGAGCTCGTGCTGATCTCCCAGGACACAACCTCCTACGGCGTCGATATCGATGGCCGCTTCCAGCTTGCCGAACTGCTCCGCAGGCTCGCCGCCGTCGACGGGGTCGAGTGGATCCGCCTGCTCTACGCCTACCCGGCCTACCTGACCGACGAGATGATCGAGGCCATCGCCGAATTGCCCGAGGTGCTCAACTACATCGACATTCCGCTGCAGCACATCTCCGACAACATGCTGCGCCACATGGGACGACGGATGATGGAAACGAAGACCCGCGCCCTCCTCGACCGGATGCGCGACCGGATCCCCGCCCTGATGCTGCGAACCACCTTCATCGTAGGCTTCCCGGGCGAAGATGACCGGGAGTTCGGAATCCTGCGCGATTTCATACGCGATTTTGAATTCGAGCGCCTGGGCGTCTTCCCCTACTCAAAAGAGGAGGGTACGCCCTCTGCAGAATTCGAAGACGCGATTCCCCAGGAGCTCATCGATGCGCGCCTCGAAGAGCTGATGCTCCTGCAGCAGGAGATCGCCTTCAGACACAACCGAAAGAGAGTCGGCGAGTTCACCGAGGTGATCATCGAGTCTCCCGAAGAAGAACACGACGACCCCGCCGGCGACGCTCCCTTCAAGGCCGCCATCTCCCGCAGCTACGGCGAGAGCCCCGAAATTGACCCGGTGGTCTTCATCACGCCGCCCGGCGGCGAGCCCTGTGACGAGGAATCCCCGGCCGCGATGCCCGAGGGAGTTCTCGAGCTCTCCTGCGAAACTCCGGCGCCGACCTCTCCCCTTGCCGGCGAACGCAGGACAGTGGAAATCATTGGGAGCAGGGGATACGATCTCATCGCAACCATAGTTGGAAGCGGGGATCATGAACGAAAAAACTCAGGCGACTGAAACAAGGTTCGCGAATCTACCGAACCAGATAACCGTAGCCCGCCTGGCGCTGTCATTCGTTTTCTTCATCCTGCTGGGAGTTGTCGGGTACGAGACCTCGCCTGAGACCAGGCAGGCCATCCTGAACTGGTCCACCGCGCTCTTCATGCTGGCCATGTTTACGGACTTTCTCGATGGCTACCTCGCCCGCAGATGGACCATCGAGTCCACCTTCGGCCGCATCGCCGATCCCTTTGTCGACAAGATCGTGATCTGCGGCAGCTTCATCATGCTGACGACAGTCTCTGATTTCGTGCAGCCCTGGTACCCGCTGGTTATTCTCTTCCGTGAGTTCCTGGTCTCAGGTCTGCGCAGCTATATCGAGTCCGCCGGGGTGGCCTTCGGCGCCGCCTGGGCGGGCAAGGTCAAGCTGGCGATCCAGGGCCTGACCATCCCGTCTCTGCTCTTTTACGAGGCGAACTTCATTGTCATCACCAATGGAGGCAGCCAGGAGAATGAAAGCCCCAGCCTGCCATTGCTGGGCGATGTGACCTGGCTGGCCGAACCCCTGAAATGGCTGACCATCGCCCTGCTGGCCGCCACCCTGATCTCGACCTTCTATTCCTGCATAGTCTACCTGCGCAAGGCCGCCACCGTCCTGCGAAGCTGAGGGCGGCGGGGGAATCACGGTTTTTCTGTCTCGTCGATCCACAGGCACTATACTTGATAGAGCGAGTGAGCACGTCCATCCCCCCCACCTGAGCCAGGAAAGCAATCGTGGCGCATCGAGCCGGAGCAAGAGGAAGAAGAGCGCATCCAGGCGGAGCCCGGTCCCCTGAGAGGGATCATGCCCGCTCCACGGGCGGCGCGCGGCATCCCCGCACAGGCGCCGGCTTCAACATACCCATCGCGCTGAAGTTCACCGCCCTGATTGCCATTCTGGTCATAGCGGCGATGGCCTGGCAGGCGAAGATCGCCGTCCAGAAGGGAGTTGATCACCTCGAAGTGGAAATCAACGATAACGGCATCGCCCATGCCCGCGCAGTCGCCGGGCTCATCGCGCCTGAGGATGTTAACGTCGAAAAGCGGAAAAAACTCGAGAACCTGGTCAGACCCTACAGTCGGAACTCCAACCTCCTGGACATCTCCATCATGGGACCTCAGGATCAGCTCATCGCCGACGTGATGGGTCAGGAGCGGCGAACTGTAGAAGAGAAGAAGGTCAGCTACCCCAAGGCCGACGAAGCCGGGGTGACGATCAGCGAGCTCGAGGTTAACGGAGTGCCTGTTCGCAGCTTCTCCACCAGCATACCCAATGCCGGCAGGGTCGAGGTTCTCGTCTCCGTTGAGTCCATCCGGCGCTCGCGAGATGACCTCTCGCGGTCGCTCACGCAGGTTACGCTCATCGCCTCGATCGGCGGAGCCTTCGCCGCCTTCCTGCTGGCGACCTTCCTCACCAGGCCCATCCGGACCCTCATGCGGGATCTGCGCCAGGTAAGCCTCGGAGACCTCCAGCACCAGTCCCGCGTCACCTCCGGCGATGAGCTCGGCAACCTGGCCAGAACCTTCAACCAGATGACAAGGAGCCTGCACACGGCCCAGGCAGCCAAGCTTTCACAAAAGGCGCTTGAACACGAACTCTCTCTCGCCACCAACATCCAGGGCGGCCTGCTCCCCTCCGAGCTGCCGGAGATTCCCGGGCTCGACCTGGCCGCCTTCTATCTCTCGGCCAAGGAGGTGGGAGGAGATTACTACGACTTCCTCCAGGTTGACGACCATACGATCGGGATGGTGGTGGCTGACGTCTCGGGCAAGGGCATTCCCGGCTCGCTGGTCATGACCATGACCCGCAGCATGCTCCACATGGCCGCGAGGGACAACCAGTCGCCGCAGCAAACCATCATCGAGGTCAACAACTGCCTCGCTCCCGATATGAACCCGGGCATGTTCGTCACCATGGCCTACCTGGTGCTCGACACCAGAACCCGGGAGATTCGGCTGGTTCGCGCCGGGCACAACGCCCCGCTGCTCTACAGCGCCAGGCACGGCCAGGTGATCGACCTCCACCCCAAGGGCATCGCCATCGGCCTCGATCGCGAGGGGCCGCTCTTCTCCTCCCAGCTGGAAACCCAGAAATTTACCCTCCAGCCCGGCGACATCCTTGTCCTCTACACCGACGGAATCGTCGAGGGAAAAGACCCGAGCGGAAATGATTTCGGAGATGACCGTCTCCACCAGCTCATTGCCGAGACCAGGGAGCTCAGCGCCCAGGAAATCCTCAACACCATCCTGCAGGATCTCCAGGCTCACCAGAAAAGCGCGGAGCAATCGGACGATATCACCCTGATGGTGCTGAAATCCTGTTGATAGAAGGCTTTTCGCCGGGCGACAGGTGGTCTGATAAGACTCCCAGACGCTCGTTTGACGGTATCTTCCCTCCATCCTAAACTTTGATGGGTCGTTTGGGACGACCTGTCGGGACTGAAATAAAAGACTGAGAATGGGGAACGCTGCTGGGTTCGGGGGGAAAGCCGAGTAGTACCATGCGATTAGAATTCTCGCAGAAGCTTCAGCAACAGCAGGTTCTGGCGCCGCAGATGATCCTCTCGATGGACATCCTGCTGCTGCCCACGCTGGACCTCGAGCAGCGAATCCAGAAGGAGTTCAGCGAGAACCCGGCCCTTGAGCTGGTTGAGCAGACGCCGCCTGAACAGCCGGCCGCCAGCGCCGATGGCGAGAATGCCCGGCTGGAGCGCCCTCTGCACGAGAGACTCCGCGAGTCGGGCAACTGGTCCATTGACGACAGCCGACCCCGCAAATCCTCCAGCTTTTCGAGCGATGCAAAACACGCCGCGCTGCAGAACACGCCAGACAAGCCCGCCGGCCTGAAGGAGTCGCTCACCGAGCAGCTGCGTCTGAAGAACATTCCCGCTCGCATCCGGAAGATCGGCGAGGACATCATCAGCAGCCTCGACAGCCGGGGCTACCTGGGCTGCGAACCAGACGAGCTTGGCGACTGGATCGAGGGGATGCCGGCCGCCGAAGAGATCCGGCAGGCCTTCCAGGCTGTTCGCGGCCTCGATCCCGCCGGCATCGCCGCCACCGACCTGCAGGACTGCCTGCTGCTCCAACTCGGACGCGATGAACAGGACTACCATATCGAAGAGGCCATCATCCGCAATCATCTCCAGGATCTCAGCCAGAACAAGCTGCCCCGGCTGGCGCGAAAGCTGGGCTGCCCGGTGGAGGACGTCAAGGAGGCCGCCCGGATCATCAGCTCACTCGATCCGATGCCGGGACGGCGCATGCAGGCGGAAGAGACCGTGTATATCCGGCCTGACGTGCTGGTGGAAGAGGTCGACAGCGACCTGGAGATCAGCGTGCTCGATTATTCTCTCCCCCAGCTCGAGATCAGCCGCTCCTGCCGCACCGCGCTCAGAAACGCTGAAGGCGACAGGCAGGCCAGCTCCTTCCTGCGCAAGAAGATCGAGTCGGCCAAGTGGCTCATCCAGGCGCTCGAACAGCGACAGAGGACTATCAAGGATATCGCCGTTGCCATCGTCGAGTTCCAGAAAGACTTCATGCTCAAGGGCCCCGAGAACCTCAAAGCCCTGAAGATGCAGACGATCGCTGACACCGTGGGCGTCCATCTCTCCACCATCAGCCGCGCGATCAAGGGCAAGTACATCGAGACCCCCTCGGGAATCTACGAGCTGCGCTACTTCTTCACCGGCGGCGTCGATAACGCCGACGGCGAGATCGAATCGAGGCGCAACGTCTGCCGCAGAATCGGCGAACTGGTCGAGGGAGAAGACAAGAAGAAGCCCCACAGCGACACCGCGCTCACGCGGCTCCTCCAGGAGGAGGGGCTCAACATCGCCCGTCGAACAGTGACCAAGTACCGTGAGCAGGCTGATATCCCGGCATCGAGATTGCGCCGCCTGTATTGAAGCTCCTCCGGAGAGCGTCTGCGGGTGGGCCGATAGTAGAGGTGGGACCAGTTGTGGACAGGACCAGTTGGACCATGCCTGTTGGGTTCGGTTCAGGCTTGCGCGAAGATTGTGTGTTGGAATGAAGTGAGGCGGGACTCTCCGGAGGTTGCATAACGTCCCGGGCAAAGAGCCCGGGATCCTGCCGTTTCAAATGCAATCCCCTGGCCAAAACCCTCCTCTCCGGTGTTTTTCCCCTATTCGCTCCCGGCAAACGGATTTAGACACCGGCGCCGGGTCGCCGCAAGGCCTCCAGGGCGTCCGTATGCGGACAGCGGCGCCCGTAAACGTACTTTTTCGCCTCCCATGAAAGCAGCCGGGAAGACAGCGGGATAATTCGATATAATCCATCATCATGCGCCTCCATAAATACATCGCGGCCTGTGGCTATACTTCCCGGAGAAGGGCTGAGCTTCTTATCCAGGCTGGCAGGGTACTGGTCAACGGAAAGTCCCTCATGAGCCTCGGAACCACGGTCAAGCAGGGTGATGTGGTCACGGTCAACGACGAGGTGCTCAGTATTCCCGAACCGAAAACCATTCTTTTCAACAAGCCGCCCGGGATCATCACCAGCACCCACGATACTCACGAACGCCTCACCGTGATGGACTACCTGCCACCCGCCCTGCTCAAGGTCGGGATCCTGCCGATCGGCCGCCTCGACCGGGAGACCGAGGGACTCCTGCTGATGACCAACATCGGTGAATTGAACCACCGAGTCACCCATCCCAGCTACGAGATCGAGAAAGAGTATGTCGCCCTCGTCAACGGCAAGCCCGCAAAAAACGCGCTCGAAAAGATCGCCGCCGGGGTACAAATCGAAAATCACAAGACGGCGCCGGCGAAGGTTCTCCAGACCGTCCCGGATGGAAACAACACCCAGGTCGTCCTGGTCATCCACGAGGGCAAGAAACGCCAGGTCCGCAGGATGTTCGAGGCGGTCGGGTACAAGGTCCTCAGGCTGGCACGGACCAGGGTCGGCAATATCAAGCTCAAGGGTCTGGAGCCCTGCGGCTGGAGAGATGCGAGCATCGAGGAACTGCGCGGCCTTGGAATCGACTACGACGACATCCTCAAGAAGCACTCGAGCTTCAAGTAACCCGGGAAGCGGATGCCGGAGCGGTCCTCACTGATCAAAAATCATCGAGGCCGGAATCGTCCGTCCCCTCATCATCGGATCCGGAATCTCCGTCCTTCAGATGCTTGATCTCGGAGTTGAGCTCGTTCATGAGGCCGGAATCGACAACGATCTTCTTGTCTTCGATGGTGCTCTTGAGGGTATTGAGCATGCCCAGAGCCTTCACAGCATCTGTTAGCGATGCGTGTCGAGCATCGGTCAGGCGCTGGCGAATGAGACGCCGGTGGTCCTCGCGCATTCCTGCGGGCACCACGGGCGCGGTCCCTGGAGTTCCACCGGCCGCTCCACCGGCCGTTCCACCGGCCGGCGCTGCGGCTGCTCCCCCGGCAGCGGTTCCGGCCGGCGTGCCAGCGGCTCCCGCAGGCGCCGCGACCGCGGGGGTTCCATCTTCTCCCGGTTTATCCGGACCGGAGTGGGTAACGAACATGACGACCAGGGCGACCACGATTCCGAGAAAGATGACTCCGAAGGCCACGCCAAGCCAGAGGACGTTGGGATCAACCCGGCGCTGACGGGCGTCATCCGCAAAGGACGGCTTGCGGGCTTTTGCACCCCTGCCGCCTCCCGCGCCGGGAGCTCCGGCCATCGGAACCGGCATCCCGGTTCTCTTTTGAACGGCCTCGTAGACGAACTTGACCTCCTGCTTACCCATGAGGTTGTACTTCGAAAAGACAGAACCGATCGTGGGCCGGCGTCCGGTCTCCTGCTCTCGCTTATTGGCGATCGCAAGACACTTCTTGGCCTGATCTTCGGAGACTCTGCCGTTGGCGATGGCAATCTTGCAGAAAAGAAGATCCTGTTTTTGACTCATAGCTTCGTTACCTGTATTCAGCCGCGGATAAAAGGAACTTACGAACGTCCGAGATCCGCGGCAAAGTCATGCCTGCTCAACAGCAGGAGAAAATCCGCCGCCGCTGCCGGCTCAAGGCGGTCCTTTACAACAGACCGAAAGAAGCCTGTTTGTATACTGTGCAACCCTCTGGAAGCTGCAGACTGTTTCACTCGTTAGATTAAAACACGGAAGAGTATGCCATCATAGGGCTTAGGGTAATACCTGTCAACCCGGGCGGTGAATCTGAACCTTACCCTAACCTCTCCCACTCAACCCTGATGACCTCTCCGCGTAAAGACGCTAAGATAATAGCCTTCAACATTCTATGACTACGAACGACGACAAGATCTTTAACATCGTCATCGGTACGGCCGGGCATATAGACCATGGAAAAAGCAGCATGGTCCAGCGTCTGACCGGCATCGATCCCGACCGGCTTCCTGAAGAAAAAAGCCGGGGGCTGACGATCGACCTGGGTTTTGCGCCCCTGACGCTGAAAAACGGCCTGAGGGTGGGCATCGTCGATGTCCCCGGGCACGAGCGGCTGATCAAGAACATGGTCGCCGGCGCTACGGGAATCGACCTGGTGCTCCTCGTAATCGCCGCTGACGATGGCGTCATGCCGCAGACTCGCGAGCACCTGACCATCATGCAGATTCTCGGGCTCAGCCACGGCATGGTCGTCATCACCAAGATCGATGCCGTTGAGGAGGAGTTCCTGGAGCTGGTTGAGGAGGACGTGCGAGAGACCCTCGAGGGCACCTTCCTTGAGAGCTCGGAGCTGGTCAAGGTCTCCTCGATCACGGGAGAAGGTTTCGAAGATCTCGAGAAGCATCTGAACACCCTGGTGGAAAAGGTCCGCCCCAGGGAGGCTGGCGGGATCTTCCGCATGCCCGTACAGCGGGTCTTTTCTCCCAAGGGCTTCGGCACGGTTGTCACGGGCATCCCGGTGAGCGGGACCACCCAGCTTGGAGACACCCTCGAGATCGTCCCGCTTGGCGAAAAAGGCCGGGTGCGGGGGATCCAGGCCTACAAGGAGCAAGCCGAGACGGCCCGCGCCGGGCATTCCGCCGCGATCAATCTCTCCGACATCGATTACCGCCAGGTACACCGGGGCATGGTCCTCACCCAGCCCGGCTATTTCACCGGCTCGACCATGTTCGAGGCTCGCTTCCACTACCTGCCCGACAATCACCGGATCCTCAAGCACCAGGCCACCATCCGCCTGCATGTGGGAACGGCCGAGCAGCTCGGCAAGATCTACCTCCTCGACTCCAAGAGGCTCGACCCCGGCCAGGAGAGCTACGTCCAGTTCCGCTTCGAGGAGCCCGTGGTCGCAGCTCCGGGAGACCGCTACGTGCTGCGCCTCCACTCCCCCATGGAGACGATCGGCGGCGGCGAGATCATCGACAGCTCAAAGTACCGCCTCAAGACCGGCAAGGATTTTGTCATCGATACCCTGCGCAGCAAGAACGACGCCCTCGCCGACTCACGCGACTTCCTCCTGCACCAGCTCGACAAGGCCGGCCTCAACGCGGTCAACGAGGCGGATCTCGCCCGCCAGGCGGGACTGAAGAATGAAGACGCGCTCGATCTGATCGAGTCCCTCATCGAAGAAGGCCTCGCCCGCAGGACCAGCCGCGGCGGCCAGCTCCTCAGCGGGTCGCAGTTGAACGAGGGACGGGAGGCGGCGACGAAGGCCGCCGCCGCCTCCTTCGAGCAGAACCCGCGCCGGCGCCTG
>CBFHWB010000015.1:0-36582 GCA_965659285.1 Planctomycetota bacterium | reverse complement strand
AGTCGCATTGATGATGACCCGATGGCGGTTTCCGGCGCCCAGCTCACCAAGCAGTCCGGAACTCACTCCAAGCTCTTCAGCGACAGCTCCCCCGCGCTCCTTGCTCCGGTAATAGATGGTGGGGCGGGCTCCTGCCTCGAGAAGTGCCCGGGCAGCCCCCCTTGCAGCTCCACCGTTTCCGAGTATTGCCGCGTCCAGGTCAGCCAGGCTGCCGAGGCGACGCTCGAGAGGGTCCAGCACACCGTTGAAATCCGTATTGTACCCATGCAGAACCCACCCGTTTTCACTGGCGACACGGACAAGGGTATTGGCGGCTCCGGAATGACTTGCGCGCTCATCAACCACGCTCGCAAGAGCCAGGGCATCGAGCTTGAATGGTATCGTAACACTCAGGCCATCCAGTCCGAGAGGCTCCCAGCACTCCTCCAACTCGGAAAACTCAGAGAGATAGATCGGTACATAGACCGCGTTCAATCCTGCGGCGCGCAAGGCGGGATTGTGCATCTGCGGTGACAGGGAATGTTCCACCGGATTGCCCGCGACCCCATACACCCTGGTCTCGAGATCAAGTTGATCTACCCTGTAAAGGTCCGCCAACTGCTGCACAGGAAGCTGTCCGGGGGCGACTCCTGGCCCATGGGCTCCATAGGTCCAGGGAGCTCCTCTTGACAACGAAAGGATTCTGCTGGGACCGCCGGCGGACCCCATCGCGAAACCAATGCGGCTCGCCCCCCCCGTCGGTTTTTGCGCCACCCATTCCAGCATCCGCACAGCATCGCCAAGCCTTTCGGCTGTCGGGACCACCTTGATAGCCGCCGGCCCGCACATCTCCATATCAAGCGTCAGCCGGTCTAATGCCTCGGGGGCAATCATTCCATCGAAGTCATGCCATGAGAGCAGCACCGGCTTGCCGGACCCGAGCAGTTGACCGGCCGCTTCCGACCCGTGCTCCACATCCGCCAGGGAAGCCCCCCGGTCGAAAGCCTCAAGGCAATAAGCTGCCCGCTCGGGCTCTGTTCCGCTCCAGCGGCCGCCCTGCGACGAATGCCTCGGGGTAACCAGGACCGGCCTCGTCTTCGAGATGGAGGCGATCAATTCAAGAGACTCCTCACTCGAGTCAAAAAGATCCGCGCGCACCTCGACTCCGTCGGCGGCGGCAGGGAGGGGCTCCCGGCAATTCTCTGGGGTAACAACGGCCAATACACCGCTGAGATTCAGGTCGCTCATGGCCCCTCTTGCCCTCCAGGCTGACTATTTCCAAGACGAAGCCCATGGAGAGCCCATTTGCCGAAGGCGTCTGTTTCGATATTTACCTCATGACCTGCGGACAACGCGCCGAGATTTGTCCACGCAAGCGTATGAGGAATGGCGGCGAAGCTGAACCAGCGATCCGTCCTGTTGACCTCGACGATCGTCAGGCTGACACCGTCGACTGCTATGGAGCCCTTGTCGAGCATCTGGTCCATCAACCCGGGAAGTGTTGAGACCCTGAAGAGCACCTGGTCTCCCTGGCGCTCCATTTCAACGACCTCTCCGGTCCCGTCGACGTGACCGGTTACGTAGTGCCCGCCAAAAGAGTCCCCGGCCCTCAGGGAGCGCTCGATGTTCACGGCATCTCCGGGCCGGAGAGCGCCAAGGGTTGTCTTTTCAAGCGACTCGGGGACCACCTCAAAGCTGACTGCGGCCGAGCCCGCGTCGTTGTCAAAATCAACAACCGTCAGGCAGGCTCCATTCACCCCGATACTTTCGCCCAGTTCGACATCCCGCCAGGGCCCACGGGAAGAATCATCCATCACCCCCACCCGGAGGGAAAGCCCCCCGCCGGTGTCTACAGCGGCCTCGACAACACCCGTTCTCTCTACTATTCCAGTGAACACTTTGCATCTCCGCTCCGAGTTTCAGCATCTATGCCAAGCTAACTAAATAAAGTGGAAGAAGACAAAGTTATCCTTGTTCGGTTAAAAAAAACCGTCAGAAAACAGAGTCCGTTAAGTTCAAAGGGAATTTATGCCTGCACCTATAGCTGTAAGCCCGCTGGAGGCGTTGGCGGCCGTCACCGGGAAGATCAAACAAGGAGCGGTCGAGCGGATCGATACAGAATCGGCTGCCGGCCGCTACCTTGCGGAGCCGCTCCACGGAGCGGCCCGTTCTGCGGGTCAACCTGCCGACCCCCCCGGTGTCCTCCGCTCGTCCTGTGACGGCTACGCGCTTCCGGACGGATGCGGAGTCGGCGACCGCCTGTCCCTTATAGAGAAACAGGCCGACCCGGAGACGCCTGGCGATCGGCGAATCCCATCCGGCTCCGCCATTCGCGTTGAAACCGGCGACCTCCTTCCAGGCAAGACCTGGGGGGTTCTTCCTGCCGATGACGGCATCTTGCTCGGAACTGGAAAGCTGCGTGTCGAACGCCTTCCGCAGGCAGGCGAAGGCGTCCTCGGCCGCGATGGTGGAAAACCCATGATCTTTGAAACAGGGAGTCTCCTTTCAACGCGCCACCAGGCGTATTTGCTCGCCGCTGGAAGAGAAAAGGTCTGTGTTCACACTCCCCCGCGTGTCGGCATGTTGCTTCTTGGCGACGAGCTTACCGACCTTAAAACTGACCTGGAGACCGGGCAGGTTCATGATCTAAACGGTTACTGGCTCAGGGACGCCATTGAAGACCTGGGGCTGGAAGTCATCTCTCTCGGGATCTCAGAAGATGGACCCGCGGGCCTCCGGAAACATCTCGTTCGCTGCCATACTCGCCAGGTGGACGTCCTCATTCTAAGTGGAGGGACAGGTTCCGGTATCACCGACCGTACCGCCGAAGCTATACAGGAATTGAACGGCAGTGTGCTCTTTGAAAAATTATCTCTACATGGGTGTGATTCACTGGTCTTTGGAAAATTGAACAATATGGATGTCCTGGGGCTGAGCGGCCTCCCACTCAACTGTTCGGCTGCATTCGACCTGTTCTGCCGCCCCCTCCTGCTTGCAAGAAGCGGAGCATCAAAAGGTTATTGGAACTGGGCCTGCATGACCTATCTGGATGAAATCCTGGCCCCCCTGCCTCCCCTGGATAACAGGCCGGAAGACTGGTGCCTCCAGGTCGGAAAGCTCAGTGACCATTCGCCTGAAGCCCTTACACAGGCAACAGTTAAGACATGGAACCCCGAGACTCTTTTCAGCCCTGTCGCGGCAGGATCCGAAGGCTGGGTCTTAAGGCCTCCGAAGCCCGAGGGAAAGGCGGTATTCTTCGCCAGGCAGCAGTAGCAGGTCTTTTAACCATAAGGTTTTGTGTAATTTTCGGTACGCCCCTTTACTCATTTTCCATCAGCTTGTGTGGATTGACAGTTTCGTTCTGTGTCATATAATCGTATAAGCGTCTCGTAATTGAACGAGGAAATCAGCTTCCTCTTGCAGTTTGACGGACCTTGGCGGCTTCAGGGATTAGCTTGCAATCCCCCAATGTTCCGAAAACAATGAGTTGAGAAGTAAGCTGCGAGGAAATGAAGTTTTAAAATCAGACTCCTGTCAATCGCCTACAGTGCCGATGGATGGGTGTTGGGAATAAACGGGACCTTGACCGGGTCGGTGCTTTCTTTGGTTTCGCAATTTGCGGAATCAGCTTGAATCGTGGTCAGTAGAACCACAGCCGCCGGAAATAATGATTTGGTCCTGATTTGGAGGAATGAATAAATGAGTGCTCTGGCGAAGGTTTTCGTCGTTTTTGTTTTCCTGCTGTCGATTCTTTTCTTCGGCACATCAGCGACCCTCTATCTCACCCGTGAAGACTGGGCGACGAACTACGACACATACAAGGCTGCCGTAGAGGTGAAGGTTAGCGAACTCGAGAAGAACAACAGTGACCTCAAAGGCGAGCGTAACGATCTGCAGGATGCTCTCCGCCTGGTCAGTGAGGACGAGCTCGATAAGGCCGGCACGATCCAGGTGCTCCGCAACGAGATCAAGGGTAAGGATGCCCAGATCGCCAACATATCAGCTGAGCGGA
Source organism: Planctomycetota bacterium (assembly GCA_965659285.1). Classification (GTDB taxonomy): domain Bacteria; phylum Planctomycetota; class UBA8108; order UBA8108; family UBA8108; genus UBA8108. Next base: position 32,591 of record CBFHWB010000015.1, on the reverse strand, counting down.
ACGAGTCGATCAACGCCAAGACGGCGACTGACAATCTCAACGCCAGCCTGACGGACCAGAACAAGACGCTCACTACCCAGTTGAATGAAGCGCATGATAAACGCGATAGCGCTATCGGCGCCGAGAAGGTAGCGAATGCGGAAAAGTTCCGAATGAAAAGAGACCTGGATGCGACCACCCAGGAGCTTCACGAAGCCAGGGTCGAGTTCAACTCTCTCAGCGAAAAATTCGACTCCCTCGAACTCGCCTACGGCGCCGTGGAGAAAAAGCTTGGCAAGGACGGTGTCGAAGCCATCCTGAGCGGCCTTGTCTCTCCTCCGATCGATGCCCTGGTTGAGGAAGTGGACAGCAACCTCAGGCTTGTCGTCCTCAGTGTTGGACGCCAGGATGAGGTCAAAGAAGGCGTCGAATTCACGATCTATCGCGAAGACAAGTTCGTCGGCAAGGTCCGGGTCAACAAGGTCTATGAAAACCTTGCGGGAGCCCGAGTCCTCTTCACCGCCGAGGGATCCGACATTCGCCAGGGCGACCGCGCCACAACCCGTATCAACTGAGGAAGGGCAGGTTTAACATGGCGAAAAACAGCGAAGAAATCATCGAACGCAAAGAAGGAAGCCCGGTAGCCACCAGTTGTCTGGTCATCGCCTGCGTAGCTATACTTGGAGCCATCTCGCTCCAGATCGCAGAGATCACCCAGGTGCGCGCCGACTGGAGCCTTGAAGAAAAGAACCTGAACCGGGTTCTCCACGTCGAAGACGACCTCGATGCGATCACCAGCAAGATTGATGGAATCCTCGAAAAGTCCAAGGTCGGCGATGGTGAAAAGGCCAAAGCGATCATCGAAGAGGGCGACAAAAAGGTCGAAAAGGCCAAGGCTGTCGCCAGTGGAGAGGAAATCGTCGAGGAAGAGAGCGATTCCAAAGACGACGAAGCCCCCGAGAAGGATGATACCGAAGAGGCCGAGGCTCCCGACAAGGAAGACGATGCTTCCGACGATTCAGAACTCGAAGACTTCTGATCAGAAATTAAGCTGATTCCTTCCTGGAATCGCCTTAATAAGTCCTCTAAGGGCTTGAACTAACCCGCATTTGCACACAGAATGAGTCTGTTGGCGAAAGCGGGTTTTTTCATCCTCATTCGCCATGGACGGGAAGAAAGCCACGCCTGTCTGGATTGCGGAAATTGAAGAGAATTCCGCGGACAGGGTTGCCGGCTTTCCCCAACGGATAGAAAAGAAGTGTAGCCGAAGCCGGGACCGCTCCCGGCCTTGGTCCGAGGTTAAGGTGAGCCAATGGTAGTCTCGCGACTATTCGGTTTGTTTTCCACCGATACAGCTATCGACCTGGGCACATCGTCCACCCGGCTGTGCGTGCGCGGCCGGGGCATTGTCAGCGAGGAGCCGACCTACCTGGCCGTAAAGAAAGGTACCTCCGAGGTGTTCGACCATGGCAGGGCCATCGGACAGGTGGCCCGGGACATGCAGGGGAGAGCGCCTCAGAGCATCGAGGTAATCAAGCCCATCAGAAACGGCGCCATCTTCGACTTCGAAATGACCAGGATTCTCCTGAGGCATTTCATCCGTTCGGCGAGCGGAGGAAGACGCTGGAGTTCCCCACGGCTCCTCATCAGCCTGCCCACAGATGTCTCGGATGTTTCCAAGAACGCCCTCCAGCAGGTCGCAGACCGAGCCGGGGCCGGCAAGCTCTATCTCATCGACCAGCCGCGCGCGGCCGGCCTGGGATCCTGGCAACCAATTCACACGGCTCGCGGGCATATGATTGTAGATATCGGGGCGGGCACCACGGACATCTCCGTCCTCGCCCTTGGAGATGTCATTACCTCCAGGAGTATCCCCGCAGCCGGAGATGCCATGGATGAGGCCATCGTCAGCTACATACGCAAAAAATATAATATCTGGATCTCTCATCGAACGGCTGAAGAGATAAAGACTCGCCTGGGCAGCGCACACCCGTGCGCGCCGCCTCTGCCGCCATGCGCATTTTCCGGGCTCGACCTGATGGCGAACGTCCCCCGGGAAATATCTATTACACAGGAAGAGATCCGGTTGGCCATCGACCCTCAACTGACCCAGATCGTGGATGCCATAGCTGACATGATTCCAACGCTTGAGGCGGAACTCATCCGGGATCTGAAAAAAACAGGCATCACTCTTTGCGGTGGAATCGCCAATCTCCCCGGGCTGCCTGAGCGGCTCTACGGCTGGACCAACACCAAGGTTTTCGTTCCCAACGACCCCAGGCTATCCGTCGCCCGCGGCCTCGCTGCCGCCCTTGACCATTTCGATGAATTACGCCCGCTCCTGGAATGCCCGGAAGACAGGATCTGAACTCTTTCGACACTCCGCTCCATCTCGACTTCAGAACACAGAAAAAAAGAAGATAAAGAGAAGTGAAACGACTTACGGATGGCGGCTCAGCCCTGTACTTGCTCCTCCTGGCTCTATTCCTGGTCTCTCCCCCGGCGGCCAGGCTCGCTATCCATTGCGGATGGATTCCAGAGGCAGGCCGGGAAACTCTCCCTGGAAGCGCAACGGCTGAAGAGCAGGCTGAAATCATCGCCTTGCTGCAGAACAGGCTGCAGGAAGTCAACAGAGACCTCCAGCTCATCACCTCCGCAGGAGGGCTCCTCTACGACCCTTCAGGCGGCCCAGGCAACCGAAACGCGGCCCGCTACCGAATAGCCGTAGCTGACGTCCTGCCGCTGTCAACTCCCTCGGCCGGAGAGAGGACGCTCTGTGTTTCGTTGTATGGAGCGCCTGTCCTCCAGAAAGATTCAGCGGTTCTTTCCGGCGACCATCTTGTTGGCCGGCTCGTTGACGAATCCGCCGGATCCGGGATCGGAAGGATCCAGAGCATCCTCGACCCCCTCTTCAGGGTCAGATTTCGCTGCGGGGAAGATACCGGAATGCTCTGGGGGACCGGACGGACAGACGGCGATGGACATCCGCTGCTGGAGGTCCACCATCTGGGCAAGCCTCCAGCGTTCAGAGCCGGCGACACCGTTCTCACCGAAGGCGCCGACGGGCGCTACCCTCCGGGCTGCCTTGCAGGCCGGATTCATCTGATGCCCGGCCAGAAAGAGTCTCGAGCCATTGTCCGGTCCGGGATCCGCCTTGACTCCCTCAGGCAGGTCACGCTGCTCGAAGACCTGGCAAGGAAAGACCTGGCTGTCCTTGGAGAGAAAAACAGATGAGCGTGTTCGCCGCATTCGGATTTGTCTCTATCATCGCGTCCTTCCAGGTAGTCTCCGGGCCGGCTTACGCCATCTATGGGATCCGCCCTGACTTCATCATCCTGTCAATCGCGACCATTGGCATCATCCTGCCGCCTCCGGCCATCTACGCTTCCGCCTTTTTCGCAGGAGCACTCCTGGACGCCCTGTCGCCGGGCGTGGCCGGTCCCCACATGACGGGGCTCCTCCTCTCAGCCCACCTCATGGCGCGCGGCCGCCGGATGGGAATTGGAACAACCGCGAAAGGCAGAACGCTCCTTGCCGGCGCGGGGATCCTGGTTGCCTCGGCGGCCCCCCAGGCCGCGAGATGGATCCTCGAAGGGCCTGGGCTGGACTCCGCCCTGATCATCGCGGCGACCTTTGCCTATACAGCAGTGTTCGCATACCCCTTCTTCAGAATATTGAGCCCCGCCATCAAGTGGGCCGTTCCTGTCCGGAATGACTACGGCATCATCAGAGGGAGGGCATCTTGGCGAGGACTCGACTGAAACTTCTGATGCTTGCAGTCATTCTTCCAGCCCTTGCCATCTGCTGGCGACTCTGGTCCTTCCAGTTGGACCCGACCGCCCACCAGGAATACAAGGTCAGGGCTGAAAGCGCCAAGCTGAGAACCCTCCAGCCCCTCCGCGGGTCCATTCTCGACCGCGAGGGAGAGGTCCTGGCCGAAAGCCGCTCCGGCTTTGATATTCATTTTGTTTATTCCGACCTGAACCCCAGGCACATTGTCATCGAGGTTGTCTGCGAAGAGCTCGCCCGGCTTGGAGACTTCCCCTCCGCCGCCGAAATGGATGCCGGGCTCGCGGGGAACGTCGACATCGAGAAATTAGAATCGCTCCTCCGCCGGGGGACCCCATTTAAGCCCGAATGGATGGAACTGGCCGCATGGATACCTCCTGCCGCCGCGGAACGAATTCGGCTCCGGCTGAGCCCCCGAAGATATTTTCGAGACAACTTCGAGCTCCGGGCCATGGAGGACAAACCCCTGGAGGCCCACCAGGCCCATTTCAGCCTCTGGTTCCGCCCAGCCGAGGTCTTCCGAATGGAGCTGACCATCCGGCGGCTGTCACAAAACATCGACCGCTATGATGCGGAAGGCCTTATGGAACGGCTGCAGTTGTCCCTTCAGAAGATCGAGGCCATGGTTGCCCGGGATATCCGATCCGACATCCAGTCCGGAGCGGATGCGCTCTTCACCAGGAAGAAGGAAAGAAATTCGCGCCGTATCTTTTACAGGCGAGGGCATCTCCTGGCTTCCAACATCAGCCTCGACTCGGTGTCCAGAATTGAATACAACCCGGACCTCTTTCCAGGCATCCGCATCGTTGACTCATCCAGACGCGTCTACCCTCACGGAGAAGTCTTCGGCGCCCTGACAGGCCATCTGCGCCAGCTCAACAATCGAGACCTATATGCTCTTGAAAAATCCGGCCGTCTTCTTGACCGCTATCCGAAGGTGTCGAGCGCAGAAGCTTTCGCGGTCCTTCGTCAGGAAGCGCTGCGCCCGAACGATGTCGTGGGAGAAGGAGGCCTTGAAGAACAATACGACCTGTCTTTGCGCGGGGAATACGGAATGAGGCTCCAGCAGGTAGGGAAAAACGGTCGCGGGGGGAAGCTCCTGGCCTCTCTCTCTTCTACCCGTGGAAACGACATCCACACCACCATTGACAGCAAGCTCCAGACGCTTCTGTACAGGCAGCTCTGGGCTGAATGCGCCCACCATGGACACGCGGCTGCCAGCGCCGCGCTCATGGAGATCCCCAGTGGAGCCATCCTTGCCTCAGCCGCTTACCCCGGATACGACCCAAACCGAATCCGCGAAGCGAGCTACCACACGGAAATGAATGCCGCCCTTGGCCACCAGACATCTGACTGGCTGCTTGACCGCCCCCGCAGCAAGGCTCTCTACCCCGGTTCCATCTTCAAAATTGTCACAGCGATAGCCGCGCTGGAAAATGGCGCCGACTGGGAGGGAGCGGTCGACCCTCTTCGTAAATACGAGTGCCTGGTTGGAGAACAGAAGCCCTTCTCAATGCGCTGCGCCAGCCGTTACGGTCACGGCCATCTCAATCTTTACGAAGCGTTCGAGGCTTCCTGTAACAACTACTTTTACTACCTTGCCGCCAGGCATCTAAACGCTGGAAGTTTCAACCGATGGGCCCGAATGCTTGGCTGTGGAGACCTGACCGGGGTCGATCTTCCGGCGATGGGCGGATCTTACGATCGCGGTTTTCTTCAAAACCCGGGAAAAGTAAAAGGAGAGAAGGCTCTCTGCATGTATGGAATCGGCCAGGTCCAGGTCCAGATGACCCCCCTCCAGGCCCTGCGAATGGTAGGAGCCGTCGCTACGGGGCTCAAAACGGCGCCCCGGCCCTGGCTGGTCAAAAAGAAGATGCCGGATAAAATCCATACCCGCAATAAACGCACCGCGGCAATTATCCAGGAGTGCATGAAACGAGTCGTCAGCGACCCCCAGGGGACAGTGCATGGAAAATTCGGGCTTGAGGACTTTAGTTTCGCGGCCAAGACCGGGACGGCTCAATACAAGTCCAACAACCCGAGCTATCATTCCTGGCTGGTCGGCTACGGCCCCCTCCCTGACCCCTCGATTGCCTTTGTGGTGGTCTGCGAAAAAAGCCGGCTGGGAGGTGGAGATGCCTGCGCTCCAATCGTCAGGGAACTCATGGAATATCTTGCCGAAAGAGATCCCCGCTTCCACGCCAACCAGGAGGCGCGTCTCAACTCCAGTAGTGAACCCGGAGATGAGAGATGAAGACGGGGCTGTTCAGCAACCGCATGATCCGCTGGCACCTGGCGACCATCAGCCTCTGTCTTTGCGGCATTGGGATTCTTTTCGTCCACAGCACAATGCGGCTTGACGGCGAAGCCTTTCCCGGAAAGGTGGCCTGGAGTCAGATCATCAAAGCGTGCATCGCGTTTGGCGGATTCATCGTCGTAAGCCGGATCAACTACCGGTTCTTTGAACGAAAATCTTACACTCTCTACGGCCTGGTTCTTTTCGGCCTTTGCGTCCTCCTCTGCCTGAAATTTCTCCGAGGAGACTCCTCGGCCTCCAGATGGTTCCGCCTGGCGCTATTCGATGTGCAGCCCAGCGAGTTGATGAAGCTCGGGCTGATCCTTTGCCTTGCCCGGTACCTCAGATACCGCAAGGACCAGGGTGGACTCAAGGGGCTCCTGATGCCCTGCCTGCTTACCGCGGCTCCCATGGGGCTGGTCATTCTCCAGCCAGACCTGGGCACCGCCCTGGTGCTCCCCTGCATCCTGCTCGCCATGGTGTTCGTTGCCGGCGCGCCCTGGAAGTATGTAATTGCCGTTATCACCCTTGCAGCCCTGTCGATACCCGCGGTTGGAGTCTTCGGCGACAGGATCCCGCTGTTGAAACCCTACCAGCTCAGTCGAATTACCGGCTGGCTCAACCAGGACCAGCCCTCCGTCCGCCTTCGCGAGGCCTACCAACTGGATCAATCCAAGGTGGCCATCGGCAGCGGAGGCCTCACCGGTCGGGGTTATGCCCGAGGTAACCAGAATGTTCTCGGCAACCTGCCGGCGAGACATACCGACTTTATCTTCAGCGTTGTGGCCGAAGAATGGGGGTTCCTCGGCGCCGCGCTCCTCATTCTTCTCCTCACGGGCCTGGTGCTTCTCTGCTTCAGCGTTGCCATGAACACGGAAGATCCCTACGGAAAACTCCTGGCCGTTGGGGTCGGAGCCTCCTTCGCCGTCCAGAGCTATCAGAACATCGGCATGACCATGGGCCTGACTCCCATCACCGGCCTGCCTCTCCCCTTCGTAAGCTATGGAGGATCAAGCCTGGTCAGTTCCTATGCGGCCCTGGCCCTTGTCGCCCGCGTGGCGACGCAGAGAGTCAGGGTCCTCTCCTCCCAGGAACTCGAACCCGCAGCCTCCCCGGCTCCCGTCCCCGCGGTTGAACCTCACCGGGCAAAAAGGCTGGTTGCCCTTTGGCGGGATTGATCCTGGCCTGAAAAAAAATACCCCTCCGTAATGAGGGTACGGAGAGGTAAAACGAGGAGAAAAAATGCTGCTTATGCTTTCACTCGCCCATTCCAGGGAGGAGAAAGGCTTACCTGAAGAGGACAGAATGCTCCTGTCCGCCCAAGACCTTACTTTCGATGATCCCCTTGAAAATCGAAGCGGATCTCAAGGCTCCCGCCCGAAAGAGGGCGCCTTCGGCTCTCTCTTCAGATCCCGCAAGGCAGGCGATACTACGCAGCCACCCCCGTATGAACAAGCCTATTTTCGGTAAATGTTTGTATCCCGGACCTGGGTATACAAAAAAAAAGAGCGCCAGCAAGCTGACGCCCTTCCGTAAGAAATGAAGCAAGTTTTAAGGAGAAGTGTGGTGTTGAACCTTGCCTCCCTCGACCCTACAGAGCCAATTGGAATTATCCATTGACTCAAAAGGAGGCTTCCTCCCTAAACTCTCAGGCTCCTTCCTATCTCACACCTGACGGTGCAAATTCCGTATTTTTAATCTGTTCCACGGGCCAGGCCCAACCGCATTCCTTCGAACGCAGGGTTACTTAAAGCAAGCCTCATTCCAATGGCTGCAGGAAAATTATATTTTACGTAAGTCTCTCCATGTAAAGACCCTATGGCTTTTTCAGCGAGGGGCTTGACGCGGATCTGAGCTTCTATAACGGCTAATCTTTAACCACTTTCTATGAAAGACGTACTTCGCTCTCATAACCACTTATTTTTTATCATCTTAGAGTCGTGTCCATCTTTTGGCCAAATTGATCAAATGGCTAAATTTATACCGTTTAGCCTTCAAGCCGGTCGCTAAATATGAGCTTTTCTTCTTCATTCGGGCACCGTTTCATAGATAATTCGGACCCTTGTGAGAAATTAAGCGAAGGTCGCCCCTTCATTCACCCATCACTGGAGAATTAAATTGGCGAACATCAACGGCAACGCGGTTATCGGTCAGTCCGGCGGCCCCACCTGCGTTATCAATGAAAGCCTGGTTGGAGCCATCCTTGAATCGGCAAAGCATGAAGCCATCGGGCGCATGTACGGAGCCCGCCACGGCCTTGAGGGTCTCCTTACAAACGATTTAATTGATCTTACGCAAGAGACTCCGGAGACGCTCGAAAGAGTCGCCAGAACGCCTTCAGCCGCCCTTGGCTCTGTCAGGAAAAAAGCCAGCGAAGAAGACTGCAAAAAGCTGATCAATGTCTTCAAAGAAAATGACATCCGCTATTTCTTCTATATCGGCGGAAATGACACTGCTGAGACGGCCAACATTGTCGATGAGCTGGCTCGAGGTGAGGATTACGAGTTCAGGGTCTGCCATATTCCCAAGACCATCGACAACGACCTCCGCGAAACAGATCACTGCCCCGGCTACGGGAGCGCCGCTCGTTTTGTAGCCCTCGCCCTCATGGGCGACAACCTCGATAACACCGCACTCAAGGGAGTCAAAATCGATGTCATCATGGGCCGTCACGCAGGATTCCTGACAGGCGCGGCCGCCCTGGCCCGCCAGAACGAAACCGATGGCCCCCACCTCATCTACCTTCCCGAGGTAGCCTTTGATGAAAATAGATTTGCCGACGATGTAGCCGGCTGCCTTGACCGCCTCGGCCGCTGCGTCATCGCCGTATCCGAGGGAATCACCAGGGAGGATGGCAGCCCGGTTTACACGAGCGGCGAAAAGGACTCCCATGGCAATGTCCAGTTGTCAGGCACTGGCGCTCTGGGCGACTACCTTTCCGGCATCGTCAAGGAAAAGGTCCCTGCGGCATCCAGGGTTCGGGCTGACACTCTTGGCTATATGCAGCGCTGCTTCCCCAGCATTCGCTCAGAGGTCGATGCTTCGGAGGCGCGCGCGGCCGGAGCTTTTGCGGTTCGATCCATGGTGGAGGGCGAACTCTCCAGCGGCACAGTGTGTATTCGGCGAACCGAAACCGATGGACACTACGATTCCGAAATGTTTATCACGGAGCTCAACAAGGTGGCCAAGCACACCAAGGAGATGCCGGCTGAATTCATCAGCGAGTCGGGCAATGATGTAACCCAGGCATTCCTTGATTACGCCCGGCCCCTCGCGGACGACCTGCCCGTAATTGGGCGGCTTGGAGCCGGGAGTTGACCAGGGAGATGAGCGTAACCCTTCACAGATGGAGACTATTTTAATGGGCTCCCTTCCACGAGGAATCTTCCCTCCACTCGTCACCCCCTTCAGGGGTGAAGTCTTCGACGGAGAAGCCTATGCCGCCAACATAGAATCGTTGAACGGCACCCGGCTGGCGGGATACGTGGTTCTCGGGTCCAACGGAGAGAGCGTCTACCTGGATGAAGACGAGGCGGTCTGCGTAATTGAAACCGCGGCCGCGGCAAGGACGCCAGAAAAAGCGCTGATCGTCGGCACTGGACGAGAATCGACCCGGGCAACCATTGAAGCGACCGGCAGGGCCGCGGCAGCCGGAGCCGATGCGGCCCTCGTGGTCCCGCCCTCCTATTACAGAGGCGCCATGACTCCCGCTGTCCTCGAAGCCCATTACCTGGCGGTAGCCGAGGCGGCAGAGATCCCGATCCTTCTCTACCATGTCCCCAAGTTCTCACCCATCGTATTCCAGGCGGAGATGGTGCGACGACTGAGTTCGCATCCGGGAATCATCGGAATGAAAGACACGTCGCAGGATCTTGTGTTTCTCACAAGCTGCCTTGCTGACTGCCCGCAGGATTTCCTGGTCTACGTTGGCACAGCCAACATCCTGCTGGCCGGCCTGACCCTCGGCGCAGCCGGAGGAGTTCTGGCCCTGGCCAATATCGCCCCGAACGAATGCGTCGAGCTTTCTGATCTCTTCGCCAAGGGAGACACCACGGCTGCCCGGGCTCTCCAGCAGAAGCTTCTTCCGGTCAACCAGGCTCTCACCGCGGGCTATGGCATTCCAGGTCTTAAATACGCCCATGACCTGCTTGGTCTCGCCGGAGGCGACACCAGGAGACCCCTGCTCCCCCTCTGCGAAGAAGACAAGACGGCCCTGAAAGAAATCCTCAGGAAGGGTCTCGGCCGGCCCTGAATTAATTCCGGCCGGCCAGCTTCGTGGCTGTCTCTACAGCGCCATCAGATTCTCTGATGCGATAGATCATTCCCGAGGCAAGACCCTTGAGAATCGACCTCTTTCCGGACGGCCAACTGATCTCCAGGGAATCCAGCCGGGTTGATTTCCCAAGACCAAAATGCGCCCTGACATCCCTGGCCGAAAGATAGCCTCCCCCTCGTCCCACGCGCCTGAGGATCTTCCTCTCCCCGACCACCCCAACAAGCATCGCCCCAATCCCTTCACGGTTGCTCTCGGTGCCGGCCAATTCGACAAGAAGCGAATGGGCTCCGCCTCGAGACTGGTTTTCCAGGAAAACAGGCCGTCCATCCTGGACGGTTACGACAATGTCGATGTCGCCATCTCCATCCATGTCGCCCTGGGCGGCGCCTCGGTGCGCCCTGGCCTCCACGGCCCCCGGCCCGACCGAGGACGGGGCCAGGCGAAAATCGCCCTTGCCGTCATTCAGGTAAAACAGGCATGGCTGCAGGTAGCTCAGGGCAGAATTAAGCTTGGCCGCCCCAGGATGTACATGCCCGTTTGCGATGAAAAGATCGTCATCTGAGTCATTGTCAAGATCCGCGAAAAATGTGCTCCACCCGAGTGAAATGAAGGACTCTCTCCCAAACCCTGAACCGGCCGAGGCGTCGCGAAATTCGGCGCCGCCTACACATCGATAGAGCGCGTTTTGTTCCTGGGAGTAATTCGTCACGAAGATGTCAGCTCGGCAATCACCATCAACATCGCCGATGGCGACCCCCATCCCTGCCTGCCCCTGGCCCTCCGGCCCGAGAGATGCGCCGGCGGAAAGCGCCTCATCGACAAAGCCTTTACCCGCGACATTCATCCACAGAAAGTTCTCCGTCGTGTCGTTGGCGACGTAAATGTCAGGTCTTCCATCTCGATTGAAATCATCTACCGCGACGCCGAGTCCGTAACCTCCAGGGGCCGCCTCAAGTCCGGTTTCGTCCGAAACCAGCCTGAAATGTCCACCCCCCTCGTTGTGATAGAGCCGGTCGGATGCGGGCTCGTAAAAATCCGGGCCGCAGGCCACCCTGGCCGCGCCTTCAATACAGGGCTCCCCCGAATTCGGGAGGTCAGCCAGGTCGAAATCGACATAGCAGGCAACATAGAGATCAAGCTTCCCATCCAGGTCATAATCAAGAAAGACGGCACTGGTGCTGAGACCGGGGTGATCAACTCCAGCCCCGGCGCTTACCTCAAAAAACTTCCCCTGCCTGTTTTCCCACAATCGATCGGGCCCCCAGCAGGAGAGAAAGATGTCCGGATCTCCATCGTTATCGTAATCCCCTACAGCAACCCCGGTCCCCCAGCCATTGAATTCAATTCCCAACTGGCTCGTGAGATCCTGGAATTTCCCGGCGGAGTCCTGCCTGAAAAGAGCCGCCCCAGGCCCCGGGAGAACCCGGCCGCCTGATAGAGTTCCGGCGTTTGAAAAGAACAGGTCCAGCCTCCCGTCGCCGTCCACATCGAGCACCCCAACCCCTGTCCCGATATTCTCGACAATCACCAGCTTTTCGGGCCCTCCGGAAACCAGCCTCCTGTTCAGTCCCCGCCCGATCGCTACATCGACAAAGCGGACCCCCTCCGGGCCCGCCGCAGGCTCCTGGCGAGAGCAGGCCGCCAGGAGGCCGCAAAGAATAACAGCCGCCAGGCGCCTTCCGGGGATCAATATCGACAGGTCACTTCCGGGCATGTTTCCGTATTAATTCTCTGAGCTCTGAAACAGCTGATTGATTGCCGGGCGACTGGGTGATCACCTTTCGATAGTGAAGGGCAGACTGGGCATAGGCGCCCGCGTTTCGCAGAGCCCTTGCAAGCAACAACCTTCCCCGGACAGATCCCCCATCCAACACAAGAGCCTGCCATGAGTGACTCACCGCCTGGTCTGAATCTCCGATGGAAAGGTAAAATTCTCCCGCATCGAGCCAGGCAATCGCATCTCCCGGCTCTCGCCTGCATCTCTGCGATAGCAGGTTTGCCTTCCGTGTGCGAACTTTCTCCGTTTGCTGCAGATCTTTGAATTTTCTCATGGCCGCAGCCGCGCCCGCCTTGTCTCCTTCCTCGCTCAGACACCTGGCAAGTGAGAACGCGGCCTCCAGGTAATCGCTGTTTACGGTAAGGGCGCGGCGAAACTGCTCGGCCGCCAGCCCGGGCTTACGCAAGAGCAGGGAGGCTCTCCCAGCCAGGTAGCGAACCTCCGGGGTGTCATGATTCTTACCCAGCGAGGCGAGAACCTCCGAAGCCTCGGAGGCTCTGTCGAGAGCAAGCAATGATCTCACGCGGTAAATTTCAGCGTAATAATCCAGGCCCCCCGATTTAGCCAGAGCCGCAAGGAGTTCCTCTGCTTTCTTGTAATCGCCCCGCTCAAACGAGAGAACAGAGAGCCTGAAGGTCGCGCCTGGGAAACCTTCTTCCCCCGACAACGAGACCAGGATCTTTTCCGCTTCAGCGGTCTTGCCCCTGGAGGCGAGAACCTCCGCCAGGACATAGCGGCGGCGCGAAGACCCGCTGGCCCTGGGAGCGAGCAACTCAAGAGCTTCGCCAGCCCTTGCGAAAAGCCCCATTGAGAGATAGCACTCAGCGAGAGTAAGGGCCGCCTCCTCGTGCTCCCTCCCCTTTTCCCCGCGCTGGAGCGTCTTCTCAAGAGTCGAGATGGCGGCTTCGTAATCCCCTGAACTGATCAGGGCCTGGACGCCCACAGGGTCCCCCTGCCCGGCAAAGCTGAACAGGCCCGCCAGGGTCACGACTGCTATCATCCTTTGCTCTTTACCCGCGGCATCGGGGGGCGAGCAGCCGCGTTTTTCTCTGCCGCTTCGTTGTACTTGAGCAATCGCTGCGACATCTCTTCCCGAAGCGGTCCGTCTTCATCGCCGAGAAAGTGTATCGCCATCTCCTGCGCATCGATGGCCTCCTCATGCTTTCCAATAAGGTGAAAAGCCTGGGCCATCGAATCGTACATCCTTGGACTCTTTTCGGCGGACATGGCTGGTGCCTTGAAATGTGAGGCTGGCTGTAGTGTTAATATACATCGAAACTCATCCGGTTTGACAACCCTGGACCTTTTTCGCCGCGGCGACAAGGTTTCCTCCTTCTTCTTTTCCTCTTCCCCGCCTACCTGTAAACTGATCCTGTCATGAGCAAGCAGCACAAACTCAACGTACTGGCCGAACTGGTCAATGGGAGCCTTGACGGAGATCCCGATTACTCCATCGCCTCCCTGGCATCGATTGCCGGGGCGGGGCCCGGCGACCTCAGCTTCCTGGACAATCCCAGGCTTGCGGCGGAGCTCGACACGACCAAGGCCGGCTGCGTGATTATCTCGACGGAGCAGGAGGCTCCCAGCGCCTTGAATGTCATTCGTGTTGATCAGCCAGTCGTAGCCTGGGCTGTGATCCTGGAACTCCTCCATAAAAGGAAACGAATATTTGAAACCGTCTCCAGCGCCGCCTTTATCGGAGAAGGGACCACAACGGCGGAAGGCGTCGGAGTCGGCCCGGGAGCCTGGGTGGGTGATGGCGCCAGCATCGGCGCCCGTACCGAAATCTTCCCCGGAGCGACCATTGGGCCCGGCTCCTCCATTGGCGAGGACTGCGTTATCTATCCCGGAGTACATATCTACCATGATTGCTCCATCGCCAACCGTGTCATCGTTCACAGTGGAGCGGTCATTGGCGCGGATGGATACGGCTTTGCCCAGGAGAATACCGAAGATCCCGCTGAACCAGTCGTTCACCGGAAGATCCAGCAGGTAGGCACTGTTGTCATTGAAGATGATGTGGAGATTGGGGCGAATACAACCATCGATCGAGCAGCCCTGGACTCTACCGTCATCGGCAAGGGTACCAAGATCGACAACCAGGTCGTCATCGGGCACAACGTCACCACCGGTCGACACTGCCTCCTCATCTCCCAGGTAGGAGTCGCTGGAAGCTCAACCCTTGGCAACTACGTCACCCTCGCGGGACAGAGCGGCGTGAACGGTCATACAACCATCGGTGACGGGGTCATTGTCGGCGGCAAGAGCGGTGTCATGCAGGACATCGAGGGTGGCCAGGGGCGAGTTTATCTCGGCATTCCGGCCCGTCCCGCGCTCGCGACCAAGAAAATCTATGCCCTGATTGACAAGCTCCCTGAATACTCGAGAAAGATAAGAAACCTCGAAAAACGGATCGCTGAACTCGAGGGCGACCAGGGCGAAGCCACCTGATCAGGCCATCCCTTCCAGGATAGCGTCAAGCCGCGGGGCCAGATCCCGCCAGTGATATCGCCCCCCGACCTCCCGCATCTCTTCAGCCATGCCTTCAGGCCGCTCACGAAGAAACCCCTCCAACATCTCTCGCAGTTCACCGAAGTCGCGATAGAGGCAACTGGAATGGAATTTTTCAGGAAGGATCTCAGGATAGCTCAGTTCCCTTGGCAGCACCGGGATGCAGCCGAGATAAAGAGCCTCTACAATCGATATGCCGAAAAACTCGTGGGCAGCCGTTGACACGACAATGCTGGAGCTCGCCACGGCTGAATAATACTCCTCCTTGCTTTCGAAGAAGCCGAGATGCAACAGCCTCTCCCCAAGAAGAGCCCCGATCTCTTTGAAGGCCGGACAAGCTCCGTCAAAAGACTCCCCGCAGATAACCACGCCGAAATCAGCCTCGGCATCGACAAGAGCTCTGAGAGCTTCAACAAAAACCTCAGGCCTCTTGTCATATTCCCATCTGTGATTCCAGAGTATCACAGGCGGCCCAGATGCCTTTGCGGCAGATGCGTTCCTCGCCAGGTCGTGCCCGGCGAAATCGATTCCGACGGGGAACACCTCGGAGTTGCCATCGACCCTGTCTGCAAGATCGAGCGGGACCCCGTCAGACATCAGGGAGAGGGCCTCCCTGATTGAGCCGAGAAACTGGCCCCGGTGAAATTCCGAATTAAACAAAACCCTCTCGGCCGCGAGGCAGGAACTGAGGTTGATCCAACCGTAATCGTGATCCCCACTGGCGTGTTTGCTCAGGGGGTAGCTGGCCTGGCTTTCATGGAAATACAGAACGGCGGGAATATCCCGGAAGGGCTTCGGACAGATCGCCTTCCAGTCGGCAAGGTTGAGGAAATCCGTAGCGAAGATGACATCAGGGTAATCTTCAGGATTCATCCGGGTCGCAAGATCCGCGAAATGATACGCCGCCCCCCTCATTCGCCACTTCCACTTCCTTCCCGGAAGAGACCAGATTTTTACGCTGTGCCGGGAGTATTCAGAGAAACCCT
The DNA here is from genome assembly GCA_965659285.1 of Planctomycetota bacterium. Lineage (GTDB taxonomy): Bacteria > Planctomycetota > UBA8108 > UBA8108 > UBA8108 > UBA8108. The sequence continues at coordinate 16,977 of CBFHWB010000015.1, read as the reverse complement.
CCAGGAAGACACTGTGAGAAATATTGTAGTAGGGTTCAAGGGCGAGTATTTTCAGCGTTTCAGGCATATTGATCACCTGGCCTCACAGGATGTTGTCGTGGCCGGAATTTTGGCCCATGATATATCCAGAATCATGACTGACTCCAATAAAACGCCCAAGAGTCCGGAGGAGCTCCAGAAGGAGATCCAGGACTTCATCAAAGATAAGTTCGGCGGAGATGTCGTCACCTTCCCCGTCGGCCCGGATGCCATGGGGAACCCTCCCCAGGCGGAGAACCAGGAGGAGGTTCTCGAAATCCCCGAGGCCGTCCTCGACTTTGACATGACCCCCGCCCAGGTAAAGGGCTACCTCGATCGATTCGTCATTGGTCAGGACGAAGCGAAGAGAACCCTCTCTGTGGCGGTCTGCGATCATTACAATCACGTAAAGAGGGTTCTTGGCGGTCGGGAAGAAGCCCCGGGAGACGCCCCTGAAAAGACCTCATCCACCCGAGAGCCTGTGTCGGATTACGTAAAACAGAACGTCATCCTTCTCGGCCCCACGGGAGTCGGGAAGACCTACCTCATCAGAATCCTGGCCCAGCTCATCGGCGTGCCATTCGTCAAGGCCGATGTCACCAAGTTCTCCGAGACGGGCTACGTTGGAGGAGATGTGGATGACCTTGTCAGAGAGCTCGTGCGCTCCGCCGATGGGAATGCCGTCGTTGCCTCGCACGGGATCGTCTTCCTTGACGAGATCGACAAGATCGCTGGCGCCCAGAATCCGCAGGGCCGAGACCCAAGCGGCAGGGGCGTCCAGGTAGGCCTCCTGAAACTGATGGAAGAGACCGAGGTCAACCTCAAGAACCCCATGGACATCTCTGCCCACCTGCAGGGAATGATGCAGGGAGGCGGCCCCCAGGGCCCGAGCACGATCAACACACGCCACATTCTCTTCGTGGTCAGCGGCGCGTTTTCGGGCATCGATGAGGTCATCGAAAAGAGACTCAGTGAGCACAACATCGGCTTCGGAGCCTCCACCCAGAAGACCGAAGCGGACGAAGAAAGCTCGATCCTCCAGAGTGTGAACACCCGCGACTTTGTCGAGTACGGCTTTGAGCCCGAGTTCATTGGCCGGCTGCCTGTCAGGGTGGCTCTCGACGAACTCACCGACAACGATCTCTACAGAATCCTCCTGACCTCGGAGGGGTCCATCCTCAAACAATACCGCCAGAGCTTTGAGGACTACGGCATCGATATTGCGTTTGAAGACTCGGCCCTTCAGGCGGTGGCAAGAAAAGCGGCCGACGAAAAGACCGGTGCCCGAGGCCTGATGAGTGTTCTCGAATCCTGTCTGAGACATTTCAAGTTCAACCTCCCGGGCACACGCATCGACAAGCTGGCCATGACTGCCCACCTGGTGGAAGACCCTGGCCGGGTACTCGAGGAGGTTCTTGAAGATCCCGCGGCTGCGGCCACCAGCTACTACATCTACGTCGCCCGTGAATTCGAGGCGGAGTTCGCCAGGCGTCATGGAGTCATGTTGTCGCTTGATGACAACGCTGTCCAGATGGCTGCCGAAAAATCAACAGAGCAGAGCCTCTCCGTTAAGGATTACCTCTGGAGCGTTTTCAGCGACCACGCTGACTTCCTTCAGAAGATCTGCGAAAAAACAGGGAAGTTCGAGCTGCCGGTCACTGAACAAATCCTCGCGAGCCCCGGAAGCGGAGCTGAATCCTGGTTCGACAGCTGAGCGCGGAAAAGAACGCCCCTCGGTTCAGACACACCGAGTCTTCCATTTCCCCCGGCGAAACCAGAGTATCAGCAACACGCCCTTGATCGCTGCAGTCGAGGCGATGACCCACCAGATGTCCGAGACCTCGGCTTTTTCTCCCAGGGTTACCCAGGCTGCAAGCGGAACCCGGGTGGCGGTGATCGAAGCGCTCAGGAGCATCGGAGAGAGGGTAAGCCCCGCCCCGCTGAAAGCTCCGCCGAGGACCAGATCGCAGGACTGAAAGACAAGGCTCCATGAGGTGATCTTGAAATACAAGGCCGCCTCCCGCACCACCTGCTCATGATCCGCAGCCTTGCTGTCTATGAACCAGGCGGCAACCTGCTCCCCGAAAAAAAACAGGGCTCCGCCCCAGATCAGGCTCAGAACCGCGCACTGAAAAACCGCTCTCCAGGCCAGCTTTTCAGCAAGGTCTGTCCGACCCTCTCCCATATACCGAGCGACAAGGCTGGATGCAGCCGCGGAATAGCCTGTATAGAAGACCCACGCCAGCCCCTCGCCCCGATGCCCAATGGACAGGGCCGCAACGGACGTAGGACCGCCTGTAACGGAAACGATCCGTGCAAGAAGAAGATAGACCAGCGAGAAAAAGATTCCTGCCATGGCTACCGGCTGGCCTATTCGAACAAGCCGCCGCAACACCGCAAAATCAAGGCCGAGCCGCCCCGGCCTTGAAAGGAGAGTGTCCTCCCGGAGCCGAAGCTCCTCGTCTGGAGGCCTGGCCGGCGCGAGCAACCCTCTCTTTTGAAGAACCCACAGCATGAGAATCGTGCTTGCCCCGGAACAAATCACGGTTGCCCAGGCCGCGCCCCCGACCCCCATAGCCGGAAGCGGCCCCAGGCCGAATATAAATACGGGGTCAAGAACGGCATTCAAGGCCAGCCCAACCAGGCCCATCAGGAAAGGAGTACGAGTGTCTCCATGGCCACGAAAGATCCCGGTAGCCGCATAGCCCAGCAGGACAGGAAGCCCCGCGCCCCAGTAAATCCTGACATAAGGCGCGCCCACCTCCAGGAGATCATCCCCGGCTCCAGCCAACTGGAAAAACAATGGGGCGAGAAAATAACCGGCCACGGAGCAAAGCCCAGCCAGCCAGATGGCGCCCCGAAGACCCTGGCTTCCAGTATAGCAGGCGCCGGCGAACCGTCCGGCGCCGCAATAACGACCGACGATGGCTGTCAGGCCGACAATTAATAACGACCCCAGCGACCCGTAAATCCAGACCGTAAAGCTGGCAATCCCAAGAGCCGCGACGCCAAGAGCTCCATCTGAACTCCAACCTATCCAGGCCGTATCGACCCAGGTATGGGCCAGCGCGGTCAGGCCAGCGCCGGCGGCTGGAATGGCAAGGGAGAGAATCTCGTTGTCGGCCAGATTGCTTTTCTGCTGAGTCGTCACGGGGTAGACTCTATCCCTGATGAATCAAGACATCGAATTGAAAGATATCAGGGAGCTGCCCCGCTACCACGGCGAGACCATCACCGATGAGTACCTGGACATTATGGGCCACATGAACGTCCAGTGGTATGTAGCTCTTTTCTCAAAGGCTGTCACCGGGCTGTTCAACGAACTTGGCCTTACCGAGGAATATTTCACCCCTGGCGAATCAGGCACCTTCGCCCTCCGGCAGTACATCAACTACCTTGCAGAGGTAAGGCCGGGAGAGACTATCTCCATCCACTCCCGCCTGGTGGGAAGGTCTGAAAAGAAGATCCACCTGGTCCACTTCATGGTCAACGAAACTCGCCAGGTTCTATCCTCCACCCTGGAGACTCTCATCTCGCACGCAGACCTCAAGCTGCGAAAAACCTCGCCCTTCCCGGTCGAAATCGCCGCCAGGATCGACCCCCTGGTTGCCTTGTCAGACAACCTCGAATGGGAGCCTCCACTCAGCGGGACGATGCGGGCCTGAAACGCCGGTCAGCCCCGAGTCGTCATGTGATTCAGAATGATACCGGCGGCTACCGATACGTTCAGGGAGTCAGCGCCGCCGGCCATAGGTATGCAGGCTAACTCGTGACAGATGTCCGTCAGTTCTTCCGGCAAGCCGGCCTCCTCGTTTCCGAGAACCACGCACCAGTCATCCGCCGGAACGATTCCGGACAGCGGCGACGCTTCCGGATCGGCCACCGCGCCGACCAATTGGACTCCCGGCGCAGCACAAAGCTTCTTGAGATCCGAGACAACGGCGCCGCACCTGTAGACGGGCAGGGTAAAGGCCGCCCCCATTGAAACCCGGATGCACCTGCGGGAATAGGCATCGGTACACCGCTCTCCAAGAATCAAGGCGTTCAGGCCAAGGCACCTGGCTGTCCGCATGATGGAGCCGAGATTTTCCGAATCCGTAATTTCCGGACAGGCAACCGCCTTGAGCGCGGGTCGGCCGGAGCCGAGGAGCTGATCGAAACCCAGCTCTTCGGGCCTCTTCCCGCAGCCAAGCACCCCACGATGAAACTTAAAACCGACAACGGCCTCAATCTCGTCATCATCGAGGACAAAAACCAGGACGGAAGCCGGAAGGAGCGGACGGAGCCTGTCAATCTTGCGTGAACTGACCAGGACTGAGACGACCTCCAGCGAGCTCGAAAGAAGCCTTTTAACAAGGTGCTCTCCTTCGACTATGAAATGTTCAGCGCCAAGCTCCGACCTGCCTTTCAGGTCCCTGTAAGGGCCCAGCCGCTTGTCGTCTGCGGAGTCCAGCTCAAGAACGGTCAAGGGAAAGCCAGGCGTAGAAGGTGCGGAAGGACGCCGATCATTTTTCCGGCGGCTTCAATTGGTAGCGAGCCTTTCCGTCCTTGCCGTTCCAGACATGAAGAACGCTATCGTACCCGCCGGCCACCACGACCGCGGCGTCAGGGGTCACACCGATGGAATACATATAGTCACCTGCCCCACCCAGGCTGCGGAAGTTGTTTCCATCGTTGGCGCGATGCATCGCGACCTTCTTGTCGCCGCTGCAGGAGAGGGTCTCCTGGCTGTCACCGATAAAGCTGATTGCGCTGACCTGCTTGGAGAAGCCGCCGATAGTTCGCTTGACCTCGCCGCTGCGGAAATCCCAGATCTTGATCACGTTGTCTGCCCCGCAGCTGGCGAGGATATTGCCGTCTGATTGCCAGCTCACACCAAGCACATGGGCTGTGTGTCCCTCGTAAAACCGGACCCGCTCACCGTCGAGCGCCTTGAAGCTCCTGGCGAACTTATCCGCCCCGCCGGTGGCTATATACTCCCCTTCAGCGGAGTAGTCGACTGCAAATACGGTGTCGCTATGAGCATCCTCGAGCCGCCAGACCAGCTCTCCTTTCTCAAGATCCCAGACAGACAGTTCCCCTGTGCGGGAGGTCTCACCGCCGCCCGCGGCCAGGCGCTTGCCGTCAGGGCTGAAATCTATGGAAAGAATCCGGTCAACGAGCGGACTTTCCCCATTCGGGGAGCCCAGGGTCTTCTCTAATTCCCAGCGCCCGATGGGGGCAAGGTGCCGCATGGAGCTTTTGCCCCTACAGCACACAACCCCCTCCTCCGTTGCGGCAACGATCCGGCCTTCGGCCTCGAAGCTGTGCAGCCCGGCCCCGGTCTCGGAACTCCAGGCCACCATCGTCTTGTCCTGCCCAAGCGTGTAGAGATAATTTCCATCAGTTGAGAACGCCAAACCGACGGACGGCTTCCTGGCAGCAGCCTCGGCCGCCTTGGCGGCGGCGACCTGCTCCCCTGGAGCAACGGCCCTGGCCTCCGCCTTCTTGATTTCTTCATCGCGGGACGTCAGCTGGCCCTCAGCCTTCTTGATATCCTTGCCGCTCTCTGCGAGGGTTCGCTCCGCCGAATCAACTGAGGATTGAGCCGTCTTGGCTTCCTTGTCAGCCTTTTCGAATTTCTTTTTGTCGCCACCTTTTTTCGCTGTCTCCAGCGCCTTGTTCTTGTCATTCCTCGCCTTGGTCGCCTTGGCAATAGCTCCCTTTGCGTCCTTGGCTTCCTTGGCGGCCATCTCGATCTTCTTTTTGTCCCGGCTTTTCTTCGCCACCTCGATGGCCTTGTTTTTTTTGTCGCTGACGGTGGAGGCCTTCACCACCGCCTCGGCCGCGGCCTTGGCCTCACTCTCAGCAAGCTTGAGCTTCTCCTTATCCTCTCCCTTCCTGGCTTCTTCGAGAGCTCGGGACTTTCCTTCACTGGCCTTGGTTGCCTCATCCAGGGCCGCCTTCGCGGTCTTGGCTTCATTTTCAGCAAGGTCCACCTTGGCCTTGTCAGGGGCATTTTTCACCGCCGCCAACGCGGCATCCTTCTCCTGGCTGGTCTTTGTCGCCAGTTCAAGAGCGGCTTGAGCGGCCTTCGCCTCCTTGTCGGCCGTATCGACCTTTTTCTTATCCTCTGCCTTGATGGCCTCTATCGCCTTGTTTTTCTCATCCCGGGTCTTCTTGACCTTGGCGAGATTCTCCATGTTTTTTTTCTGGGCGTTCTTTTTGCCCTCCAGATTCTTCACGTCCCCTTCCCGACTTTTTTTCTGGCCAGCGAGACGCCCCTCCAGAAGCTTGAGATAACGTTCCTTACGGGCCGTGGCCCGTCGCAGGGCCGGGTCATCCTGGAGCTTCGCAACCTCCTTGCCATCGGCAAGGTTCCAGAGCGTGACCACCGGAGCATCTCCGGCTATTGCAATCCGAGCGCCATCCTTGCGGACGACGGCTGATCGTACAGGCGACCCGTGCTTGAATTCGCGGACTTGTTTTCCGCCAGGCGCATCCCAGAGCCTTACAGTCCCATCTTCGCTTCCTGAAAGGAGCTGTCCCCCAGCGCGGTCCACGCTGACTACGCAGGTGATCCTTTTCGCATGCCCCTTGAGTTCCTTGATCGGGGCTGGAGAAGGGGGAGCCTCCTCGCCTTCTTTCGGCTCCACGGCAAGGCTGTCTGCCCCCGGGATCGCCCACAAGAGAACAACTCCATCCTCCCCGCCGCTCGCAACATTCGCGTCCTTGGCAAGGTAGGTAACAGATGTAGCTCCAGGCGGCAGCGCGATGGACCCGGTTTTCTTCGAACCCTCGACACTCCAGAAATCAAGCTTGCCGGACTTTGAAAGAGTACAGAGAGATGTCCCATCCATGGCGAGGCTGAGAGAAATGATCGAATCGGAAGCCGCCGGAATCTCCCCGAGAAGCTCGCCGGATGTCTTCTGCACCCGCACCTTTCCATCTTCATGCCCTGTAGCGAGAACCCCCGCCGCCGGGCTGACGTCGAGGCAGACAACATTGGCCGAGCCGGCTTCGAACTCGGCGAGGGAAACGCCCTTGCGATGCTTCCAGATCTTGACGCAACGGAACCCTCCTGATGCGAGGGTCTCGCCATCCGGGCTGAAAGCAAGGCTCTGGACACTGTCGAGGTGTGCGATTCCCGGCCTCTTGTAGGGCCCTGCCTCAACAAGCGCAGAGTCTGTAAGCCTTGTGATCTCTTCGCCGGAACCAAGCTCGTAGAGAAAGACCTGGTTGGCCCTCGCGCAGGCGGCAATCTCCCCATCAAAACGGACAGCGGTAGCGTAGATCGGGTTGTGCCCGGCCGGCAGCGGATGCCACTCAACAGCGACGGGCGAACTGGAGGTGCCGCCGCTCCTGGCTCCCTGGTCAATCCACAACGCAATCAGCCCGAGCTCTTTCGATGTAAGAGGCCTGGCGCCGACCTTGTTCTTCTTCGGAGGCATAATCGGTTTCGCCTGATGGGCCGCCGCTTTCAGGAGAATACTTTCACCGCTTTTCCCGGGCACAACAATCGGCCCGTCTTCACCGCCATCGAGAATGGATTTAACCGACTCGAGATTGATGTCTCCTCGAGCCTTGGTGGAAGAGTGGCAGGCGACGCAATTCGACCTCAGCATAGGAAGGATCTCGTTTTGAAATAAAACCGGCTCTTTACGGTCGATCTTTTCAATCGAGATGGCCTCCTGGCCGAACAGCCCTCCCTGGTGAGCCAGGAGGAAAACGGACACCCATAAAACCGGCCTGCAAATCACTGATGAGCGAAATAGAGTCGAGAGCATATTATTTCTTTTCTTCCACCTTCTTGGGTTCTTCCGGCGCTTCGATAATTAGCTGGAAATTGCTTTTAACCGTGTGGTTTGCGCTACCGAACTTACCAGCCGCCTGGAGTTCTATATCATACTTTCCGGGAGGAGCGGTCTTCTCGACCTGGATCTTCAACAGAGAATCCGGCTTGCCCTTGGCCACCGCGGCGCCTGCGACCTTGACGCCCTTGACATCTTTAAGGACAGCCTTGATCTTCACCTCTTCATTGAAGCCGTAGAGCCGCTGGAGCTTGATCGGAAGATCAATGGGCTGCCCCGCCGTCACCTTCAGTCCGCCGGGAGCGAGTTCGCCCTCGAAGGCGAAGGCCGCCTGGGTGATCTTGAGTCTGATCGGAGCAGAGTAGATGCCGACCTTCACCTTCTTTGGCTTCGCGGCATTGGACAGACCATCCGCATCCTTCTTCGCCGCGGCAAGTACCTTCTTGGCCCGCTCTTCCTTCTCCTTGGCAGCCTTGGCCTCCGCCTCCGCCTTCTTAAGCGCCACATCTGCGGCTTGCGCCGCATCCATAGACGCCTTGTGGGCACTCTCAGCCTGGGTAAATTTCTCGGAAGCCTCCTTGCCCTTGGCCTCGGACGCCTCGGCCGCCTTTTGCGCATCCTCTTTAGCTTTCACCAGCCCCTGGTCTGCGGGGTTGTTATTCATAGCCGCCTCTGCGGATTTCAGCTTCTCAGCCATCGTCTTGAGATCGGCAGAGGCCGCCTCGTTGACCTTTTTCGCTGCCGACAGAGCCTCGGTCTGTTTTTTGACCTCGCCCTCCGCCGCCGACTTCTTCTTCCTGGACTCATCCGCGGCCGTCTTTTTTTCCGTGTGAACGCCCGAGATAGATTTCAAAATCCCGCCCATCTTCTCATGACGCTTTTTTGCTGCGTCAACAAGAGCCATGCCTCTCTTGTATTGAATCTCGGTTTTGCATCTGAAGTGAAAAGCCTGGGGGCCGATGGGAGCCCCCGGCTTGATCGTCACCTTCACCTTGGCTTCCGTCTGCTTGTCGTTCACGGTGAAGTTCTTCAGCTCGACATTCGGCGGCAGATTGACCGCGTTAACCGTAATCTTGCCCTGCGCGCCTGCCTCCCGATGCACCTTCAAGGCGAGCTCAAGGCTGCCGCCATGAGCCATCTCGTTCTCAGGCGCTGACGACTCAATCCTGAAAGGGCTGGGCTCCGCGCCGGAAACAGCCATCCCCACCCCGGAGGTCAGCCTGGCCTTCGACTGCCCCGACCAGAGCAGCGTCCCATAGGTCACCTCACGCCGGACGTCTTGATCTCCCAGGCGTGCCTTCGCGAAAACCTTCAGGATTCCCCCCCAGTCAGCGGCCTCCGCTCCAACATGGAGCAGCAGGGTTGTTGAGCCCTTGCCCGCGGGTATCTGCCCTTTGCCTCCCTTGATGAATTCCGGGAGGCCTTCAAATTCAAGATCAATGGCCCCGGCATAACCATTTTTCCTGTCGACATAGGCGATGTATCGATCCGCTCCGTTCCGGCGCAACAGAGAGCCCCAGACCCCGGGCTTGTTTTTCTTATCGTCCGGATCGACCTCCGGATACCCGGGCAGGAGGACGACCTCGAAATCAGGAGCGCTCTTGCGAATGACGAGGCTGTAGACATTTCGCGGGTCAGCACGGCTGTCGCTGTACAGGTCCCGAACGAGAATGCGATACCGATTACCCTTCTTGACAGTGATCTCACCAAAAGGATCATCTGAAATCGTACCGAAATGCCCGCCGCCGACATTGGGCAATCCATCGTCCTGGAACTTGAGTTCCTTGACGGTCTCCTTGCCATCCTTGCCGACGAGAACCTGCTGAATCACGTAGGCCGGGTCGGTCCCCAGCCCGAGACGCTGCGACCTGACCTCCACCTTGAAGGCCCCATCCTCCTCGGCCGTAAATTCAAACCAGTCTCGATCGCCCCGGGGATAGAAGCGCCCCGCCGCCTCGCAAGGGATCTTCAGAGCCGTAGCCTTGCCCGGTAAATTATTCGGCTCCGCCTCAGGCAAGACAGGGTCGTTCGCCACCCACAGGTAGGCTCCATCCGAAGCTCCAAGATCCGGCTGGAGCACATCCGAATAGCGCTGGAGGCCAAAGTCCCTGGATTCTGACAAGGCGCCGGAGCTGCCGGGCTTGCCGGGAACCTTGACCTTCCGAACGAGCTTCTCGGGAATAATTCCATTGAAGGCGAACTCAGGCGCCGGCTGCCCCCCGGGAAGGTTCCTGCCAAGGAAAAGAAATTCAACCTCGCTCCCGGCAACAGCGCTGGGAGGAAAGATCGTGTCTACATGCGGGCTGGCCGAGACCTCCAGTCGATAGAAATGATTCGCCGATCCCTTGTACAGAAGGTCACGAATCTCGACGACCAGGGGGCCGTCATCCGCGGCCACTACATCGACCAGGGCGTCCCGCCGCTTATCGATCCTGCTCCGGGCGATTTCAATCCCCCTCGAGTTGTAGACCGTAAGAAGAGGCATCAACTGAGAATCAATACGTGACGCGAGACACTCGATGACAACCCTGGCGCCCCTGGGTGCCTTAAACCGGAAAAAATCCCTGTCGCTGGCCGCCTGGATGGAGCCGTTGACCGCGCAGGAAAAAGGAATATCCTTGGCTTCGGCCAGGCTGTTATTGCCCTCCTGCTCAACCACTTCTTCCATTGAGCTCACGACGAAACACCGAGGATTCGTCATCCCGAAATCTCCAGCTGCCCGCGCCTCGTAAACTCCCGGAGGAACATCCGCGCCAATGTTCAGTGTAAAAAGGCCCGGCTCAACCCCGGGTTCTTCTTTGAGAAACTCAGCATAAGGACTCGCGCTCTTTCGCTTTGCCGCAGCCTTGATCCCAGGATGGGTGAAGATAAGAGAGTCGACTCCATCGAGGTCCGCCCCGACAAGCCGGATGGCCGTCTCCTTCCCAGCCTTCGCGCCGGGAGGAGAGATCCCCCATAACCGGGCCTGCGGCATTTGAGAGAAGGCGGTCGAGGAGTGCAATCCATCAAAGACAAAGAACGCAACCAGGAGTAAGAAGATTCTGTTTTTCATAGTTCTCTTCGCCACAGACCGATGGCCGGGCCGATAACAGCTGGGTTGGAGTAGATCGCAGGGGCAATATTGCAGCCGGGGAGACCTGGAAGAAGCGGATCGGCTCCCCGGTCAACCAGGGAACAGCCTCAATGATTAAAGAGGAACTCCTTGGTATTCAGGAGAGCCCAGATAATGTCCTCATAGGCCGCCTTTTTCTCGCCCTTCCCCAGGTGGGCAAGCGCCAGGTTCACTTCTTCACTCTGAGGCTCCCTGGAATAGAACCAGAGGTAGAGTTCGCGCAGTTTTTCCTGCTCCGTACGTTTATCATCACGGCTCAGGAGCCCGGCCCGTCCATCCTTATTTGAAATTTTTCCGAGCACCTCCTTGGAGTTCAGAAGATGGAGGCTCTGGGCCAGGTTCGCATCGTTTGAACGCTCGCATTCACAGGCGCTGTCAGCCATCGGCTTGCCAAAGACGGTCAGGAAGTAGTTTTTCTGGCCGGCATCTGGCAATTGAATGGCCCTGGTGTCGGGAGGAACACCGCCAAAGCCGCCCTTCGACTTGGTCACCTGGTTGAGCGCGTCGTAGAGCACCTCGGCATTGAGCCGGCGCGGATAGAATCGGGAAAAATTCTGCTTGTCCCGGACATTGTGCTCGTTGGGGATAGAACTCAGCTGGTAAACCTTTGACTGGCAGATCGTCCGCACGAGATTCTTGAGATCAAACTTGCTGTCGATAAACGACTTCGCCAGAGCCTCAAGAAGTTCGGGGTTGCAGGCCGGGTTTGTGACCCTCATGTCGTCCTCGGGATCCACCAGCCCCCTGCCGAAGAAATGCTTCCAGTATCGATTGACCAGAGCCTTGGCGAAAAACGGGTTGGCAGGATTCACCATCCAGTCGACAAGAGCCTGGCGAGGATCGGAATCAGGCGCAAGATCAAGAGGCTTGCCGCCGAGGCCGGCAGGAGAAAGAGTCTCCCCCGATCGGGGATTCTTGGCGCTGGCCTTGCCCCTGTTGTGGAAAACCCGCTCTGCATCAGCAAGTCCGTCAGGGTTTTTCTTACGGCCGATACGGCTGAAGAAAGCCTGGTAGCTATAGTAATCCTTCTGGCTCCAACGCTCGAACGGGTGATGGTGGCACTTCGCACACTGGAGCCGCATCCCGAGAAACAGCTGGGCCGAATCTTCAACCTGCTGGTCGGTCTTGTTTACCGATCGGTACCAGACAACTCCAGGGTTGCTTCTCAGGTCACCTGATGCGGCAACGACATTCCTGACTATCTGGTCATAGGGAGCGTTCGTGTGAATCATCTCCCTCAGCCAGTCATGGAATGAGAAGGTGCCCAGCTCATAGGTCGCCTTGCTCTTCTTGTTGCGCAGGAGGGAGGCCCATTTGTTGGTGAAATAATCAGCGTAGCTCCCGGACTCGAGCAATCTCTCAATGGCCATGTCGCGGCGCGCCTCTGTATCGTCCGCTGCGAAGGCCTCAGCCTCCTCGGCCGTGGGCAGGCGGCCCGCGATGTCGATCGTGACCCGCCTGATGAAGGTCTGGTCATCACAGGCCTCGGAGGGAGGCATGCCAAGAAGCTTCAGCTTATTGAAGACCGCTGTGTCGATGAAGTTCCTGGGCTCGGGGAGATTTGTCACCTCCACGCCAAGAGGCACTGTGGACCTGAAAACGCCAACCTGCCCCTGGTACCGCACCATCACCGCTACATCTCCGCTGAGGTCGTAAACCTGGACACGCCCCTTCAAGTCGACCTCCCCCATCTCCTTGTCGTTAACTTCGAAGGTAGCCATCGGGGTGACATCTTCGTAGCTGCCATCGTTATAAAAAGCAATGACCGACAATTGCTGCATGGAGCCCTTGGGCATTTTTCGCTGGGGAGGAAAGACCTCGACTCGCTCCACACGGAGATCTGCGGCATTTCCATACGGGATCCCCTGCCTCATCCATCGATGGATGATCCTGTACTCGTAGCTGTCTTCGCCAAATCGTTTCCCGCCTCCATGAGGTGAGATATTAAGCGCCTTGCGAAGAAGAAGACTCTGCCCGGGAGCTGCCGGCGTGATCCGTCGCCCCCGGCCTTCCTTGACGAGGTATTCATGATCTTCAGTCGGGTAAAACCCGAGCAGGCTGAGCCGGAATCCATTCTGGCCTCCACTCTTACCGTGACATCCGCCGCCATTGCAACCGTGCTTGGTGAAGATAGGGACCACCTGGTTGGGGAAGTTGACAACCGGCTGATCTACATAGTTCTCGACCTTCAGTTTCTTCTCAGCGACGACCGGCTGGCCCCCCTGGCCAGCTACGGCGACCCGGACAACGACCTCTCCATTAGCCACCGGAGTGACGAAGCCTCGACCGTCGATCTTGACCACGCCATCCGGAACGCACTCGTAGGAAGCGCTTGAGCTGACGTCCAGCGCCCACCCATCGGCCGTTTCTCCGGTGACCACGAGCTGCGTCCTGGCATCAGCGCCGCGAAGGAGGTCCGCTCCCGGTGGGCCAACAACCAGGGCCGTAAACTCATTTGCATCAACAGACGAATCGGACCCGAGCAGGAGCCCGGCAAAAACAATTGTGAGTGTGTATTTCATTTTCATAGCTGTAAACAAACCTGGGTTGGACTCCTCAGATCACTTCTTTCAATGGTTCATATTGCCTGTCAACGAGGTAATGTGGCCGACCCGACAGGTCCGTGGTCGTAGTAGTTGCAGGATTGATTCCCAACTGGTGGTAAAGAGTGGCGTGAACATCCTGGAAATGGACAGGGCGATCTTTCGCCTCCTCTCCCAGTCGGTTTGTAGACCCGATCACCTGCCCGGTGCGCATTCCTCCACCAGCCAGCATCGCACAGGAAACCTTGGGCCAGTGGTCACGGCCGGCATCCTTGTTAATCTTTGGTGTGCGTCCGAATTCGCCCCAGACCACCACGCTGACGTCCTTATCGAGGCCTCGCTGGTGGAGATCCTCAACCAGAGCAGTAACACCCTGGTCAAGCATGGGCATGTCCTCACGCCCTCTCGTGAAATTCCCTCCATGCCAGTCCCAGCGGCTGAAGGCAAGGGTGACGCAACGGACGCCGGCTTCGACAAGCCTTCGGGCCATCAGGAACTGCTCCATGAGGCGCGGTCCTCCGTCGGCAACATTGCCGGGCTTGCCCTTGCCGTAGCGCTCTCGAATCTTGGGGCTTTCCTGGTTGATATCAAGGGCGCTGGCGAGCTTGCTGGAGGTCAAGATCCCGAAGGCCTGCTGGGAAAAGGCGTCCATGCCCTCCATCAGACCAGTGGAATCGGACACTCGGCGAAATCGGTCAAAACTGCTAAGAAGACTTCTGCGACTGGAAAGCCGCTCAAGGCTGACCCCCTCAAGGACCATGTCGGCCTTTCCCGGCCCGGAGGGCTTGAAGGGTGAATGAGGGATGCCCAGGTATCCGGGCTGCCCGGGATCAGACCATGGCTTATGGCCCATGGCGGGCGCCATCCCGACAAAGGGAGGCATCGAAGGGTTCACAGGGCCCTCGAGCTTTGACAGGACGGATCCCATGGCCGGCCATCCCCCGGGGGGCTGGTTACTATCGCTGCGCCCGACATTGCACTGAAAAGAATTGTGCCCGACAGCAGCCCCAACCATGGAGCGAATGATGACGAACTTGTCCATCATCTTGGCCAGCCGGGGGAAATGCTCACAGATTTCAATTCCCTCTACGTTGGTTGGAATCGGACTGAACTCTCCCCGGATCTCGCTCGGAGCATCCATTTTCAGGTCAAACATATCCTGATGGGGTGGGCCGCCAGGCAGGAAGATCATAATGACCGCCTTGTGAGGCGACATATTCCTGGCTGAGCCCTCTACAGCTTTTTTCTGCTCCTCTTCAGCTTGCAGAATTTGCGGTAGAGACAGCCCCCCCATGGCGAGGCTACCGATGGAGAGGAAGCTCCTCCTTGGCATCCCGTCGCAAAAACCGTTATCCGCCCGATCCCCTAAAATCGTCAGCATATTTAGTCTCCACACTTATACGAAGGTAGACGCTTTTGGGATACCTACCGAACCGCTAGCAGTATAAACGGCCTTGATTGTGTTGTTAAACCTATTCTTATCGGCAGTTAAGCTGTTTTAAGCTATTCCTGCAAAAGCTCCGGCTCCAGCTCAAGATCCCATAAATTTTTATTCAGGAAAGATTTATGACCCAGCGGGATTTATCACCAAATATCATAATTTCCCATGCTTCGAAGGAACCCGAGAAAACATAAAAAGAGCACCCTGTTAACCTGCCGTATTTGCGGGCTCTGGGAGCAATTTTGCGTATGCAAGCTCCTGCCCCGAATCAAGAGCACGGCCCAACTGCTGCTCATACAACATTCATCGGAACTGCTCAGGCAGAGCAACACAGGCCGCCTGGCAGAAAAAATGATTGAGCCCTGTGAATTGATCTCATGGGGGTCCAGGGAATACCCCTATTGCGAAGAGGCCTTGAATGACCCGGCCCGAAACTACCTCGATCTCTATCCTCGAGCCCACAACAGACCCCTGGTCCCCGCCGACATCCGGGGTTCCGCAGGGGAAAAAACCAGCCTGGTTCTTCTCGATGCAACCTGGGCCCAGGCAAAATCCATGTCCCGGCGCATACCTGACCTGCAGAAACTCACCTTCGTCTCCCTGCCGCAATCAACCGCTCCCGCCTGGAAGCTGCGGCGCTCTCCCGGCAATGGGCTTTGCTGCACCCTCGAAGCTGCCATCAGAGCAATGGAAATCTTCGAAGGCGAGGCCCATGTCCGCCCCCTCGAAATGGCCCTCGAGCTTGTCATGACGAGAGCCCTTCATATGCGTGGAAAGCTCAACAAGCTACAGATGGAAAAAACATGCGCGCCCATCATGGAATTCCTCAGGTCACTTTAATTTTTCCGGGCGAGCTCATCATTCCAATTTCATCCATGATCATGAAGTTGCGAGCTTGACAGGCTTGGCGCAATCTATTCATTTATCCCTCGGCCTTCCGATGGACGGAAAGCGCTGAGGAAATAAACCACCAGGGAGCGACCCTTGAAAGACTTCGAATACAAGGCACCCGCGACGATCGATGAAGCCGTGACCCTGCTCGCTGAGCGGGGCTCCGAGGCCAGGGTTCTTGCCGGCGGGACAGACATTATAGTTCAACTGCGCGAAGGCCTGAGAAAAGCCGGCCTGGTGGTTGACGTGAAGAAAATACCCGAGCTCATGAGCCTGACCTGGCGCGACGATGGAGGCCTCGACATTGGAGGCGCCGTTCCGTGTCATGTTCTCTACAATGACGCGAAGGTCGTTAACGCCTATCCGTCCATCACCGACTCCGCTAAAATCATTGGCGGCTGGCAGATCCAGGGCCGGGCGAGCCTGGGTGGAAACCTTTGCAACTCATCTCCTGCCGCTGACAGCATACCTGCGCTTATAGTAGAAAGCGCGACCTGCAGAATCGCCGGACCGGAAGGAGAAAGGCACGTCCCCGTGCAGGAATTCTGCACGGCGCCCGGGGCCAACGTGCTCACCGAAGGCGAGATGCTGGTTTCGCTGGCCCTCCCTCCCGTCGGCGAGTCATCGGGATCGCGCTACATGAGATTCATTCCTCGCAACGAGATGGACATCGCCGTCACCGGCGCCGGCGCCTGGCTGCGTCTTGGCGAAGGAGGCGAGACCGTCGAAGAGGCCCGCCTCGCCCTTTCTGCGGTGGCCCCAACGCCCGTTGTTGCCGACGAGGCCCAGGCCTGGCTGCAGGGAAAACCCGCCACAGAGGAATCCTTCGCCGAGGCCGGCGATCTCGCCCGCAAGGCAGCGACCCCGATCAGCGACATGCGAGGACCCGCCGACTACCGGACCCACCTTGTCGGTGTGCTGGTAAAGCGAGCCCTCAATGGCGCCCTTGGCCGGGCTCGCGGCGGCGACCGGAATCCAGTGACCCCTTCAGGAATAAACCTTTGCTGAAACACCGAGCCTGAAATCAGGTTGGAGCTTTGACTAATGGGTAAAAAAATACACGTCAGCACGACTATTAACGGCGAAGCGGTGGAATTCCTCTGCGAAGCCCGCCAGAGCCTTCTTGAGGTCCTCAGGGACACTCTTACGCTCACCGGCGCCAAGGAAGGATGCAATAACGGC
>CBFHWB010000014.1:0-37455 GCA_965659285.1 Planctomycetota bacterium | reverse complement strand
TCGGTGTCGCCGAGCCCTGCTCGGTTCTCGTTGATACGCAGGGTACGGGGAAGAAGCCCGAGGTGGAGATCGAGAAGCTGGTTCGCCAGCATTTTCCGCTCACCCCGAAGGAGATCATCAAAACGCTGAACCTGCGCCGTGCGATCTATCTCGACACTGCCAGGTACGGCCACTTCGGACGACCAGATCTTCCCTGGGAACAGACTGACAAGGTTGACGATCTCAGGTAAAAGGGCTCCGGGCTCACTGTTCGCAGGCGTAGGACCGCACGCAGTCGAGCGTGTTGTCGGCATCGATGCCGCACTCCCCGTAGGGCGAATAGGGCGGTGGGCCGTTGCCGAAGAGGAAGTTCAGCATGAAGATGCCGTCAGAGATGTCGAGCCGGTTGTCGGCGTTGACATCGGCTCCAGCTGTGCATTCCGGCGGCGCGAATCCCCTGAAGAGGTAGTTGAAGACGCTGATGGCATCGGAGAGATCGGAGCGGGCATCGTTGTTGATGAAGCCCCTGCGGAAGCTGCCCAGGGGCGGCGGACAGCCCGGCTGCACCTGGTAGAGGCCCGTCTCCCCGGCATTGTTTTCGCTTTCGCAGCCTACGGTAGTTTCGAGAACGCCATCGGAGTAGTAGCCGCTCTTCCTGTATTCCAGGGAGTATTCTCCGGGGGGAAGATCCCCCAGGACAAAGGATCCGTTGGCCGCAGAGGTCGTGCTCAGACCCTCCGGATTGGTGATCACCTCCACGCCGCCGAGTCCGGCGCCGGTGACCGCGTCAACGACCCGTCCTCGCAGGCTTCCTGTGCAGAAGAAGATCTTACCGTGCTCCCTGACCGGAGTGATGCTGCTGGAGCCGACGATAAAGGTCGTGTTCAGGGAGCCGGGCTGTTCAAGTTCTTCGAGACGCAGGTCGAGTTTCTCCGTGCTGGAGCAGTCGATCGCGTTGTTCTTCAGCCGGAAGGTATAGCGCATGAGCTCCTGCGTGGGAGGGGAGCCGGTCGACGGCAGCAGGCTCTGGCCGAGGAAGGGCGGTACGCGGTCAAAGATGACGCCGGTACGCGAGCGGCATCCCATGGACCCCGGAAGCAGGTCAATATCGGTCTGGAAGAGCTCGACCTGGTTTCCCAGGGCGGCGGCGACATCCATTCCCAGCAGGGCGTCGTCAGGGTCGAGCTCCAGGGTTTCACAGTCAAAGGAGATGCCGATGGAAAAACCGTCAAGCGGATCGGGGTGGCTTGCCAGCGCCCGGATAAGCAATTGGGGACTCGCGCCGCAGAAGGCTCTGCGCCGGTCGAGGGAGAGAATGTTCTCTCCCTTGATGAAGAAGGTTCCATCTCTGAGCTCGGGTTCGATGCTTCGCCCGGCGTTGCTGAAACGGTTGTAGACGGCGGGGGTTCCGATTCCGTCGACAAGCCGGATGGGGTAGTAGCCTCCCGCGGCTCCCGGGCGCACCCGGAAGCTGAGGCGGGCGATGATTCTCGGGGAGTCCTGCGCCCTGAGGGGCTCCAGGTAGTTCTCGCCCGTGGGAGCCTCGAATTCGATGATGACGCCAAGCTGGGCGATTCCAAGCTCGTTGTTGATCCGCGGAGCCACGAACTCGGGCTCGTGCTCGACGACATGGGTTCCGCAGATTCCGATGTCGGTCAGTTGGAGGACGGCCGAGGGAAAGGCGAGCGCCAGGCTGTAGCCGTGAATGGGCTCATCGTTGGCCGCGGTGATGATCATATGGATTCGGTCTTCGCCGGGATTGCCGGAAGCGTAGCCGACCTGGAGAGTGTTTGCCGCGTTGAGGTTTCCGTAGAAGCTCCCGGCAAGGAGAGCCAGGAGGCCCAGCAGCAGGCGCGCGAGGATGACGTTGTTCTTCTTATGGCTCATGTCGTTATTCTCTTACTCCTGGCAGCCCAGGTTGTCCCGGAAGGTGGGGTCGTTACCCGCTTCGGGGAAAGGCGGCGGCGGCGGCGGGCTGTTCGCTATAAACAGGTAGAACAGCAGGTAGACAGGATCTGAAATATCGAGGATCCCGTCATCGTTGCTGTCGGCCGAGTCCATGCACACCGGCGACGCTTCTCCAAGGAACAGGTAGCGCGCTGCTGATACGGCATCGGTCAGATCCACCTCGGAATTACGATCGAAATCACCCCTGGTGAAGTCGGGGCCGAATGGGAACAGCAGCGTGCGGAAGATCGTGCCGTTGCCTGGAAGGCAGACCAGCAGGGTGTTGGCGGAGATCTCGATGCCCCCGACATAGCCGGGCTGGTCGAAGCCGTTGCCGACAGCCTCGAGGCTGATGTCAAAACTTGGGGCTGTGAGAGGACAGGTTCCCGGAGGCCCGTCTCCGTAAAGTTCGCGAACGACACCGTCTTCAAAGCTGGTGAGAAGGGTCTCTCTGAGGGGGTCGTAGGTGATGCCCGCGCCGACAGCGACGTCGAGGAACAGGCTTGGCGGCGAGCAGGAGCGGACCAGGTTTCCGTTGGTCCTGAAGATGTAGATTTCTCCGCTGGTTCGCTCCGTGACCACAAAGCGTTGCTGGGAGGGGGCGCTTGCGGGGATGTAGGTCAATCCGCCGATCCTGGGATCCTCCATCTCGGCTGGAAAGCGCAGGTTGATGGTTGTTCCCGAGCCCGGATCCGCGAGGCTCGACAGGCGCAGGCGGTTGTCTGAGGTGTTGGCGATGGCGATGAAATCTTCGTAGAGCTGGGGGGGGAAGCCAAGCTGGATTGCCGGGACAAAGGCGATGCCCCCGGGGTTGGCCCAGGGACTCGGGAAGCTGTCCTCGGAGGTTTCACCGAGGTCCGATTCGAGAATCGAGATGGTTCCCGACTCGTCGTCGGTCACGTAGATCTTGTCCACTCCCGGAACGAGTGCCAGGTCGTAGCAGCCGTGGGTCGGAGCCGTGATCCAGTTGATGACGCCTCCGGGGCCGACGACGGTGGAGCATTCACAGCCGATCGGGCCGAATAATTCGTCATTGGCCGCCCGCAGGGCGTAGGTCGAGGGGCCGTTGATCGGCGTTGAGTCGACGTAGCTCGTAACGTCTCCCGCGACGGTGGCGAAGGCGATACCGTTTCTGAGCAGCTGGATGGACCCTTCGTAGGCGCCATCGTCTCCCGGGCCGTTGTTGATCCAGTTGAGGACAACCTCGCTGGTGATGGTCAGGCTGCAGGAGAGCTGGCTGGGGGGGATGACCTCGGGCAGGATCTGCTCGATCTGGTAGATTCGTCCGGAGCCCCCGATGACGGCGAAACGATTCTGCCCCGCGCCGACGAGGTAGGGAACGATTCCCCTCCGGTCGATCTCCGGGATCTGGCCGAGAGGAACCTCGATCCCGGTACGTTCGGCGCTCTGTTCACCGTTCAGCAGGATGCCGTCGGTCGACAGCTGGATGATTTTTGAGGCTCCCTGGTCAAGGATGCTTCCGTAGGTGATGTAGAGCACGAGCGCTTCGTTGTCGAAGGAGATCCCCTTGCCGCGGATCAGGGTCTCATCGTTGAGCTTGTCCGGCAGCCGGAGGGAACGAGTGACGCTTCCATCAAAGGCGATGCGCAGCACCCTGTCCCTGTTGACGTCGAGGGTCCAGAGCTGGCCCGAGACAATATCGAAGCTCAGTCCGAAGAGGCCGGCTCCATCTTCACCCTCGAGATCTACCGGGAAGCTGAAGGCCGGGTTGGCGTTTCCACTCTCGTCAACGGCTCGCACCTCGTAGCCCTGCTGTCCCCTGGGTCCGGTGAGGGAGAGGACGAACAGGTTCCCGGTGGGATCGTGAAAGGCGATACCCCGGTTGAGCGACATGTTGCTCTCGGAAATGCTGCCGCTGGGGTGAGGGTTCTCAACCGTTTCGATGACGGTGTTGAGGTCACGACTCAGATGGTAGATAAGGTGGTTCTCGACGGAGCTGCCGTTGGCGCCGAGGATCCAGAAGGTTCCATCCCGGGAATCCTCAGCCATATCGATGAGCTCCCTGTTGGACAAACTCAGGGTGTCGCTGACAGCGGCGAGGTCTCCATTAGCTGCCTCTACCCCCGGCGCAGCCAGGCCGAATACGGCGAGGATGACCCAGAGGCGGATCAGCAACCCTTTCGGGGTAGAGGTCCTGCAGGTATCTTTCGACATCGATTACCGCCCTTTATTCGCAAGAGGAGCCTCGCGGGCTTCCCTCTCGGAAATGGTCACAACTACTTCAGCGGGAAAAACAGGGATCATTTGCAAAGTCATATGGAGAAAACCCGCCAACCCGCAGAGAGTCCCGGTCCAGGGCATCAGAGCCCGCCGGGACGTGGAATTCGTTGTCAGCCGATCTTTCAAGGTCGAAAAGGCGTATCCAGAGAGACCACTTGGAGGGTCATTCAACCGCCGTTTCGACAATCAAACCCGGAGATTTGAACTTCAAACACTCAATTATAGGCTTCTGTATGGTACTGACCAACCGGAAATCTGTTTCGGCCATTTACAGGCAGGTGATATTCTCCCTTTCTACCTTTGGCGTTTAGGGTTAGACTCCCCGCCGATGGAATTCAGGAGCACTCAATGCCTCTATGGAGACAGGCAGAATGAGCGAAAAAAACCCGAACACAGTGGCGATTCAGGCTTTACCGGAACATGTCGGTGAAGAGGTCAGCATCGCAGGGTGGCTGTTCAACAGGCGTTCGAAGGGGAAAATTCATTTCCTGCAGTTTCGAGATGGCAGCGGCAGAGTCCAGGCGATCATGGGCAAGGGCGACGTCAGCGAGGAGCTTTTTGAGCGCTGCTCCCATCTTCCCTACGAATCTTCAGTCATTGTGACCGGAACGGTCGCGGCTGACGAGAGAGCCCCCAGCGGGGTTGAGCTGAAGGCCTCGGGTATCGAGGTTCTGCAGGAGCCGACGAGCGAGTATCCCATCTCGAAGACTTCTGATATCGGCCCCGATTTTCTCCTTCGCCATCGACATCTCTGGCTGCGCCAGAGCAAGCAGCACGCGATCCTGCGGGTGCGTGACGCGGTGATCACCGCCATCCGGAACTTCTTCGGTGAGCGGGATTTCGTCTGCGTTGACGCTCCGATCTTCACTCCGAACGCCTGCGAGGGTACGACCAATCTTTTCGAGGTCGAGTATTTCGATGAGAAGGCCTATCTCACCCAGAGCGGTCAACTCTACATGGAGGCCGCGGCGATGGCCTTCGGCAAGGCCTATTGCTTTGGACCGACCTTTCGAGCCGAGAAGTCAAAGACGCGCCGGCATCTCACCGAGTTCTGGATGGTGGAGCCGGAGGTGGCCTTCGCCGACCTCGATGACATCATGGACCTGGCGGAAGAATTCGTTTCCTCGATCATCCAGTATGTTCTCGAACACCGCCGCGCCGAGCTTGACGTGCTCAAGCGTGACACGTCCCTGCTGGAGAAGGTCGCGGCGCCTTTTCCGCGTATTTCGTATTCCGAGGCCGTCTCGATTCTGAACGAGAAGGGGATCGATTTCGAGGAAGGGGGAGATTTCGGCGCTCCTGATGAGACGGCGCTTTCCGAGCACTTCGAGAGCCCGGTGCTTGTGCATCGCTATCCCTCGGAGGTGAAGGCCTTCTACATGAAGAGAGATCCGGAAGACGAGAACTACGCTCTCTGTGTCGACATGCTGGCGCCCGAGGGAGTCGGCGAGATCATCGGCGGCGGGCAGCGCGAGGACAACCTGGAGGTTCTCGAGGCGGGAGTCGACAAGCATGGATTGCCGCGCGAAGCTTTCGAGTGGTATATGGACCTGCGGCGTTACGGTACGGTTCCGCACGCCGGCTTCGGGCTCGGTATCGAGCGGACGGTGGCCTGGATCTGCGGCACCGAGCATGTTCGCGAGTGCATTCCTTTTCCAAGGATGCTTCACAGGATCTACCCCTGATGTCCGGCGGTCGGTTTTTTCCTGAGCTTCGCGGAGTGGGTTACCCATGAAGACCGGTATTTTCGGCGGCACCTTCAACCCGGTTCATCTCGGGCACCTTGCCGTTTGCGAGGCGGCCCGCGCCGCGCATGGTCTCGACCGCGTTCTCCTGGTTCCATCGGGATCGCCTCCGCACAAGCAGAATGACCAGGAGCTGGTTCCGGGCGCCCGGCGGTTGGAGATGGTGCGCCTCGCGGTTGAGGGTAGAGACTTCCTGGAGCCGAGCCCGGTCGAGCTCGATCGCTCCGGGCCGAGCTACATGGTCGACACATTGGAGATTCTCCAGCGGCAGTATCCCGAAGATGAACTCTTCCTGGTGGTGGGCGGAGATACGGTCGGGGAACTGAGCACCTGGTACAACTGGCAACGGCTCTTTGAGCTCTCGCGGATTGTTGCGGTCAACCGGCCGGGCTTCACCCCCGACTTTGGCGACCCCGTCTTCGCGCAGCTCAGCGCAGAAATCCTCCGGCAGTGTACCGCCGACATGGTGGAGATGGATGAGGTCGACATTTCCAGTACCCGGATTCGCCGGGCGGCGGCGAGGGGAGAGGAGCTCGCGAACTGGGTGCCCCCGGGGGTCAGCGACTACATCCGCGCTCACGGCCTCTACTCTTCCTGATCGGCACAACCCTTTTAAGTAAAAGATGCTGTGAGGAGTCTCGGCGGGGTAATAAGCTTGCACCAGGGGGGGTGGTGGTTAAGCTTCCCGTTTTGGGGTTCTCCGCCGCACAGATTTTTTTACAAGGGTAGTTGTCATGGCAACCGTGGTCGGAATACCGCGTGAAATCAAGGAAGACGAAGGCCGGGTCGCGATCGCTCCGGCCGGCGTGCATGTGCTTACCCAGGCTGGTCAGCAGGTGCTGATCGAGTCCGGAGCAGGGCTCGGGAGCGGTATCACCGACGAGGAGTTCAGCGAGGCCGGGGCCGAACTGGTCGCCCGCGAAGAGGTCTTTTCCCGCGGTGAGATTATCGTCAAGGTCAAGGAGCCCCTGATGGAGGAGTATGACCTTCTGCGTCCCGGGCAGATCGTCTTTACCTTCTTTCACTTTGCCGCCTCGCGGGAGCTGCTCGACGCCATGCTTGAGCGGGAGGTAACCTGTGTGGCTTACGAGACCATTCGTGACCGGGCGGGACACCTGCCGATTCTCACTCCGATGAGCGAGGTTGCCGGCCGAATGGCCGTATTCGAGGGTTCCAGGCATCTCGAGAGCCATTCCGGTGGGCGAGGAGTTCTCGTTTCCGGAGTTCCGGGAGTCGAGCCCGCCAAGATCGTCATTCTCGGCGGCGGAGTTGTCGGACTCAACGCGGCCAAGATCGCCGCCGGTACCGGAGCCCAGGTGACGATTTTCGATGTTTCGCACGACCGGCTGCGCTACCTCGACGATATTCTTCCAGCCAATGTAACCACCCTCTATTCGAACCCCCTGCTGGTGCGCAAGAAGGTGCGCCAGGCGGACCTGGTGATCGGGGCCGTGCTGGTTGCCGGAGCGAAGGCGCCGGTTCTTGTCAGGCGCGAAGATGTAAAAGAGATGAAGGACGCCTCTGTTCTTATAGATGTGGCTGTCGACCAGGGCGGCTGTATCGAGACCTGTCGTCCGACAACGCACAGCGAGCCGACCTATGTCGAGGAGGGGGTTCTCCATTATTGCGTCGCCAATATGCCCGGCGCGGTTGCTCGGACCTCGACCTTTGCGCTGACCAATGTTACTCTGCCGTACCTTGAGGTACTCGCCAGGGAAGGGGTCGAGGGATTTCTCGGCTTTGGAGAACACGTGGCCGCCGGGCTGAATGCCCACGCCGGCCGGATATACCACGAGGGCGTCGCGGAAAGTTTCGACCTGCCATTGGAGCCCATCGCTTCACTAATGGGCGATAACGGTTAAGATAAGGGCCGGTTTTCCCGGAGAGATTGAGAACAGAGTCTGAAAGATGGGAATCAAGGCACCCGTAGATCTGGATGTCATCTATCGGCCGATCGAGGCCGAGATGACTCGGCTGGACGCGTTCCTGCGCGATGAGTTCCAGGCAGAGGAGCCCTTCATTCATGAGCTCCTCGAGCATGTTGCCGGCTTTGGCGGCAAGCGACTGCGCCCGGCCCTGCTGTTTCTCTGTACACGCCTGGTCGACGCCGAGGTCAGCGATGAGGCCATTCGTATCGGCGGAGTCATCGAGATGGTGCATACCGCCACGCTGGTACATGATGACCTCCTCGATGGCGCGCAGATGCGTCGCCGGGTGGATACGGTCCATGAGCGCTGGGGCGATCGTCCCTCGATCCTCATCGGAGATTTCATCTATTCAAAGGCGTTTTACTTGTCGACTTCGGTCGATGGCATGGCCGAGGCGCTATCGAAGGCCACCAACAGGATCTGCGCCGGAGAACTGCTCCAGATCGGGAGCCGCTTTAACAGCGGCCTTTGCGAGGATACCTATTTCGAGATCATCAGAAAGAAGACAGCTGTTCTCCATGCCATGGCCTGTGAGCTCGGAGGCGTATTCGCCGGACTGGATGCCGACAGTTCGAAGGCTCTCGGCGGTGTCGGCATGGACCTTGGCATGGCCTTCCAGGTCGTTGACGACTGCCTGGATTACGCCGGCGAGGAGACCGTTGTCGGCAAGAGCCTTGGAACGGACCTCCGCCAGGGCAAGCTCACCTTGCCGCTGATCTACCTCAGGGACAGCCTGGATGAGACTGATTCACGATGGCTCCAGGAGGCGCTCTCGGGTCCGATGGAGGAGGCGGTCGAGGCCCGGATTCATGAGATGGTTCGAAATGGCGGAGTCCTCGTCCGGTCCTTCGAGCGCGCGCAGGCGTTCGTGCAGAGCGCCCGGGATGCGCTGGATGAGGTTTGCTCGCTTGACGTGGAGGTGTCTGACACCGTGCGACAGAGCCTGGAGCTTGCCGCTGATTTTGTGACCAGCAGGGATCTCTGAGGCGCCGTCTCCGGCGAGGCAAGCCAACGGTCAGTCCTCGAGCTTCCAGTGCCCGCTTCGCCCCCCGCTTTTTTCCAGCAGGCGAATCTCTTCGATCGCCATGCCCCGGTCGATGGCCTTGCACATATCGTAGATGGTCAGCGCCGCGACGGAGACGGCTGTCAGGGCCTCCATCTCGACTCCGGTTCTCGCCGTCACCGTGACGCCGGCTTCGACCAGGAGCAGAGCGCTGCCGCTCTCGTTGTCTCCTTCGGATTCCCAGCTGAAGGTGATCTCCGCGTGTTCGAGCGGCAGTGGATGGCACAGCGGGATCAGGTCACTGGTTCGTTTGGCTGCCTGGATGCCTGCCAGCCGGGCGGTTGCCAGGACCGCTCCCTTGGGGTTGGTCTCGCCGGTAATCTGTTCCCGGGTTTCGAGGCCCATGCGGATGCGGGCCCCGGCCCTGGCGACCCGCCGGGTGGAATCTTTTTCTCCTACATCGACCATCCGGGCCTCTCCGGAGGAGTCCAGGTGCGTGAGCTTCTCGGGTTTCATGGTGCCATCCTTGCTTTACAGGAGGCAGTAGTCAAGTAGCAGGCTGCCGTGGCGACCGGAAGACTTGACCCGCTGCGCAGAGAAACTACAATCTTTTCGCGGGAGATGGGTTTATCCATGCTGTTACGAAAGTTCTAAAGGCCTATGTCAATTATCCAGAAGCTGCCGAGCGATATTGTGAACCGGATCGCTGCGGGCGAGGTGATCGAGAGACCGGCGAGCGTTATCAAGGAGCTCGTGGAGAATTCCATCGATGCCGGGGCGACCGAGATCCTCATCGATCTTGAGGACGGCGGGTGCAAGCGGTTGACAGTCCGTGACAATGGGTGCGGGATGGATCCTTCCGATCTGCAGATGGCCTTCGAGAGCCATTCGACGAGCAAGCTCGATACGGATGGTTTCCGGGAGGGAATGTTCGGCGTCGGCACCCTCGGTTTTCGCGGCGAGGCTCTGCCAAGTATCGGCTCTGTCGCCGAGGTAGAGGCCGTCTCCCGCACGCCGAAGGGAGAGCACGCCTATCGCTACCGGCTCGATGGGCAGCCGCCGGAGCCTGCGGCCGGGGAGCCGGGAACGGTGCTGGAGGTCAGAAACCTCTTCTCCAGGCTTCCGGCGAGACGGAAATTTCTGCGCCGGCCGGCCACCGAGCTCTCCCACATTATTCAGCAGGTCACGAGGATCGCCCTGGCCTATCCGGGGGTCTCCTTCCTGGTCACCAATATGGGCAAACGCTCCCTCGACCTGGCCGCCTGCGATACGCTCCGCGAGCGGCTCGGGCAGATTCTCGGAGCTGACAAGCTCGAAAATCTCATCGAGGTGGCGCAGCCCGGAGATGAAAATTCACCTCACCTCCATGGCTTTATCAGCGCGCCGGCGCTTCGCCGGGGGGATACGCGGATGCAGAATTTTTTCGTTAACGGCAGGTGGGTCCGAGATCGGCTCTTCACCGCGGCGCTTCGCGCCGCCTACAAGGGCTATCTGATTCCCGGAAAGCATCCCCTGGCCTATCTCTTCTTCGAATTTCCGGCTGAGGCGGTTGATGTCAACGTGCATCCGACCAAGTCCGAGGTTCGCTTCAGGAATCCCGGGCTCATGTATCCACTGGTCTACAACGTGGTCAGCCGGGCTCTCGAGCCCGAAGACCGTTCGCAGGAGGCGGCGGATGACTCCGGCTCGGCTGCGAAGGCGGGGATTGAGCAGGCGGCGTTGGATTTTTTCGCCAACCCGCCGCCCTCAGCCAGGGATGCCTCCACCGGCGGCTCCGGAGGTTCCATCGCCGGAGCCGGCTGGAGCGCCGCGGGAGGTCCGCGGGAGGCCGTCGAGGAGAGGCGGGAACTTCCCGAGGTCGAGTCGCCGGGCCGGGTCTTCCAGTTGCTGAATTCCTTTATCCTGGTAGAGGAAGAGGACGGTATCCTGCTGATTGATCAGCACGCCCTGCACGAAAAGATTCTCTTCGAGGGAATCTATCGCCAACTGCTGGAGGGTGAGGTCGTTCAGCAGAAGCTGATGGTCCCCGAGATCCTGGCGCTCTCTGTTGAGCAGGCGCCCCTGCTGGAAGATGGCTGCCGTCTCCTGGGAGCCTGCGGCTACGAGGCCGAGCCCTTTGGAGAGGCCGAGGTTGCGATCAGGGCAGTGCCGGAGCTCTTCGAGGGCAAGAGGCGCAAGAGCCGGGTGGCGGAGATCTGCCAGGAGGTGTTCAGTTGGCTTGAGCGTGAAGGAGACCGGTACCTCAGTGATGATGAGACTCCTGAGCTCCTCGAACAGAGATTGCGGGCTCTTGCCAGCCTGATGGCCTGTAAGCGAGCGGTCAAGGCCGGTGATCGGTTGAGTCCGGAGGAGATCGACAGCCTTCTCGAGCATGGCGATCTCGCCATGGATCCGAGGAATTGCCCTCACGGCCGGCCGACGATGGTTCGTCTCAGCCGCCGCGAGCTTGACAGCAGCTTTGACAGGAAATAAGGCTCGGGTGGTCATGACCCAGAACAATCAGCCTGCGCTTTTTGAGCGTTTCGAGCTGGACGGATCGATGTCCCTGTCGGTCAATTCCAACAGGAAGCTGAAGAACATCATCGTCAAGATGTTCGTCCTGGCCGATCTCGATGAGAGTTATACCAGCCGCTCGCTGGTGCCGATGGTTCTGCGCCGCGGCACGACCCGGCTGCCGGACATGCAGGCGCTCAGGCGCTATCGCGAGAGCCTCTACGGTTGTATCCTGGGTTCCTCGATCATCAAGGTCGGGGAGTGGCAGGTGGCGGTGTTTTCGCTCGATATCGTCAACGAGGCCTTCCTGCCCGGAGAAGAGAGCCTCCTGGAGAAAGGATTCGAGCTGCTGCGGGAGCTTATCTTTGATCCCCTGGTTGAGGATGGAGCTTTCAGCGCGGATTACGTGGCTCGCGAGAAACATCTTCTCTCCACCAATATTCGCTCAAACATCGATAATAAGGACGAGTACGCGGTGCTGCGCTGCACCGAGGAGATGTGCGCAGGCGAGCCCTATCGCCGCCATGAGATGGGGAGTCTCGATGAGATCGATGAGATCGAGCCCGGCGCTCTGATGGATTTCTACAGGGACTGGTCCTCGAGCGCTCCCCTCTCTCTCTATGTTTGCGGGGACGTCGATCCGGGCCAGATTCGAGAGATGGCGGCCGCGGCCTTCTCCTTCGACCGTTCAGAGACGAAGTCCCTGTCGGCGCTTCCAGCCGCTGTGGAGGTCGGCCAGGCTCGGGAGGTTCGCGAGCAACTCGAGGTTAACCAGGCGAAACTGGTTCTGGGTTTTCGGCACGGCATCCGCCCCGGAGATGATGCCTATGAGGCCCTGCTGCTGCTGAACGCCATCCTGGGCGGCTTTTCGCATTCGAAGCTGTTTCAGAATGTTCGCGAGAAGGCGAGCCTTGCCTATTCGGCCCGCTCCTGGGTCGAGCGTACCAAGGGTCTTCTCTACATGTCCTGCGGCATCGCTACCGAGAATTACGAACAGGCGCTGGAGATCTCCCTGGCCCAGTTGG
The DNA here is from genome assembly GCA_965659285.1 of Planctomycetota bacterium. Classification (GTDB taxonomy): domain Bacteria; phylum Planctomycetota; class UBA8108; order UBA8108; family UBA8108; genus UBA8108. Next base: position 25,094 of record CBFHWB010000014.1, on the reverse strand, counting down.
AGGCCATCAGCAAGGGCGAGATCAGCGATGGGGAATTCGACGCTTCCCTGAAGACGATCCTCAACCAGAACCGTATGCTGGAGGATAACTTTCCGGCGCTGGTGGGTAGCGATTTCATCTGGCGGCTTCACGGCGGGGAGCTTGATCTTGCCGGCCTGCGCGAGCGCCTCGAGCAGGTCAGCAGGGATGACATCGCCGCCGCGGCCGCTACGATCCGCCACGACACGACCTATTTTCTGCACTCTTGAAGATTGGGCTTTCCCCCTGGACTGGATTAGAAACGATGACCGGCCTTGAACTTGAAAAACTGAGCAACCTCACCCTGAAGGAGGAGGTCTACAGGGCTACTTTGCCTTCGGGGCTCGAGGTCTCTTTCTGTCCGAAGCCCGGTTTTCAGAAGCGCTACGCCTGCTATTCGACGCGCTTCGGGTCGATTGACAATGAGTTCACCGGCAGCGGCGGAGAGTCCCTGCGGGTGCCTGATGGGATCGCTCACTTTCTCGAGCACACCCTGTTTGAGACCCCCAGGGGTAACGCCTCGGATCTGTTCGCGCTCAACGGGGCCTCAAATAACGCCAGCACTTCCTTTACCCAGACGACCTATCTCTTTGCCGCCAGCGACCGTTTCTGGGACAACCTGGGCCTGCTGATTGATTTCGTCGAGAATCCCTGCTTCCAGGACGATAAGGTCGAGAAGGAGCGCGGAATCATCGAGCAGGAGATCAAGGGCTATGATGACAACCCGGGCTGGGTCAATTATCGCGGGCTGCTTGGCAATCTCTTCAGCGAGCATCCGGTGCGAATCGATATCGCCGGAACGGTCGAGACGATCGCGGAGATTGACACCGCCACCCTGCAGAGCTGCTACGACCGCTTTTACCACCCCTCGAATATGCATCTCTTCGTGGTCGGAGATCTCGATCGGCAGGAACTCTTTGAGTTCGTGGCCGAGAGGTCGCGTGCCGGAGCGACGCTGGAGGGGGAGCTCGAGAGAAAATACCCGGTCGAGCCTGCTGAGGTGTTCAAGGCCGAGGGAGAGGTGGAGATGGACGTGGCCGCCGCCAAGTTCATTCTCGGTTTCAAGGAGACCGGGGTTCCTCTCGCGGGGGAGGAGCTGGTGCGCAGAGAGCTGCTCAGCGATCTCGGCCTCGACCTGCTCTTCGGCAGCTCCAGCGATCTCTTTCGGGAATTGTACGAGAAACAGCTCGTTCATGATCAGCTCTGGAGCGGCTACGACACACTTGGCGGGGTGGCCTACGCCATGGTGGGAGGTGATACTTCCAGCCCGGATGAATTCCCCGGCCGTCTCCTGGATGGGATTGAGAGCGGCCTTGGCGAGGCTCTCAGCCGGGACAACTTTGAGCGTAAGAAGAGGCAATTCATCGGAGATTTCGTTCGCCGCTTCAGCAGCCTGGAGTTTATTGCCCACGGATTTACCACCTACCTGTTTCGCGATTTCGATCTTTTTTCACTCATCGATCTGATCAACGGATTGGAGAGGGAGATGTTAGAGGAACACCTCCGCTCTCTTCTTGACCCGGACCGGCATTCCATCTTCAAGATCATTCCCCGGAGCAGTTGAGTCGCCATGGCCAGGACAGCGGAGGACTTGAACAATGATGGTTGAACCCGGAGACAAGGAGATGTCCGCCGGCAGTCCCGGCCTGGTCTGTCCCGAGACCCACCTGCCCCTGGAGCCGGCCTCCGCGGAGCTGCTCGAGAGCCTGGCAGAGCGCCAGCGCCGGGGGGAACTCGCGACCATCGGAGGCGAGACCATCGATGAGCTTCCAACCGGAGCCTGGGTTCGCGGCGATGGGGCGCTGCTCTACCTGGTGATCGATGGCATCGCCAGGATGGTCATCGAGGATGCGGTCAGCCTGGAGGAAGATGGCTCGGCTGCCGGAGGATAGAGCCTGGTATCAGGCTTCGTATTTTCCGACGGCCGCCGCAGTTTTCAGGATCTTCATCGACAGGTTGTCGCCTTCAAGATTCAGTTCGGCGGTCTCGCCGGCATTGATCTGGCCGAGGATGATCATCTCAGAGATGGGATCTTCGATTCTTTCTTCGAGAACCCGGCGGATCCCGCGGGCTCCGGTCCTGTCGTCAAAGCCATTGTCGATCAGGCACCGCTTCGCCTCCGCGGTGACCTCCAGCTTGAGCTCCTTGGCCGTCAGGCGCTCTTCCACCTTCGCCACCTCGAGATCAAAAATCTGTGTGACTTCGGCGTGGGTCAGGAATCCGAAGGGTACGATCGCATCCACCCGGTTCAGGAACTCCGGCCTGAAGTGGTTGTCGAGAGCCTCTGCGACGAATGTCTGGATGCTTTCATCATCATCTGAATCTTGAGAGCCGGGGTGGAAGCCCAGGGAGCCCTGGTTGAGAGTGGCCCTGGCTCCAAGGTTCGACGTCATGATCAGGATTGTATTTTTGAAATCGATGGTCCGCCCGAAGCCGTCGGTCAGGCGTCCCTCTTCGAGAATCTGCAGCAGCATATTGGCCATATCCGGGTGCGCCTTCTCGATTTCGTCGAGCAGCACGACGGAATAGGGCTTCCGACGGATCTTTTCTGTAAGCTGACCGCCTTCTTCGTAACCGACGTAGCCCGGAGGTGAGCCGATGAGCCGGCTGATACTGTGCTGCTCCATGTATTCCGACATGTCGAGGACCATCATCGCCTCCGGATCGCCGAAGAGGAAGTTGGCGAGAGCCTTGGCAAGGAGAGTCTTGCCGACTCCCGATGGTCCGACAAAGATGAACGAGCCCATGGGACGGTTGGGATCTTTCAGGCCGGCCCGTGAGCGGCGGATGGCGCGGCTGGTCCTGGAGACCGCGAGATCCTGCCCTACAACGGTCTTGTGCAGTATCTCCTCGAGCTTTGCCAGCCGTTCACTTTCTTTTTCTTCGAGGTTGGAGAGGTTGATTCCGGTCATTTGGGAGATGGTGTCCCGTACCGTATTGGCCGTGACCTCGCCGTCGATTTCGCGGGAGCTCCTCTTCCATTTCAGGATTTCCTCGTCCTTGTTGACCTTGAGTCTCTCGACCTTGTCCCTGATGGAGGCGGCCAGCTCAAAGTCCTGGCTGTGCACCGCATCGTCCTTGTTTCCCTCGAGGCGATCGATGTCGACCTCAAGCTCGGTCAGGTCGGGCGGCATGGTGGTTTTCTCCAGCCGCTCTCTCGAGCAGGCCTCATCGATCACGTCGATCGCCTTGTCGGGAAGATAGCGTCCCGAGATATACCGCTGGGAGAGCTCGACGGCCGCCTCGATCGCTTCGTCGCTGATGCGAATCCTGTGATGGCCTTCAAACCCATCCCGCAGCCCCCGGAGAATCTCGACAGCCTCTCCCTGGGAGGGAGGGTCGATGATGACGGTCTGGAACCGGCGTTCCATGGCGCCGTCTTTTTCTATGTGTTTGCGGTATTCATCAAGGGTGGTGGCACCGATGCACTGGATCTCTCCGCGTGAGAGCGGGGGCTTGAGAATGTTGGCGGCATCCAGGGAGCTCTCAGATGCGCCGGCTCCCATCATCGTGTGGATCTCATCGACAAAGAGAATGATGTTCCTGGCCTCGATGACCTCCTTGATGATGCTCTTGAGGCGCTTCTCAAATTCTCCCCTGTACTTCGTTCCCGCCAGCACGGCGGCGAGGTCAAGATTGATCACGCGCTTGTCAGAGAGCATCTCGGGGATGTTGTGGTCCGCGATGCGCTGAGCGAGACCCTCGATAATCGCCGTTTTTCCGACGCCGGGCTCGCCGATAACTACGGGGTTGTTCTTGGTCTTGCGGCTGAGGATCTGGATGATTCTCTGGATTTCTGAGTCTCGGCCGATCACCGGGTCAAGCTTGTTGAGCGTGGCCTGGGTTGTCAGGTCAATGCTGAATGAATCGAGGACAGCCAGCTTCGGGCCGCCGGTTTTCGGGAAGCTGTAGTTGTCCTGTTTCGGCTGTTCTTCGTCGGGGTTGGGTCCAAGCATTGACATGATAGTGCTCTCGATGTTTTCTCCGTTCAGGCTGAGCTCGCGGAGTATTCGCGCCCCGGCCCCTTCCTCTTCCCTGATCACTCCAACCAGGATGTGTTCGGTGGAGACGAACGAATGTCCGTTGCGCGCCGCCTGCTCGCTCGCGATCTGGATGCATCGCTTGGCATGGGGGGTGAAGGGAATCGCATCTTCTCGCGCTCTCACCTCGACCCCGGCAAGGCTCTCTTCGATCAGGTGCTGCATCCTGTCGAGATCAACCTCTTCTTTCAGCAACGCCTGGATCGCTATGCTGCCTCGCTGGGATACGATAGCGTGGAGGAAGTGCTGGGTGTCGACGTAGTCGTGTGAACGATTACGGGCGGTCTCACCAGCCGCCAGGAGTATCTTTTCAGCTCGCTCAGTGAACTTTACAGCCATAAAACCTGTACCTTCCTAGCCTTGGTTTTTCTGCCTCGATGGCACGAGGGTTCGACCTTCGAGTCCTTATTCGAGCCGAAGAAATCTATCCTACCCAGTGAAGTTTGCAAGTCGCCCTGGAAGCGATAAGGCCAGATCCCGCCTGATCAGGCGTTTTTTCCGCCTCTGTGCCCGCTTAAATTATTTAAGAGATGACCCCAATAATGCGAAAAGTCGGGTTATGGGTATTCGCCGCGAACTGGTGCCATCTGAGGCGATCGGAAACGGTTCGTGATTCGGAAAAGTGACATCCCCGAGGCGTGAAGCTGCCGGCCGGCCTGGATTTGGGGCGATTCAGAGATGAAAACAGCCGGTTTCCAGGGCAGAAATTGCCTTCAACGACCCGTTTCACGGAGTAAATACTCACAGTGAGTCAGGCTGGGAAGCCTAAGTCTTTTAATAAAAAGCCTTAAGGGCAAGCGCCTGGTTGTGAAAAAATTGTGGAATTCGCAGTTGGTGGTCTTGACTGGAAATTCGACAACGGCTATATTTGTTGCTGTTCGAGACGGGTAATACCGCTCCGGACCCAACTCTAAATATTAGGTTTCTCTTCACTTCTTTTCTAAGGGCGTCTTAACTCCTCTGAGACGTCCTTCTTTTTTGTCCGCATTTTCCTGCGCGGGCAATATCGCAGGCCTGGAAAAACCTTTTCCAGGGAGTGCGGCTCTCGCCAGGCTCCTCCAGGGGAGGGGATCAGATCCCGGCGTTGAAGACCTTCCAATCGTTCGCGAACCAGACCAACTGTTTGATGTAAAAGATGAAGGGAACAGGAGTTCCGTCAATCTTCAACAGCAGCTTGCTCTGGCTCATGGTGGGCACCTTCTTTTTGAAGATGCTGTTGTTGGGGGTGAAGGTCATTTTGCCGGGGACAAATTCGTGCTCGAATTTCTTGTCCTTGATGGCCTTGAGCGTCTGGGTGACGGCATCCAGGTTCTGCGACTCAAGCGAGACGCCCAGGATATTGTAGCCGCCGCTGGTAAGAATGGCCTTCAGGTCCGCGTCGACGATCATGAACTTTTTGACCTCGTCGGGAGTTCCAGTTTCAAAGGCTCTTCCCAGCAGGATCATCCTGTTCTTCAGGGAAGCCAGCAGCTTTTTTTCATCGATCCCCTCTGGGGGAGCCGCCGTTTTCGCAGGTTCAGGCACCTTCACGGTTTCCGGCGGAGGCGGGGGTTTCGCGGTATTTCCTTCGGGTTTTTCAGGCGGCACCTCTGCAGGCTTCTTTTCCGGTTCTTTACCGGCGACCGCAGCCACCGGCTCTTCAGGTTGGATGTTCTTTCGAAGCTGCTCGAGATCCCCAGACAATTTTTTGGCCGGTTTCGTTTCGTTGGCCGGTTTCGTTTCGGCCGCGGGTTTTGTTTCTTCCGGCGCCGCGGCCGGTTTTTCTGTGGGTGTGGCCGTCAATCCATTTGCAGGCTCCGGTGAGGTTTGCCTGGAGCAGGAGAAGAGGGTGCAGGAGAGAACCAGGAGGAAGCCGAGGGTTGATCTCCTGACGGCGGAGAAGGGTTCTCCGCCGGGTAAATAGAACTTAGTCATCCAGCTTGAACTCCATACCGGGTTGGGTAACCACCGCCCTTATTTACGGGGCCTCTACCAGATACATTAAGATATTTCGGAGGCGGGGAATACCAGAGAGCGGAAAGTTTTTTCATCCTGGCGGGCCTTCGCCGAGCCGTGGTTCGTCCGTTCACCTTCATTGACACTCCCCGGTGCCTGGACTACCATCCCGGGGGTGCTCGCCCGGGTCGAAAATTCGGAGCGTGCCGGTATGATACCGGGTGAGGGGCGGCACCTGTACAGCCCTGAACGTACGGCCTTCCGGCTTCAACCACGTTTCATTACGGTACCTGTTCTTCTTATGTTGCGATTTGAGATCCGGCAACACGGCAAAAAGCCTTACCAGTTTGAGAGCGTCAAGAGCACGGTCTTTGTCGGGCGTGATCAGTCCATGGACCTGGTGCTGGATGACCCCAGGGTGTCTCGCCAGCACGCGGTCATTACCAGTAAGGATGGGAACTATTTCATCCAGGATGTGGGAGGGCGCAACCCGGTCAGGGTTAACAGGAAGGTGGTGGTTCGTCATCTTCTGCGGAAGGGAGATGCGGTTCTTCTGGGGAATACCCATCTGAAATTCCAGGAGGCGGGAGATGGCTCCGCGGGAACCGACCTCAGCGGCGCAGGTGAAGCAGCCGAGGATGCGTCAGCGGTCGTCGATGCCCGTGAGACGTTCCAGAATCTCAGGGACACACCTGATATTCTCAGCTCGGAGAGGACGGTCTCCGGCACCGTCGATGATGAGGAAGATCTGGTGTCGGCAGGAGGGGCCGCCAGGAACCTGAGGATCCTGCGCAATTTCAGTGAGCTCATCAGGAACATTTCCGATCGCCAGCGGCTGCTCGAGTCGGCCCTGCACGCAGCGCTCGACAACCTCGATGTCAAGTATGGCTTCATTGGCCTGTTCGGGCCGGGAGGCGAGCTCGAGATCCGGGTGCAGAGGAGTCCGCGCGATCCCGCCGGGCCGATTTCCTACAGTTCCTCGATTGTCGAGCGGGCGCAGCAGGAGGGAATCGCGATTCTCTTCGATGCGGAAGGAGACTCCGGCCCATCGCGAGCCGGACTTGATTCACGCAGTCTCAAGCAATTGCAGATCTCCAGCGCTATGTGCCTGCCTCTGTTCAAGGCCGAGGAGGTCTATGGAGTCCTCTACGTCGATGACCGGGGCCGGGAGACTCCCTTCACGGAGGAGGATCTCTACTTTGCCAACATTCTCAGCAACCTGATCTGCCTGGCGGTGGAAAAAGAGGAACTCTATGAGCAGATTCGCGATGAGAATATCGAGTTGAAGACCATCCTGCACCAGAAGAATCGTTTCATTAGCGTGAGTCCGCAGATGAAGGAGGTCCAGCGCCGGGTCAAGCGGGTAGCCGGTTTCGATACGACTGTTCTGCTCAGCGGAGAGAGCGGCACGGGTAAGGGGCTGCTGGCCCGGGCGGTGCACGACCGCTCGATGAGGCGAGCCCGCCCGTTTGTCGAGGTCAACTGTTCAGCTATCGAGGAGGGCCTGCTGGAGCTCGAGCTCTTTGGCTGCGAGCCTGGCCATGACATCGCCGGGGTCGATTCCCGGGGCAAGGCCGGCAAGCTCGAACAGGCAGACGGAGGGACGCTCTTTCTCGATGATGTCGATGGCATGAGTCTCGATGCCCAGGCGAAGATCCTGAGCGCCCTGGAGAAGGAGGCCGTCGATCGCCTGGGCTCGACCGCTGGAAGAGGCGTCGATCTGCGCATCATTGCCGCCAGCAACCGGCCGCTCTCCGCCTCCGTTGAGGAGAAGAGCTTCCGGGAAGATCTCTACTACAGGTTGAAGGTCTTCCAGATCGAACTCGCGCCCCTGCGGGAGCGCCGAGAGGACATCCTCCCCCTGGCGCAGCATTTCCTCTCTGTTCTTCAATACGAGGATCGAGGCCCGGTGGATCTCTCGCCCCGGACCAAGGAACTGCTCATGGCTTATCACTGGCCGGGAAATATTCGCGAGCTGAAGCATTTCATCGAGGAGGCCTTCCTGGTTTCTAACGGTACCACCATCTACCCCGAGAACCTGCCGGATGACCTGCGGCGTGAAGACAATCCCCAGCCCTCCGGGACTCTCTCTGAGATCGAGGCTCAGCACATCAGGAAGGTTCTCCAGAGCGTCAACTGGAACAAGCGCCGCGCCTCGGAGGTCCTGGGCATCAACCGCTCGACGCTGTACGAGAAAATACGCCTCTACCACATCGAGAAACAGGAAGATCTGCCGCCGGGTGAGGACGATGAGAGTCCGGGTTGAGCCGGGGGTTTCTGGCTTACAGGAGTTGGTCTCTTGACAAACCAGCGGTGGGATAATATTTACTCAGAGGCGATAATTATCCGGTCTGTCGCCGCTCTCTTGCGGGCGCGGGCCTGGTGTCGTCGAGTCATCGAAATAGAATCTTTGAACAGGAAGGCTTCATGTCAGAATCAGTGAGTCCGGTCATCGAGGGAATGGGCGAACATATCAAGCGCACGGTCGAGCTGCTCGAAAAGACCGATCTTGAGGCGGTCACCGCCCTGGTCGATAAACTCTTTGAAGCTTACCAGTCCGGTACGCGTGTGTATATCTGCGGCAACGGCGGCTCGGCAGCCACGGCCAGCCATTTTTCCGAAGATCTCGCAAAGAGCACCATCAAGGACCAGACGGTCCAGAAGCGTCTTCGGGTGAGCAGCCTGACAGACAGCGTTCCCTTCATCTCGGCGCTGGGCAATGACTGGGGCTATGACACCATCTTTCGGGAGCAGCTCGTGACAGTGGCTGAAGAGGGTGATGTGCTCATCGCCATCAGCGGCTCCGGCAACAGCCCGAATGTCGTCAGCGCAGTTCAATGGGCTTCGGAGAACGGGCTGTTTACCGTTGGCTTCAGCGGATTCAATGGCGGCAAGCTCAAGGGGATGGTTGACCTGAGCGTTCACAGCCCGGTTCTCGATATGGAGATCGCTGAGAACACCCACATGGTGGTTGTGCATCTCGTGGTCAGCGGTTTGCGCGCGAGGATCAACGAGGCAGCCTGAAACGTCCAGGTGGTTTTCTAATTCGGGGGCTCGGTTTTAATGGCAGAAAAGAACGGGACTCACGAACGTCCAGTCGGCGCCTCCCTGCGTCTCTACGATGCCAATCTCAACCGTGCCTCCGAAGGCCTGCGGGTAGCCGAGGACGTTTGCCGTTTTCATCTCGACCTGCCCGGCCTGGCGACGGAGCTCAAGGAATTGCGCCACCAGTTGCTCGCGGTCCCTCCCGGCGCAGGGCTTTCGCGAGAGGATCTTCTGCGGGCGAGGGACATCGAGGGAGATGTCGGGAGAGACAGCGCGACTCCGGAATCTTCCAGCGAGCCGGTCGATCTTACCGAGACGGCCTACAGGAACCTGCGCCGAGGCGCCGAGGCGATTCGTGTTCTCGAGGAGGTCAGCCGCAGCCAGGGTGGGGCTCCCGGAGCCCTGCAGGAGCTGCGTTACCGGGTTTATTCGATCGAAAAGGCCATGCTGAGCCTTGTTGATGTGACGGCGCGCCGCGGCGAGCTGCTCGAGGCCGCCCGCGTCTGCCTGTTGGTAACCGCTGAGGCCTGCCCGGGGGGCGAGCTTACCGCAGTGGTACGGAGTTGCATTGATGCCGGGGCCGGGATGATCCAATTACGGGAGAAGAACCTCGATGACAGTGAGCTCCTGGAGAGCGCGAGGGTCTTGCGGGAGATCTGCTCGGCGGGGGGAGCCCTCTTCGTGGTGAATGACCGGCCTGACATCGCCCTGCTGAGTCACGCAGATGGCGTCCATCTCGGGCAGGAGGATCTCTCTCTTTCCCAGGCCCGGCGTATTGTCGGTGACAATGTACTCATCGGCCGCTCAACTCACTCTCTCGAGCAGGCCAGGGAGGCCGCGCGTGAAGGGGCCGACTATCTCGGCGCCGGGCCGGTATTCGAGACCTCGACAAAGGATGCGGGGCCTCTGCTTGGCGTGGACGGTCTGGGCGCCATCCTTGAAGGCGTGAGCCTGCCCGTTTTCGCGATTGGCGGGCTGACAGGTTCGAATGTTTCCCTGGTGCGCGAGGCCGGAGGCGAGCGGATTGCGGTCTGCTCAGCCGTTTTAGACAGCTCCAGTCCTGAAAAAACGGTTGGCGGGCTTTGCTCGGTTCTTGCCTGAAAAGAGCGGTCTCCTCTTCTTCTAATCGCCCCGCTGCTCTATAATTCTTCGCATGAGTGAACACTCCAGACAGCGAATTCCCAGCATGCTGTTATCGCTGGTCCCCGGCTGGGGGCATGTCTACTGGGGAAGGGAGGCTCTTGGTCTCGGCATCTTTTCCGCAGCGGCGCTCGTGGGTTTCGGCTTTCTCAACACCTGGCTTGTCTACCAGGGAGCCGGCAAGACGACGATGGTCTGGGTTTTCGGGGTCGTCTTCTGTCTCGTCATGGCGGCCAACTGGATCGATATCTTTTTGCGTACCGATCCGGCCCGTGTTGGTGAGGACGATCGCCGGCGCAAGCTGTGTATTCAGCGCGGTACCGCCGCGTATCTGCAGGGCGACCTCGACGTAGCGCTGGGAGAGTTCAAGGAGTGCCTGAAAATTGAGCCGAATTGCCCCGAGGCGCTTTTTCGTATCGGCGTTCTGGCCGCGCGCCAGGGTGACATCGAGATCGCCCGTACCGGCCTGCGCCGCGCTCTGCGCTACGATGTCGGAGGGAAGTGGACGTGGGAAATCGAGCGCGAGTTTATTCGGCTCGATGCGGAGATGGCCGCGTCGGCAGAGTACGGCCATGAAGAGAGGGAAGAGGAGGAGTCTCGTGAGGAAGCTCTTGATGAGAGCGCCCCCGAACCCGAAAGAGAGGAGGAGGCCGAGCACGCCTCGGCGTGAGGATGGTCACCTATAAAGATTCAGGGGTAGACATTGACGCCGGCAATGCCGCCGTCGAGCGTATCTCCAGTCACGTCCAGAGTACCTATACGCCGCAGGTTCTGACCGGAAGCCATGGAGGCTTTGCCGGGATGTTCCGGCTCGATTATCCCAGGGGGACCATCGAGAAGGACTTCAAGGATCCGGTCCTTGTTGCCTGTACCGATGGAGTCGGTACCAAGCTCGAGGTAGCCTACAGGATGGGGATCTCGAATACGATCGGAATTGACCTGGTGGCGATGTGCGTCAATGACCTCATCGTCCAGGGAGCGAAGCCCCTGTTCTTCCTCGACTACATCGCCGTGGGGAAGATGGAGCCTGATACGATCAGCGGACTGGTCGAGGGTATCGCCGAGGGCTGCAGGCAGTCCGGCTGCGCCATTCTCGGCGGCGAGACCGCCGAGATGCCCGGCTTCTATCCGCCCGGCCACTACGAGCTGGCCGGCTTCTCCGTGGGCGCGGCCGAGAGGAAGCGCCTTATACTCGGAGACCGGGTCGAGGCGGGCGATAAGGTCATCGGCCTGGTTTCGAGCGGTTTTCATTCCAACGGCTACTCCCTGGTGCGAAAGGTGTTTCTCGGTAAGCGCGCCGGCGCGAAGAGTCTCGAACGGGTTCTGCCGGGGTGTGACCGGCCCCTTGGCGAGACGCTGCTGGAGCCGACCCGGATCTACGTGAAGCCTGTTCTCTCCGTTCTCGATGCCTATCGGCAGAAGCGGCCGATTCACGCCATCAGCCATATCACCGGCGGCGGGCTCATCGAGAATATCCCGCGCTGTCTTCCCGGTCATCTCGATGTGGTTATCCAACGCAAGGCCTGGAAGCCGCCGGCTATCTTTACCCACCTCGCCAAGAGGGGTAAGGTTCCCAGGGCCGAGATGTACCGTGTCTTCAACATGGGGATCGGGATGGTGCTCGTGGTCTCGCGCCACTTCGCCGGCTCGATTCTGAGGCAGCTCCAGGATGAGGGCGAGCCCGCGGTGGAGATCGGCGAGGTGGTCAAGGGCAAGGGCAAGGTGAAGTTCAAGTAGGCCCGGGCAGTTAGAGAGCCAGTTCGCCGGAGTAGACCTCGGTCGCCGGGCCTGTCATCCAGACATTGCCATCCCGTCCGCTTCCATCCCAGCGGATCTTGAGGTCACCGCCCCGCAGGTGGACGACCGCTTCGCGGTCACACCAGTCGTTGAGCACGCCGGCGACGACGACGGCGCAGGCTCCTGTGCCGCAGGCGAGGGTCTCGCCGCTGCCTCTCTCCCAGACCCTGAAGTCCAGCGCGGTGCGCGAGCGGGGCACGACAAATTCTGTGTTCACTCTCTCCGGGAACCAGGGGTGGTTCTCAAAGCGGGGGCCCCAGTCCTCCAGGGGCAACTGGCCCAGTTCCGGCAGTTCGACGCCTTCGGGAACCCGGGTTTCATCTAGCCGGATGACGGCGTGAGGGTTGCCCATCGAGATGCCGGTAAGCTGAAAAAGCAGACCCTCCATCTCCAGCGGGACACGGATGGCCGCCTCCTCCGCATCTTCTCCATCGGTCAGCGGGATCTCGCCCCGCTTCAGGCCGGGGGCGCCCATATCGACCGCTACCTCGCTGACCTTGCCAGCGCCTCCCGTCTCTATCAGCAGTTTTTTTGTTCCGGCATCGGTCTCCACCCGGAGTTCTCGCTCTTTGGCGATTCCGTGGTCATGGACGTACTTGGCAACACAGCGGATCCCGTTGCCGCACATCTGGCCCCGGCTTCCGTCCGCGTTGTACATCTCCATGCGGCAATGGCTCCCGGCTTCGCCTGGCGGCTGGATGAGGATCAGGCCGTCGGAGCCGATTCCGAAGTTCCTGTCGGAGACCTTCCTGGAGAGTTCGGCAGGATCTTCGATGGTTGTTTCAAAGCCGTTGATATAGACGTAATCGTTGCCGAGGCCGTGCATCTTGGTGAATTTCACAGTCATGTCCGGCATCTTAGCGGAAAAAATCGCCGTTCAGACTATTTTTTGCACCTGAGCGGCGCGGGCAGGATCGTCTAAACTGACAGGACACCGTTTTTTATTAAGGTTATGGACAATGATGTGTTTTTCAGAGGGCCGGTCGAGTTGGGGCAGAGGCCTTGTTGCGCTTACGCTGGCGGCCGTGCTGTTGCAGCCAGGCGGTTCTATAGACGCCCTCCAGGATGAAAAGCCCGCCGAGGGCGGGGTGAAAAAGAAGAAGCCGCCCATTCCGGAGCTATCGCCCGACCAGCTTCCGAAGCAGACGCGAGCGCGTCCCGACCCTGCGAAGTCCCAGGTCGAGCTCGATACGATCCATGTGACCATCGTTGAGATGGCCCAGACGATGGCCGGCAAACGCTACACTCCGCAGACGAGAGTGGTGCAGAACTATCTTGGCGAGTATCTCCGGCGGGCGGGCTACAGGATTGTCGAGAATCCTGCCAAGGCCCGCTACCGGGTCAGCGGCAAGATCTCGACGATTTTCGATACGGAGCTTATCCTTCGCAACAAGATCATCGCCTGGAAGTATGCCGGGACCATCACTGCCAAGCTGCAGGATGCCAACGGCAAGGTTCTCCAGGAGATTGATATTCCCGAGGTCTTTCGACTTAACGTTAAGAGTGAAAAGTCGGCGATCTGGGATCTGCGCCGCTTCCTGGCCCATATTATCTATTCCGAACTCTGCCTGAAGGGAGATGAACTGACCAACGGAAGAATCGTCAGCCTCATAGAGTCTCTTGCCGTCGACTCTTTTGACCAGGTGGAGGATATCGAGGCATCCGCGGTTGTCGAGAAGCTGGCGGACCACGGTCTCGAGGCGGTTCCCTATCTTCTGCAGGCGCTGACGGATACTCGGACCGTGATGGTCAAGGCGGCCTACCCGGGGCTGAAGGTGCCGACCGATCTGAAGATTTACCATCTCGCCGACAAGACCCTGGAGGAGATCTTCCAGAAGGTGAGCAGGATGGAACTGAAGACGCCCCCGCAGCTTCGCTTCTATATCATCGCAGGATGGGAAAACGAGTGGCGGCGCTTCTGTAAGCCTTTCCGGGAATCTCCCGAGGCCGACCGCCGCAAGCACGCCCTGCTGAAAAAATCGGCGGGCGCCGTGCCGGAGAAAAACCTCCGGGTTCTCGATTTCTCACTCTACGGGAAAAAACCCGGCAAGGGCGGGGAGCCGAAAGAGGCCGATAAAGAGCCCTCGGAGGATAAGGCGGAGCCGAAAAAGCAGCCCTGAGCCTGAAAGCTCTGTTTTTTTGCAAGCCCCCTGATCGGGCTGTGTTGCAGTCTTCCTTCGGGACAGATATACTCGTCCGACTGGCTCTGTATTGTAACGATGGCATGGTAGCGCCTGTTTGAGCTTGCTCACGGCGCCGGCTGCCGCGCTTACCACTGGTCGAACAGTTTGCATCTGGAGGCAAAGAATGGCGGTAACGATTCGGATTCCCACTCCTCTGAGAAAATTCACCGATGGCAAGAGCGAGGTGGATGTAGAGGGAGGCACGGTCCGTGAGATCTTCGATGATGTCGAGAATCGCCACGGCGGCCTGAAGGATAAGATTTTTGACGATGCCGGAGAGGTCCGGCGCTTCATCAATGTATTCGTCAATGGCGAAGATGTTCGCCATGCCGAGGGACTCGATACCCCGGTGAAGGATGGCGATGAGCTGAGCGTGGTCCCGGCGATTGCCGGTGGGCTGGGTTCCCGGTCCAGGCAGGTCTGAAGTATGGCAGGTAAAAGTTACGACGAGTTGCTCGCTGAGTATCGTGAGAGCATCCCCGAGATGGACCCGGAGCAGGTCGAGGAGACCCTCGGCAACGAGGCCGATGTAACTGTCGTCGACGTTCGTGAATCCGACGAATACCGCGCCGGCCATCTTCCCGGAGCGGTCCAGTTGTCACGAGGGTTTCTTGAGATGCAGGCCGCCAAGAAGCTTCCTGATCAGGATGCCAGGATCATCGCCTATTGCGCCGGCGGCGTTCGATCGCTCTTCGCGGCGAACTCTCTGCGGGTTCTGGGTTACACCAACATCACCTCGATGAAGGGCGGCTTCACGCGCTGGAAGCAGAATGGTCATCCGGTGGATGTCCCCGAGACCCTGTCCGAGCAGGAGCGCGAGCGCTATGCAAGGCACCTCAGCATCGACGAGGTCGGCGAGGCCGGCCAACTGCTGATGAAGAAGGCAAAGGTGCTCTGCATCGGCGCCGGTGGCCTGGGTTCTCCAGCCGCCTTCTACCTGGCCGCGGCCGGAATCGGCACTCTCGGAATCGTTGATTACGATGTCGTTGATCTGACCAACCTGCAGCGCCAGATTCTCCACACCGATGCCAGGGTGGGGGATCCCAAGACGGACTCGGCGAAGGATACGCTCCTCGCGCTGAATCCTGATATCGAGATCGTTACCCATAACGACCGTGTTCATTCGACCAATGTCGACGAGCTGTTTGAGGGCTACGACATCATCGTCGATGGCTGCGACAATTTTCCGACCAGGTATCTTGTCAACGATGCCTGCTGCAAGCACGGCATGCCGAATGTGCATGGCTCCATCTATCGTTTCGAGGGCCAGGCGACCGTTTTCTGGCCCGGCAAGGGGCCCTGCTACCGCTGCCTGTTCCCTGAGCCTCCTCCGCCAGAGATGGCGCCTTCCTGCGCCGAGGCGGGAGTCCTGGGAGTACTTCCGGGTGTTATCGGGGTGCTCGAGGCGATCGAGGTGATCAAGATCATCCTGGGCAAGGGCGATCTGCTCACCGGCAGGCTGCTGACCTACGATGCTCTCGAGGCCAGGTTTCGTGAACTGAAGATCCAGGCCGATCCCGACTGCAATTATTGCGGTGAGGGGAAGGAATTCCCCGGCTACACCGACTACGCCCATTTCTGCGGCGTTTGAGGAGTGAAGCGCCTTTGTCGACACTTCCCCAGGAATTCCTGCCCCTGATCGCGGACGCGCCCGGCTTGTCGCTCATCGGCAATACGCCGCTGGTGCCCATCGTCCTGCCCGGCCTCGACAAGCCAGGCGTCGAGGTCTACGCCAAGGTGGAGTATTTCAATCCCGGCGGGTCGATCAAGGACCGTCCGGTGCTCTGGATGCTGCTCAGTGCCATTCTCGATGGCCGTCTTACGCGCGAGCGTACGGTCCTGGACTCGAGTTCCGGCAACGCCGGCATCGCCTACGCGATGATCGGCGGCGCGCTGGGCTACAAGGTCAAGCTTGTCGTGCCTGAGAACGCTTCCGAGGAGCGCAAGAAACGAATCCTCGCGCACGGGGCCCAGTTGGACTTCACCGATGCGGTGGAAGGCTATGATGAGGCTTTGCGCGAGGTGCGCCGCCAGGCTGAGGCTGATCCCGATAAGTATTTCTTCTGTGATCAGTACAGCAACGAGAGCAATTGGCAGGCTCACTATCATATGACAGCGGTCGAGATCCTCGAGCAGACCGACCGCAGGGTTACCCACTTTGTTGGCGGAGTCGGAACCGGAGGCACGATCACCGGAGTCGGGCGCCGTCTGAAGGAAGAGCT
Organism: Planctomycetota bacterium; assembly: GCA_965659285.1. Lineage (GTDB taxonomy): Bacteria > Planctomycetota > UBA8108 > UBA8108 > UBA8108 > UBA8108. Next base: position 8,714 of record CBFHWB010000014.1, on the reverse strand, counting down.
TCCGGAGGTCGAGGTTACCATGATTCTCCCCGATGCCTTCCCCGGCATCGAGGGGCTCAAGCCCATGGAGACGGAGGATGATATTGTTCCTGACATCTTCGATGAATCGGTTGTCGACCGGAAGGTACAGGTGAATATCGAGCAGGCCTATGATATGTGCCAGGCTCTGGCTCGAGAGGGTTTTTTCGTCGGACAATCCTCCGGCGGTTATCTTCGGGGAGTCCAGGATGTCGTAGAGAGGATCGACGAAGGGGTCGTCGTGACCGTCCTCAATGACATCGGTGAGCGATATTTCAGCACCAGCCTCTGGGGTTGAGATGCCGCCGCCTCTCTCTTTTTCTCTTTACGGTCGTGACTTTCCTCCGGTTTGAGAAAAAAGTCCGCTTCGGCGAGACTCCCCATTCTGTAACTCTTTTGACTGCAAAGTGTTCCGTTAATATTTTCCGAACAGAGCGGAACCTGATGAGAAAGTTGCATTCTCATCGGAAACAGTTGAGCATATAGCCTCACTCGGCTTCTCTTCAGGGGTCGGTGTTTCTTTTTATACGCGCAAACGGAAGTATGGAGCCATCCCGGACTCGCCGGGGGGGACGCCAGGAGAAGAAATCGGATGGAGAGCAAAACCAGCGTTCATTCCCTAACTACCGTGAAGAAGGAAGACCTGCTCTGGGTCTACGATCTCATGGTCAGGGCGCGCGAGCTGGACGAAGCGGAGATACGTCTGCGGCGCCAGGGCGCCTTTCAGTTTCAGCTCAGCTGTTCGGGACACGAGGCTATCCAGGCGGTGGCGGCGAAGCTGCTGAGGCCTGGTAAGGACTGGTTCTATCCCTATTACCGTGATCGTACCTTTGCCTATGGCCTCGGAATGACCCCGGCGGACCTTTTCCGGCAGCCCCTGGGCAAGCGGACGGATCCCAGTTCCGGCGGTCGTCAGATGCCGAACCACTTTGCCGCTCCCGAGTTGAACATCGTCAGCCAGTCCAGCCCCACGGGAACCCAGTTCCTGCAGGCGGTCGGCACCGCAGAGGTAAACAAAATTGTCAGGAGCCTGCCGCCGAACCCTTCTCTGCCTCCCTGCAGCGAGGACGAGGTGGTTTACGTCTCCTCCGGAGATGGAGCTACGAGCCAGGGAGATTTTTACGAGGCGATCAGCGCCGCTTCTTTGAACAAACTTCCCGTACTCTTCGTCATCCAGGACAACGGCTACGCCATCTCCGTTCCAACCGAGGTCCAGACTCCCGGCGCCAGCATCTCCCGTACCTTCTCGGACTTCCCGGGTCTGCTTGTTCGCGAGATCGATGGAGTCGATGTCGCCGACTGCTTTGATGGCCTTGGAGAGGCGATCGCTCATTGCCGCAGCGGCAAGGGGCCGGCGCTGGTGCATGCGCGCGTGGTGAGGCTGAAGCCGCACTCCGATTCGGACGATGATTCGAGCTACCGGTCGGATTCGGAGAAAGAGGAGGATGAGAAGCGCGACCCCCTGCCGATTTTTGAACAGCTGATGGTGGAGCAAGGTCTCATCGATCTCGAGGATGGTGAGCGTATCAGGAAGGATGCCCATGACGAGTTCCAGGACATCTACGATACGATCAAGGAAGAGGAGATGCCGGCCGCATCGACCGTTTCCCGGTTTGTTTACAATCCGGAGATTGTCATCGATAAGGAAAATACTCCCGTTGTCGGCGGCGAGAAGATCACCATGGTCGAGGGAATCAACCGCGCCCTGGCCACCGAGATGCAGAGAGACCCTCGTGTTGTTGTCTTTGGTGAGGACGTGGCTGATTGTTCAAAGGATCAGAACCTGCCGGACGTTAAGGGAAAAGGCGGGGTATTCAAGGTTACCCATGGCCTGCAGGCTCGTTTTGGTTCAACCAGGGTCTACAACGTCCCCATCGCCGAATCCGGCATTATTGGCCGAGCCATCGGCATGGCGGCAAGGGGTCTGAGGCCGGTGGTCGAAATACAATTTTTTGATTATATCTGGCCTGCCATGAACCAGATCCGCAGCGAGCTTGCCATGATGCGCTGGCGTTCAAATAACGCTTTCTCCTGTCCGGTTGTCGTTCGCTGCCCGATCGGCGGCTATGTACGGGGTGGAGCTATTTACCACAGCCAGAGCGCGGAGTCGATGTTCTGTCAGTGTCCCGGTTTGCGGGTGGTTATGCCCTCCAACGCCAGGGATGCTATCGGTCTTCTGCGCACCGCGATGCGCTGCGGCGATCCGGTCCTGTTCTTGGAGCACAAGCATCTTTATCGCCAGCAGTATACCCGCGCTTGCGACCCGGGGGCCGACTATGCCATTCCCCTTGGCAAGGCCGCCACGGTTCGAAAGGGTGAAGATGTGACCATCGTTACCTACGGAGCCCAGGTCCAGAAATCGCTTGAGGCCGCCGAGCAGTTGGCCAGCGAGGGCTTTGAGGTCGAGGTTATCGATCTGCGCTCCCTGCAGCCTTACGATTGGGAGGCCATCAGTTCCTCCACCCGCCGTACCGGTCGCCTCGTGCTCGTCTACGAGGAGAGCCGGTCTTTCGGTTTTGGCGCCGAGATCGCCGCTCGAGCGGCGCAGGAGCTTTTCAGCTATCTCGATGCTCCGGTCATGAGGGTCTCGGCCAAGGATACCTACGTCGGATTCGCCCAGGAACTCGTGGACGCCTGCCTTCCCCAGGTAGCCGACATCTGCGAGACGCTGCGTCGTTCGGTCAGGTTCTGAGCGGCCGCTGAAATTTTTCAGCGTTCTGCCCGGCATTTTTCCGATGAAGGTTTGAAGAAGGCATCTGCATGCAGAAGCCCGGAGGACGTTTATCCTCAAGGATTGTGAGGTCTTTCACGAGACCGTCTGAAACCCATTACGAAAAAAAAGGTCTGGGGGTACTTTTTTTCTGCAATGACCGAGTCCTGAACTTCGTCTGATGGGATGTAAGAAATAAATTAAATCGCGACAGTATTTGTTCTACTCGTGACCGTTTGGTGACAAAGGTTTAGTACCTTACCGTGGCGAAAGGGCCGAGAGGCCCAAAGCATACCGAAGCCAAAGGGCTCCGGGAGTAAGTGTCGGAGCCGAAAGGCTCCGGGAGTAAGTATCGGAGTCGAAAGGCTCCGGGAGTATCGGAGCCAAAGGGCTCCAAGGGCAATTGACGGGGGAACCGGGAGTTCCCGGCTGACTTGCATGGATCTGGAAGGCCAGGTGCTGTGCGGGGCTGGCGGAGCGACGACCCAACCCGGTTCTTTCAGTAAGAAAAGTTGCTGTCACTTCAACAGGAGGTAACGCGCGGAAACCGAGCACGCAACAGGTTCCAGAGCCTGGTCTGTCCGGAAGAGCCCCGTGAGGGGACCGGCGACCTCTTCGACCTGCTCAACTGCGCAGACAATCCGGAAAAAGCGACGGCAACTGGAAGCAAACAGTAGAAAGGGGGTAGCTTATGAAAGGCAAGATTCCGAAGGCAGAACGAAGGGAATCAATCGGACGCAGAAAGAAACCTGCTAAGCCTAAAGCAGCCAGAAAAGCTCAGAACGGCAGGATTCCTCTGTCCTTTTCTGATCTCCAGATCCCAGTTCGGCCTCTCCTGAATGCCGAACAGGAACGCCGGGCCGGCACGATTATTCAGACAAATCTGAAGCGCCTTGCTTATTTCCTGCCGCGCCATATAGGCGGTTACGGTCGGTATCTTACCCGGATGAACGAATTGGTCGTTAATGGCGGCCTGATGTTCACCTGGATGTCTCTCAGGGACCAGATGGCCGAGGATCTCAAGGCTGCAGCGGCTGCGCTGGAAAAGGCTGAAGGCTTCGCCAGCAGAAAGCCGTCTTCGGCGAAAGACGAGGCTAAGGCCTGGAAGCGTTTCGAGAAGGGCGTGACGATCCTTTCGACCTATCCGCTCGATCCTGAGACCACCTTCAATTGGGCTAAGGAGGTTTTAGAGAAACCCCTGGGCTCCACTGGAATCGCGGGGCTCTGGAAAAGCAATCGTATCGAACGGATCGTTCGGCGGATCTTCGACAAGCTCAACGCGGCTCGGGATGGGCTTGTTCTGCCCAACCTTCGGCTCGTGCTCAAGGAGGTCTTCCGTTATCACCCGGTCGGTATGAAACGCAGCGATCTCTTTCAGGAGGGAGTGCTTGGACTTCAGAAGGCGATTTTCCGTTATGATCCCACGAGAGGGACGCGTTTCTCGACCTATGCGACCTATTGGATTCGCCAGTCGATCCGTAAATCACTGATCGACAAGTCGCGAATGATCCGGGTTCCGCAGGGAGTACAGGAAAACCTTCGCAAGGAAGACTGCAAGCTCTCCGAAGAAGAGGCCGCCCGCATTCGGCGTGTCATGAGTGAGACCGTTCTTTTCTCGGCCGCCGACAACGACGACGGGGGTGATCGCAATCTTTTCGTCGTGCGGGACACGAACGAGCATGCTCAGAGCGAGGTTCTGCACACCAACACGATTCCCAAAGAGATCATCAAGGCTCTCGATCGACTCGAGGGGAGAGAGCGAGAGGTTATCGCGAGGCGTTTCGGCCTTGAAGGAGAAAAACCTCAGACGCTCGAACAGATCGGAACCCGAATGAACCTCTCGAGAGAGCGAATTCGCCAGATCGAGAAGGAAGCCCTGGGGCACATGAAACAGATTCCAGGCTTGCAGGAGGTCTACGAAGATCTCGGCAAGGCCAGTTTCAACGGTTACACCTCGAAAAACTGAATTTGAAGACCGCTGGGATCAAAACCCCGGCAGCAGGGATTCTGCGCGGACTTTCCCTGCTGCCGGGGCATTTTCTTTTCCCCGCAGCCAGCCTCACTGTCTTATGCTCTTGGGCATGAGTGAAAACCTGCTCATTACAGCCGACTGGGTTTTGCCCGTCAGCTCCGCCGCTCTGCGCGATGGAGCTGTGGAGGTTCGCGCCGGCCGTATCCACTCGGTTGGACCCGCTGCTGAGCTTCTCGGTGAAAGCGAAGCTGAGCGTCGCATCGACCTTGGCGCCGCAGCCCTCTTGCCTGGCCTGGTGAATACTCATGCTCATCTGGAATTGACCGCTTTACGGGGGTTTCTCGAGGAGCCGGACTTTTTCGGCTGGATCCGGCGGCTTACTGAAACCAAGTACGAGACCCTGGATGAAGAGGATCTGCTCTCCTCGGCGCGACTTGGTGTTCTCGAAGCCGTCCGGGCCGGGGTGACCACCATCGGCGACATTGCGGATGCAGGGGTTTCCCTTTCCGCTCTTTCAGAGGGGGGCTTGCGGGCGGTTCTCTACCAGGAGGTGTTCGGCCCGGATCCTGCCCAGGCCGAAGAGAGCCTCATGGGGTTGCTCGACAAGCTTGAATCACACCAGGCTGCCGCGGCGGAGCGCGTCACCATCGGCATTTCTCCTCACGCCCCCTATACGGTTTCCGGAAGATTGTTCAAGCTACTGGCCGAGCTGGCCCTGAAAGAAGGATATCCGGTCTCGGTACACGCCGCCGAGTCAGCGGCCGAGGGAGAGTTCGTTCGGATGGCACAGGGACCTTTTGCCGAATATCTCAGGAGCCGCGATATCGCGGTTGAACCTCTTGGCGTCTCGACTATCACCTATTTCGATGAGCTTGGCCTGCTCGCCACGGCTCCTCTCCTGGCCCATTGCATTGATTGCAGCGTGGATGATCTGCGGCGGGTTGCGGCCTCGGGTTCCAGTATCGCGCATTGTCCGAAGTCCAATGCGAAGCTGGGTCATGGAGTCGCGCCGCTCGGGGCGATGCTGGAGGCTGGCGCGCGGGTCGGCCTGGGAAGCGATGGGGTTGTCTGCAACAATACCTGCGATCTGCTGGAGGAGGCCCGTTTTGCCGCCCTGCTTCAGCGCGCCGGAAGAGAATCTGTTTGTGGGGAGGCTGGTGATTTCCTGCGCCTCATGACCCTCGGAGGGGCCGAGGCCCTGGGACTTGCCGACAGCATCGGCTCGCTCGATGTCGGCAAGCTCGCCGATCTCTGCGCCGTAGACCTGGCGGCGCCCCATTTTCAGCCGGTAATGGATGTGGAGGCCGCGGTGCTCTATTCGGCCTCGGCCAGGGACATCGTTCTGACCGTGGTGGAGGGAGAGATTCTCTATGACGGCAAGGTTCTGGCGAGGATGGATCCAGACGGCCTGAAGGAGCCCCTTGCCGCGATTCGAGAGAAGCTCAACCTTGCCGGTTAGCTCTGGCTTAGACCAGCCCCGGTTCTTGCCAGGAAGCGCAAGGCCTCGCTTGATTCCGCTTCGATGATGATCGGATCCAGAAAGGTTTCACTCCGGATCCCCGCCGCGATGGCGAGCTTGCCCAGTAACGATGCTTCAGGGAAGTCGATCTCGGCGGCGGCGACCTCCGGCCCCTTCTCGATGCCGCTTCCCGGTGTCCAGGCGAGGGTTACCTGTCGGAGTTTTCGCCGGGCGCTCTTCAGCTCTTCCACCGCGTGGCGGAACATCTGCTTGCACTTGGCCTTCTTGCTGAGGGTCTTCCAGCCGTCGGTCGCTGCGAGCTGGCGGCAGAGAAAGACCTCGGTCCAGAAATAATCATCGCTTTGCAGGGGCAGACCCTGATCGTGATCTTCTTTCTCCTGGAGGCTGAAGAAGAACAGCGCGATCATGTCGGAGTCTTCGTCGTAGCGCGCGCCATCCAGGATGCCGAGCACCATGGCGAGCGGTCCCTTGGACCTATGGGCATGGGTCAGGCGGTATTTATTGTGATATTGCAGTACGAGTTGGCTCATTGCTTTTTCGTTAATTTTACCAGGAGTCTATAAATCCGAAGCTTTCTCAACGGCTCCTTCAGCGGGAATTCTAATCGTCTTTAGCCTCCGGGTAAATGCCCAGATCCCGGCTTCTCGATTCTCTCCAGTTGTCGAGCTCTTCGTCGCTTACCTGTTCATGGTTCCAGAGCGCCCAGTTGAGGCAGGCGATGAGATCGTCTGTCTCTTCCAGCCCAACGCCGATTCTCACCAGCCGGTCAATTCCGAGCCGACTCAGTTCTTCTGGCGGGGTGAAGTATTCAGACACCGTTCCGTGATGGTTGAGCTTGGTGGTGAGGCCATCGAAGCTCAAGGCATAGCGAAGAATGACACAGGTTGCCAGGACATCGCAAAAACGCTTCGTTGCATCCTCGTCAGCACCTTCGAGACGGAAACTCAGCAGGGAGCCGGGCAGCTTGTAGTGAGAGGAGATGGTTTCGCTATCGACATGGTCCTGGAGCGAAGGATGAAATACCTGCGATACGCGCGGATGCGCCGCCAGCATCGTTGCCACCCTGGCGGCGTTCGAGCAGCGGCCTTCGTAGGCCGCCTCGGCAGACGGCAGCTTTTCCAGCAGAGCCTCGGCTCTTCTCCAGTCGAGGATCCCTCCCCGCATGGCCTGAAGGTCCATCACCTGGTTCAGGGTCTCGGCATCATCCGAGGCGATATAGCCCCAGAGGTCGCGGTCCTCTCCACCCAGCGCCTTGGTCCCGGAGGCGACGATAAAATCCAGGCCATCGTGTTCGAGCAGCGGCCTCGAAGACCCCCAGGGCGTGGCAATGGTGTTGTCGACGATCAGTCGCAGCCTTCCGCAGCCGGCAGAGCGTTTCTGGAGCACGAGTTCTCCCATGCGCCCGGGGTCGAGCGCTCTCATCAGCGGATTGGTGTAGGTCTCGGTGAAGATGAGGCAGGTGTTCTCCCGGATGGCGGCCTCGAGCCCTTCGTAGTCGCCGTCGTCCATGAGCGTAAAATCCGCTCCTACCCGCTCACAGAGCTTCTGCAGGTAGACCCGGGTTTTGTTGTAGCTCTGGCGCATGATGATCGCGTGCGAGCCGCTATCGACCAGTATGTCGAAGAGCAGGGCGCAGGCCTGCATGCCGCAATCGGTGAGTACGGCGGCCCGTGAACCCTCGAGCTTCTTGACCTCATTCAGCAGCCTTGCGGTCGTTTCCGTTCCGTAGCGGGCATAGACCTGTGGAAGTTCGGACCAGCACTTCTCCTCGAACATCGCGGCGATCTTGCCTTCCTGCCAGGCGACCATATTGGGTGAGCCCAGCAGGTCGAGCTGCAGCGTTTTTCCCTCGGGGTGGAGGTAGGGGGTTCCGCTCGAGCGAATCGCCTTGTCAATTCCAGCGTGCAGCGCCGCGGTGGAGGCGTGCATGTCCTCCAGCCGGGGCCGTTCAGCCGGGCAGTTTTCAGGATCGAGGTAGGCTTCCAATGACATGCGGAGATCATACAGGCGGTGTCGATCTTCAGCAAATGTTCGAAGCGGCATATCGCCCCGGCGAACGCCGCGGGCCGTTCTTCCGGCCTGTGACGATTCAGATGTTCGTCTGCGGGATCACTGTTTACGTTTCGAGGCGACCTTGCGCTGCAGGCGCTGGGCGTTGGCCCGGGCCTCTTTCTGCGTTTTGTAGCCCTTGTCGCTAAGGATCTTGAAGACCGTGCTGGGAGGCCGGGCTTCTTTGATCTCACGGCCCTTCTTCTCGGCGGCCTTGCGAGCCTTCTCGTATTTGGCCATCTGTGCCTTGTACTTTTTCGGGGCGCTCTTCTTGAGTGATCCGAGATTCTTCTGCTGGACGACCTCGAACTTCAATCCGATCTGCACGACGTGGTAGCGCTCCTCTTCTTCCTTCTTCTTCTTGTCGTACTTCTTCTGGTTCTTAAGTCCGGATTTCTTTCCGTTTTTACGGCCCTTGCCGGATTTGCGGAGCGCTTTGCCGAGATTTCCGATGCCCTTGGCTTTCTTCAGGGTCGGGGGGCGAG
>CBFHWB010000013.1:0-37606 GCA_965659285.1 Planctomycetota bacterium | reverse complement strand
GATCCCGACAAAGGCCGGATGCTGGGACTTGTTCCGTGGGTCTACCTCAACCTGGAAAACGAAAAGAAGAGATGGGTCGAGGAATACGCGACCTTCCTCCACGACCCCCAGGTCACCCCACACTACCGGGCGGAAGGAAAATGGAATAAATTCTGCCGCCAGTGCCATGCTACCGGGGTCCAGCCCCACCAGGACACGATGGATACACGCCTGGCCGAACTCGGAATAGCATGCGAGTCCTGCCACGGCCCCGGGGAGGAGCATGTGAGGATTCACAGGGATCCCTCGCTTCGCTACAAGAAATATCTCGACACCAAAGGACGCGACACGACCATCGTCAACCCAAACACCCTGCCGCCAAAAGAGTCCTCCCAGGTCTGCGGCCAGTGCCACAGTATCTGGATGTCCACCCCCGAAGAGGGAAAGAAGGAACTCGAGGGCGGCTTCACCTACAGGGCAGGCGATGACCTGTCCTCCACCCGGCAGGTCATCCATGGCGCGGACATGGACACGCCGGAAAAGAGAATCGGCCTGACCAAGGCGACGGGCAGAAACTTCCTCGATGACCGCTACTGGTCAGACGGAATGATCCGGATCGCCGGCCGGGAATACAGCGGCCTGGTGGACAGCCCCTGCTATACGCACGGCAACCCGGATAAAAAAACCATGGGCTGCATGTCCTGCCATACCATGCACAAGAAAAAGGGAAGCGCCGAATCGATCAAGGAGTGGCGAGATGACCAACTCGGCGAGGGAATGCGGAGCAACAAGGCCTGCCTGCAATGCCACGAGGACATGAGCGCGAAGGTGCCTGAGCACACCCATCACCAGGCCGGATCCTCCGGCAGCCTCTGCTACAACTGCCACATGCCCCATACGACCTACGGCCTGCTCAAGGGTATCAGGAGCCACACCATCAGCACTCCCTCCGTGCAGGAGAGTCTCCAGACCGGGAGGCCCAACGCCTGCAATGCCTGCCACCTCGACAAGACGCTGCAATGGACCGCCGGACATCTCGAGAGCTGGTACGGCATCGGACCGCCGACCCTCACTCCCCCCCAGCAGAAAATCGCCGCATCCATTCTCTGGATCCTTGGAGGCGATGCCGGCCAGCGAGCTCTCACGGCCTGGGCCATGGGCTGGAAACCTGCCCAGGAGATCTCGAAGACTGGCTGGATGGCTCCCTTCCTGGCGCCGCTGATGCAGCAGGACCCCTACCCGGCCGTTCGCTACATAGCCCAGCATTCACTGCGCACCATCCCGGGATTCAGGTTTATAGAATATGACTATATGGCCCATCCCAACCAGCGATTAGCTATACTGGGAAAAATTCATGATATCTGGAAGCGCAACAAGCTGCCTGTCGCCAGCAGGAAAGGATCCCTGCTGATGGATCCATCCGGAAACCTGGCGCAGAATGTCTGGCAGGCTCTGCTGAAGACGAGAAACAACCGGCGCGTTAACCTGGAAGAATAACGATACTGCCGTCCCGGCCGGCGGGAACGACGAACAAGAAAACAGAGGACAAACCTGATGAGTCAGAATCGAATTACCGGGAAAACCCGGATCGTCCACCGGCATCTGCGCTTTGGCTGGTGGTCACTTCTTTGCTTCCTCAGCCTGGGTATTGCCCTCGAAACCATGCATGGCTTCAAGGTGGGCTACTATCTCGACACCAACAACGAGACTCGCAGGCTGATGTGGACCCTGGCCCACACCCATGGCACGCTCCTCTCGATCGTCCATCTTGTATTCGCCGCCACCCTTCGGATTATGCCGCAGGAGAACTCGAAGCTGCAGCGGCTCGCCTCCCCGTGCCTCTGCGGAGCCGGCATCCTGATGCCGGGCGGCTTCTTTCTCGGCGGACTCATCTTCTACGGAGGGGACCCCGGGATTGGAATTCTGCTGCTGCCTGTCGGCGCCCTGCTGCTCCTGCTGGCCGTATCGCAAACGGCGCTGTCTCTTGGACAACTCGGGGAAAAAAGCGACCCAAAAGCCCAGGGGAAAGCTGAAGAAGCCGCCTCGCCCGACCAATGAAAATGAAAAAAATCGACCGCCTCTCCTTTCTGTTCCTGGTTTTCGTTCCCGGTATCCTCCTCGCGGCAGATCTGCCCGAAGAAAAAACACCGGCAATCATCCCGGAGAACGCGAAGCTCGAGCATCTCTTTACCCGGAGCGCGGCGATCAAGGGCGGACTCACGGAGGGGCCGGCGGTCGCTCCAGATGGAAGCATCTTCTTCTCCGACATCCCCATGAATAAGGATGGCGGAGCCGGGATGATCCTGCGCTACGACCCCCGCGCCGGTAAAACAACCGTCTTCAAGACCGACAGCGGTAAATCCAACGGCCTGGCGTTTGACGCGGCCGGCCGACTGGTCGGCTGCCAGGGCGCCGACTACGGCAAGCGCCGGCTCGTCAGTTGGAATATCCGGACTGGCGAGGAGGTCGAGCTGGCCGGAAAGTTCAACGGCAAGCGATTCAACGCTCCTAATGACCTGGTGATCGACCGCGCGGGAAGAATCTACTTCACCGACCCGAGATATGTCGGCCACGAAAACCGCGAGCTCAAAAGCCGGGCGGTCTACCGGGTCGATGGCAAAGGAACTGTGAGGGAGATCACCCGCGAAGTGCGAAAGCCCAACGGCATCGCCCTGAGCCCGGATGGAAAGACTCTCTACGTAGCCGACCACGACAACGGCACCGACCGGATCGACCCTGCCGTTGCGCCGCCGAAGCAGGGTGAGATGAAGCTCTACGCCTTCAGCCTTGACGACAGCGGGCTCGCTACAGGGAAGCGGAAAGCACTCGTAGACTTCGGCAAGGAGGTCGGAATCGACGGGATGACGATCGATAGCCGCGGAAACCTCTACCTGGCCCTCAGAAGCTCCACTCGCCCGGGAATCCTGATCATCGATCCGGCTGGGAAAGAGCTCGGGCACATCCCGACCCGTGGCGCCCCGGGCCTCGCGGCCGGGGCCGACGCCCTGCCGAGCAATTGCGTATTCGGTCGCGGCTACCAGGCCGACACCCTCTACATCACGGTGGATACGTCGCTCTACAGTATCCGCCTCAACGCGCTCGGCCATCACCTCCCCACTCTTCGCCAGCGGGAGCTGCTCACTGTCCTGCGCAAGGAATTTGTCGCCATCACCCCCGGCTCCGGACCCTATCCCGCCAGCTTTGAGATGGGACGCAAGGGCGGCCCCGCCTCTGAAGCTCCCCCCCGGACCGTCAAGCTCGCGAGCCCCTTCGAGGTGGCGCGCTACGAGGTGCCGCAGGACCTCTGGCAGGCTGTCATGGGTTTCAATCCGAGCCGCTGGAAAGGAAAGCGAAACTCTGTCGAGGTGCTCGACCTGGCCGAGGCTGGCAGGTTCTGCGAATGCGCCACCGGGCTGATGAGATCAGCCGGCCTGATCTCCACCGCGGAGCGCGTACGGCTCCCTTCGGAGGCGGAGTGGGAATATTTCGCCAGGGCGGGCAGCGCCACGCTCTACTCTTTCGGCGATGACGCCGGGAAGCTCGGCGACTACGCCTGGTTCCACGGCAACGCGGCCGGAAACGATCCCCCGGTCGGTGCCAAGAAACCAAATCCCTGGGGACTCTACGATATCCACGGCTATCTCTGGGAGTGGTGCGCCGACCCGGCCCACCCCGACTACAGCAAGGCACCGGCCGACTCGAGAGCCTGGGTCACGGGCGGCATCCCCGGACGCGGAGTTCTCAGAGGCGGCAGTTGGAAAGACAACGCTCCCTCGCTTTCATCGACCTTTCGACGGCTGGCCCCAGACACCCTGCGGGACGACGCGGTAGGGCTGCGCTGCGTGCTCAGCAGGTAGTCGGCCCGGCGCCCCGCCTCAGGCCTTCTCTTTGCCCGCCTCCCCGTCAGCGCCGGCGATCAGGATCACCTTGTCGCCGACGACGGGACTCAGCCCGGTGTCCGTGGTGAAGACATGGAGGAGACCGGCTGAGTCGATCAGGAAGAGAGGAACAAAGACCCCCTCGTACCTCGCCGCGAGATCTTCAAAGGAAAACTCCTCTCCGAGGCTGACGGCCTTAACCGAGGCCCCGCCGAAGAACAGGCTCTCCATCGAGGAATAATCAAGGCTGCCATCGCCAAGCTCCCTGCACCTGAGATGGGTGATACCTCCCCCCTCGTGCCCGGCATCGGCTGACTCGCTGAGCTGGTAGAGCTCGCTGCGCTCAAAGGCCTCCCTGAAATGAAGACCGGCGAGGCAGTTGGCGTCATCGTTGGGGGTCATCGCGACCAGGCGGCTGATGCCGCCAAGGTCCATCTCCTCCGCGGAATCATCGGAGAGCACATTGCCAAGGAAGGTCTTGAAGCCCTCCATCTTCGCCTCGTTGATGTTGCTCCGGTTGCTGTCCGCCAACAGGACCTCGATGCCCTGGTCGCGGAGCACGGCGGCAAGCTGACGCACCCAGCGGTGCGCGCCGATGAAGAGCACCCCCTGTGGATTCGCCTGGGCGACACCCAGGCGGATGGCCAGCGGTCGCGCGGTCAGCCCGTAGATGAAGATGGTCGAGCAGATCAGGAGAAAGGTGACCGGCACCAGTTCATCCATACCGGCCAGGTTCAGCCCGCCCTCTATCCCGTTTTTTATCGCCTCCTCGTTCAACTCATTGAGGCGGAGGGCGAAGATCGAGGCCACCGCGGCCGCGACAATTCCCCGGGGAGCCATCCAGGAAAGAAACAGCTTCTCACGAATGGACAATCCGGACCCCAGCGACGAGAGGAAAACGGAGGCCGGCCTGACCAGCAGGATCAACCCTCCGGCGAACAGGGCCGCCCTCCAGTCCAGCTTCTGGAGATCTGAGAGCTCGATCCTAGCGGAGAGAACGATGAAGAGGGCCGAGATCAGCAGGACCCGCAGGTTCTCCTTGAACTCGATGATATGCCTGACAGCCACCATCCTCTGGTTAGGAATACAGAGCCCCATCACGGTAACACCGAGGATACCTGACTCCTCCTGGAGATAATTTGACAGCGCGAAGACGACCACCACCACCATCAGGGTTATGGAACTCTGCAGGTAGTCGGGAATCCAGTATCTCTTCAGGCAGAAGAGGAGGCTCACCGCGCCCGCGAATCCCAGCCCGCCTCCAATCAAGGCGGCCTTGAGCAGTCCCTCTGCGGCGTGCATCAGGTCCAGTTCTCCACCGGTATGGGACAAGCCGACAAAGAGAGCCTGGAAAACGAGCACCGCTATGATCGCCCCAAGGGGGTCGTTGAGAATCCCCTCCCACTTGAGAATATTCCTGATCTGCACACCTGGCCGCACCTGGCGCAGCAGGGGTAAAACCACCGTTGGCCCCGTAACGATCAGCAGCGCTCCAAAGAGGACTGCGAGCTTGATATCAAACCCGAGAATCAAGTAGGCGGCGGCTGTCGTCAGCCCCCAGGTTACCAGCGCGCCGAGCAGGATGAGGCTGAGCACGACCTTTCCCGTTTCCCGGACCTCGGAGAGCCTGAGGGTCAATCCACCCTCAAAGAGGATCACGGCTACCGAGAGGGACACGATCGGAAAGAGGAGTTCAGCGAAGAGCGCCTCGGGTTTGATGAAACCAAGCCCCACGTGCCCGGCGGCAAAGCCGGCGGCCAGCAGCAACAGGATGGAAGGCAACCTCAACCGCCAGGCCAGCCACTGGGCTCCAAGCCCCATCACGACGATCGCCGCGAGACTCAGCAGTATGTTTTCATGCTCGTGTTCCAAGCCGCAAACCATCCCAAATCACTGTAAATTCACAAAAAGCATAACACAGCGACCGCCTGTAAACCCCGTAAACAGGCCACAAACAGGCTGGAATAGCCGCAGCTCGGCTAAAGAACCTTTTTACCCTTCGCAGGAAGCGACTCTAGTGGATAATTGTCTGAAAGGTCTGAACTTGCGCGCCGAGGGCGGCGCCACCACCCACCTATCCCGATCTTTTCCGATGCCACGCATTCAAGCCTCTAGCCGAGAACACGGTCTGCTGAAGATTGTCCTGATCGTAATGACTTTCATGGCAGGTCATGGAACCCTCATGGCGCAATTTCGCGCCCCCAATATCATCTCCTCAAACGTCACCGCTGGCTCCTATTGCCTGGGAACCGATCTCTTCGAAAACCTGCACATAGCCTACGTTACCGAGGGTGTCCTGAATCTGCACACCCTGCTGGCCGACGGCCGGGTAACTGATCTCCTGGTAGCCGCGGATTCAGCCCAACCCGACCTGGACTTCTTTTCAGTAAGCCTCCACCTTGCCTACCTGCACAGGACCGAAGCCGAAATCGGCTACGAGGTCTGGTATTCCGCCCAGGTCGGCCAGGCTCTGCGCGCGCCGGAACGAATCTCCCGCGCGGAAGAACGCTGCAATGAACCTGCGATCGAGGTTGACCTGCGAGGCAATCCGTTCTTTGCCTGGGAAAGCTACACCGGTGGAGACGAGCCTGTCATCCAACTGGCAAACCTGACCGGAAACGTGGCAAACCTCGGCCCCGGGCAGAGCCCCGACCTGATTATCGACCAGCAGCAGAACATACACGTATTCTTCCTGAGAGATGGAGTGATCCATTACACCAGTGACATAACATCAGTGGAGCCCCGAACCTTTCCGCCGGCCACGGCGGTCTTTGAGGATATTCCCGGCCCCCACACCGCGCCGAAAGCTGTCCTCGCGAACCGGTTGACTATCTACCTGGCCTTTGCGGCAGAGGGGATTGTTCATCTCGCAAACAACACCCCGGCTGGTTTCAGTGACACCCGGCTGATCGACACGGCTGTCACAGGCTCTCCGTCAATTCACATCGGAACGGAAGGTAACCTCGCTCTTTCCTACCAGAAAGACGAGACTGCCTACTATCTCTCTGGAAGCCCCGATGACCTTCCCGTGCCGCGGGCCATCATCGATGATGGCGAAAACCATCTCGCGCCGGTCATATCCACGGACACCTTCGGAAACCATCCGGTACTATTCCAACGCGAAAATTTTCTCCTGATGACAACAAACGCCAGCCCCCCCACCGCGGCCTTCAGCATCGACAGGCTCTCGGGGATCGTCCCCGTGGATATCCAGTTGCGAGATGAAAGCGAGGGCGACATCACGGCCTGGCTCTGGACCTTCGGCGATGGGACGGCCAGCGTCTTGAGCGATCCCGGACACACCTACCCGGAGGTGGGTGAATACGAGATCAACCTGACGGTCATCGGCCCCGGAGGACGCAGTTCCACCGGGCTCGGCCGGGCGATCGAGGTCACCGAATCGCAAAACAGGATCTGGGTCGATGATGTACGAGTGTTCCCGGGCATGGAGTCGGTCTATATCCCGGTTGAACTGGCCCACGACGTCCCCGTGCAGGCTCTGCAGGTGGCAGCAACCTTTGACCCGGCCCACCTGGAAATCACCTCGGTCGATTTTCTCCTGACCAACATACGGTCACTCGGGGCGGAGCTCCTCGCCTACAACATCTCCAACGATCCAGCGCTCCCCTATGTAACCTCAGGCATCATCTTTGATATCGAGCCGCCATACGACGGGCGCACCCTGCCACCGGGAGAAAATCAACGAATCCTGAACATCGTGGCTGATATTTCTCCTGATGCCCCCACAGAGGGAAACACGACCGTAAGGCTGGCGAATGGAGTCGGCGAACCCCCGTTGGAAAACATACTGACAGTCGACTCAATGACGGTCCTGCCGCGAATCGGCAAACCCGGGACCGTATTCTTCTCTCCCGCCGGACTGAGCCGAGGCGCCTTTGTTCGCGGCGACGCCGACTCCAACGGCGTGGTGAATATATCCGACGCGGTGGTCATCCTCGGCTACCTCTTCCTCGGAGAAGATCCGGTGGAGTGCCTCGATGCGGGAGATGCAAACGACAGCGGAACGCTCAACGTAGCTGACGCGGCCTATAGCCTGAACTTCCTCTTTCGAGGAGGCATGATCCCTCCGCCTCCATTCCCCAACCCCGGACTCGACCCCTCGGACGACCAACTGGGCTGCGACGATTGAGGAGACCGCCGCTCCCGGCCTGGCGCCGGTACGCCTTTCAATTGAGGCTCAGGCGCCCGCGTTTTTCGCCGCCAATACGCTGAAACAACCTGGCCCTGGCCTTCTCAGTTCTCTCGGCCTTCTTGCGAAGCTGCTCCCGCTTCTTCTGGACGACCTTCAGCCTGGAACGGCTGTCGACAATCGCCTCTTCTACGAGATCGAGAATCGTATGGAGCCGTCCCTTGATGAAGATGTCATGGAAAAGCGAGCCCAGGAAATTCACCATGAACGGCTCGAAGTCAGTCAGGTCAAACTCCAGGTTGACCACGCAGGCAAGCTCTTTCTGGGCAAGCTTCAGGTTCCGATTGGCTCCGTAAACCATCTCCCTGGCCCGGCCGATGTTCGAATGCCTGAAGAGAGTTCCTTCATAGTCTCCATCAATCCAGCCCTCAACATCGAAGGCGCCCTTGGCGGCAGTAAGAAAATTGCTGGCGCTCTCGAGATAATCCACATTGCGGCCCAGGTAGCCGATGGCTTCGTCCATATTGATCGAATCTTCGGTCAGGCCGTGCCACTCTTCCTCGGTCTTCTTAAAATTCTCACCGACCTTGCGTAGCCGCGTGGACTGGACCGGAGCGATACTCTGCAGGGCTTCCTGCTTCTCTTCGAGCAACAGATCTCGCTTGCGGATGAGACCTGAAAAGGTCTCAAACCGGGCCTCGATATCCTCTTTTTCTCTCCGCAGCAGCTTCATCTCTTCGCCAACCATCTCAACCGCTCCGGCGGCGATGAAATCATCCTTGCACCGCATGAAATAGGGGCCGGGCTCCTCGAGGCTCTGGCGTTCAACGGCGATCTGGTTGCCGATCTTCGGATAGGGAAGCTCAGAGAGGCTTCGATAGCACCCTTCGTAGCTCCGGCTGAATTCTTCAAGGACTTCGAGGTCCGCATCGAGAAACATCACCTGGCGACGCAGGCGGCGCTTCTTTTCGAGCTTGATCTCACAATAGCCCATCTCTTTTTCGATTTTTTCTATCTTGCGGACCATGCGTCTACCTCCAGGGCAAGGTTCCGGCGACTGGAATCAAGGGTTCCAACCAGGCCGGCTTGAATCTGCCAGCGATCCGGCCTTTTCAGGCTTCTGGACCGATGTATCTAATGATATTCCCGACACTAGCCACTTCGCTCCCACCTTGGGAACAACTCGCCGGGGTTCCTTTTGCGACATCATCAAGTCTACCGCCTCGGTACCATCCCTGCTGAAAAAAGGCTCTCCAGGGGTGTTTTGAGCGGCCAATTTTTCTTCTGTAACGTTTTATAATCAAAGATCTTATATTTTCCTTTCGACGACTTTTCAAAAAGCGGGATAGAATAATTCAGCGGCCTCGATAGCTGCTGTTTTTAGCCCATCCTATGGCCAGTTGAAGGCTCGGAAGCACGTTGCCCGGGCCGCAGAAAGCATTCATTCCTCCAGGGCGGCAACAACTCTCTATGACCCAGAAAAACCCTCTCTTGTGCCTGCTGCTCGTACTTTCAACCGTCCCCCTGCCCGCCTTCGAATTGGGCTGGAAGCTCGACAGGGGCTACAAGTACCTCTGGCTCAAAAACAAGGAGAAGATCGGCGAGACCGTCTTCCGCTTCAGCCGCAAAGATGGCCCCTCATTAACCGGGGAGTACTACCAGCTCGCGATCCGAAGGAAGATGGAGACCGAAGGGAAAATACAGGATTCAGTTGGAACCCTGCTCTTCTCCAAGGGAGGCTCACCCGTTACCTACACCGAAAAAACAAATTTCCGTTTCGCCTCTGACAAAACGTTTAAAGCCTTCCAGGAAGCCAGCATCCAGTTCACCGATGGCCTGGCCACGACCATCTACACCAACAACAGGAAGAAGGAACAGGCCTCCAAGGCAGAGCTCAAGGTAGACAAAGATATCTTTCTCTTCTCAACCCTCTGCCAGGAGCAATGGAATCTCTTCACCAGGCAGCTCGACGCCGCCGGCCCCAGAACGATCAAGGTCTTCTATCCCGAATTCAGCGATGTGCTGAAAATTGACTTCAAACCCGAGGTGCAGAGTTCTCCGTTCACGATCGGAGACAGAAAAATACCAGTTACACGATTTTCCTTCGAGGTGAAGAAATGGAAGTGGCAAGGAAGCATCTGGGTCGATGAGAAAGGGCGCATGCTCCAATACGCCTCGGGGCCGCTCAAGATCGTCCTCACGGGAAAAATAGACTGACCGGTCTCCCGCGTCCATCCCGGGGCAGGGCTACTTTTCCACGAGCGTGGTGAAACGCTCCAGCCGCTCGAAGTGTTCGTCAACGATCCTTTTCAGGACCGCCAGGTCTTCTCGGCCGCGCTCATCGAGATAGAAATCTTTCTCGTGCGGCTTCAGGTCAAAGCTCGGATAAACGATGAACATGGAATAGACCCGGCTCATCTGAAGAACCCCGCTCAGCAGCCCTTCCAGGCGGCTGTAGCATTCCTGATATTTTCTCGCGGTGCCGTCCTCGCCGGGCTGCTCTGCCCTGTGCTCTTTCAGCAACGATGAGATTCCGGGACGCCATTTCTCATCGAGATAGACCCGCCAGGTTTTCTCGGAAAATCGGCCATCCTCTCCTACGAGACCCTCGTGAAACCAGCCTGGCCGTTTGCCGTTACGGACAGCCAGCAACTCCGGAGACCATCCCTTTCCAAGCCTGAGTATTTCATCGACCCGGGAACGCAGGCCATCCCGATAGCGCCTGGCCTCCTGGACCATCCGAACAGCATAGGCCTGGACAGCGCGATCCTCAGCCTCGGCCGCCTTGGGGTTCCCAATATAGACCCCGCTGCTGGCAGCTATCTCTCCAGCATCCTGGAGGCTTCCCTCCCCGAGCTCCTGCTCCCATTCAGCCACCAGGCGAGGATCTTCAACAACCACGTTGAAGCTGGCGGTCAACTCGTGCGAACCCGAATACCAGCGGTGCTCAGGCGAAATGAAAACGGTCCCCTGCCATCGGCCCTCTGCGGAGACAACCGCCGGGTCGAGACAGCCGGCCACCCGGAACCCATCAAAAGAAAGGTGTGAATAAATTCCCGCTCCAGCCGGGAGCCTGGAGGTTCCCTGGACCGAGATCCGCCCTCCCCCGCCCCAGCCTTCGACAAGCACAGCCCCAATCCCTATGAAGGTCTTTTTCCCCCCGGATGCCGCCGCCGGTTTCCCGGGAACCTGGACAGTCCATTCAATCTTCGCGGGTTTCGAAGGCAACA
The DNA here is from genome assembly GCA_965659285.1 of Planctomycetota bacterium. Taxonomy (GTDB): domain Bacteria; phylum Planctomycetota; class UBA8108; order UBA8108; family UBA8108; genus UBA8108. The sequence continues at coordinate 26,369 of CBFHWB010000013.1, read as the reverse complement.
GCTCGAGGGCCGTCCCACCGGTTCCCGCCGCCGCGGGATCATCTCCCACCAGCACCTTCTCAAAAACAGCGAGCTTCTTTCCATTGAGCTCGAGTCGCAAGGCAGCCTCCCGTCCCCGTTTCGCGGTCGGAAAATGGAAGTTCCCATCCGGCCCGGCAGCCACGCTCTCCTCCGCAAGGATCAACTTAAGACCCGGAACACCGCTGCCGTCCGGCAAGCAGGCCCGTCCACTCACCTCGAACTCGCCGACCTCGACAACGACGGGCTCAGGCAACTTCTCTTCAACCGGATCATCCTCATACAGTTCGTGAACCAGCCTCGCTTCAGGACGGTCCTCCTGAGCCTCGTTCATCAGGTTGGAATAGTAATAAAAAAACAGCGCTAGCGGCACCGTCATGACCAGCAGGGCCAGCAGCGACAGGTGAATTTTTGACCGGCTTTCCCTCAAGCTATCTGTCCCCTATACTCAATGACTGAGCAGGCCGTGGTTGCTCGCCCCTGGAAGGACGCTGACAGGAGGTATGTTAACACCAGCGGGAGGAAGGAAAAAGCCCCCCTGTGGAGCAGTCGGCCGCTGAACTCGACACTATACAGGACGCACCGGAGAGCCAATGCGTTGCACAGGAGCGCCAGTCCGATGAGCCAGATACCGATCTACACCGACAAGCTGTTTTTAGAACACGACACGGGACCGCTGCACCCTGAGCGTCCAGCCCGGTTAGAGACCAGCATCGAAGCTCTTAAAAAATCCGGCAGCCTCTCGAAACAACTGCATTGGACCACGGGCCGGCCCGCGACTCAAAAAGAGATCCTGCGCTGTCACAAGACCGAGCTTTTCGAGCTTGTAGAAAAAACAAGGGGGCTCGAAGGCCGCCTGGATGCCGACACGGTCCATTCGGCAAAATCAGCCGAGGCTGCTCTGCTCGCCGCCGGAAGCCTGCTCTCAGCCACAGAGGTCTGCTACGGAGGTGAATACCCGGCCGCCTTCTGTCTTGTCCGCCCTCCCGGACACCATGCGACCCCCGGTCGGGCCATGGGATTCTGCCTGTTCAATTCGGCAGCCATCGCCGCGCGCCACCTGCAGCAGATGGGATGCAAAAAGATCCTCATCGTCGATTGGGATGTGCATCACGGAAATGGAACCCAGGACATCTTCTATTCTGACCCCACCGTTTTCTATTACTCTCTACACCAGTCACCGCTCTACCCGGGCACGGGGTCCGCGAAAGAAACGGGAGAAGGAGACGGCAAGGGAACGACCCTGAACCGGCCGCTGGCCGCGGGGTTCCAGGCCGATCCCTACCGCGAAATATTCCGACGCGACCTGGACTCGATCTTTGATGATTTCTCGCCGGACTTCGTTCTCATCAGCGCGGGCTTTGACTCGCACGCGGATGACCCCCTCGGCGGCCTTACGCTGCGCAAAAACGACTTTGCCTGGATGACCCGCGAGGTGAGAAAAAGGGTCCCTCCCGGCCGACTGGTCAGTGTCCTCGAGGGAGGCTACAACGTCCAGGCACTCTCACGCTGCGTGGTAGCGCATGTTGAAGCGCTCCTCTCCTGACCTCAGGCTCTCCGCCCGCCTGGCGGGGCGGGGCATACAGAAGGTGGATTAAATGATAGAATTTCTTCTGACTCCAACGCCGGAACGGTCTCCGGAAGCTATCGGGTTCTTCTCTTTCGTGCTGCTGAAAGGTTCATTATGAAGGCGCCTGTCCTTATCCAGGCCATCTTCCTGCTCGCTCTTCTGCCGTTCGCCGGCTGCGGTAAGACACAGCCAACGTCCGAACCCGAAAAGGGCGGCGCACCGGAGAAGGTGGCGCCACTTACCGAGTTCAAGGCGCCGGCGGATGAAAAGACTGAACCTGCCAGCCCTCCGACTGAACCGGTACCGGCTGAGAAACCGGAAGAAGAACCGAAACCAGCCATCGCCAGCGCAATCGAAAGCCTCACTGGCAGCCTCGGCTACAACCTCGATGGACAGGAGGAGGGAAATCCGAAAGCCGAGCTTGAAAAAGGCCTCAGCCTCCAGAAGCAGGGTCGCTACACCAGGGCGCTTGAAGTCCTGGGCGGCGCGGTCGAGATGAAAGCCCCGAATGCCCTGCGAGCGGAAGTCCTGCTCGAACTGGCGGAAACCTATTTCCGCCGCGGCAAGGATGCCAGGGAAGAATCTCTTGAGCCCGGCGAAGTCGTGGAAGACCCCGGCTCGAACCTTGAGACCAGCGCGGTCCTCTTCCGTGAAGTCGTCAATCGCTACAAAGACGAGCTGAACTTCTCCTCACAGGCGGCCTATATGGCAGGCTCGTGCTACCTGCTTCTGGGCGACCACCGACGCGGACTCACCGCCTACAAATCAGCCTTTGAAAATTTCCCGCGCACCTCGAAATACCGTCCCAAGGCGCTGGAGCGGGCGGGAATCTGTAACGCGGGAATCGGGGATCATGTCCAGGCGAAAGCTTTCTTCGACAAATACCTCAGGGACTTCGGCAATGATCCTAAATACGCCTCAACCGCGAAAAAGATCCGCACCCGGTATCTCAACGAGCTGGGCATGGTTGGACGTCCGGCTCCGCCCCTCAACGCGACCCGGTGGCTCAAAGGAGTCGTCGACGGCGGGCTTGAATCTCTTCGGGGAGAGGTCATTGTCCTGACCTTCTTCTCCACCTGGTGCAATCACTGCAAGAGCGAGTTGCCGCAGATGCGGCGTGATGTGGAAAATTGGTCGGATAAGGGAGTGGTCTTCATCGGTATCGCCAACCCGAACGACCCCAAGAGAACCTCGCCAGTTGAAATCTATGTCGAGACGAACAAGGTTCCCTTCCTGGATGTAGCTTTAGATGAGGGAGGCCGCAGCTGGTACCCCTACAGGGTCGGCGGTCTGCCCGCCGCGGTTGTCATCGACCAAAAAGGAATCGTGCGCTGGCGAGGACACTACACCTTCATGGGACACACCCTCCTCGACACCCTCCTGGCTGAATAAAACGAGAGTCCGGCCCTTCGGCCAGGCTAACGCAAACCCTTTGATTTAATGTGTTTTGCGGTAAAATAGAGCCTTGTCTGAAACCCTTTCCAGCCAGTCAGAACGGACGGAAAAAACGGGCTGGAGCCCGGGGGGGAAAACTGGTAGCCGCCTGTTGGCCGGGTGTTAGGGAACTGGCCTGTTCCCAGGCTCTGGAAAGCCAACGATCTCTTCATTCCTGTCAACTCCACAATTATCTTCGCTCCTCAATAATCTCACATGAGCAGTCATAACAGGTTGATCCTTAAACTCATATTGGTCCTGCTGACCGCGGTTGTTTCGTTTCCCAACGCCTGCGGATCCGCCCTGGCTGTAGACTGCAATCGCAATGGGGTCGAGGACCAGGTTGACATCGCAGGGGCCACCAGCGCCGACTGCAATGAAAACGGCATACCGGATGAATGCGAATTCGCTCCGCTGCAGTTCGGACTTCGCGAGCAGGCTCTTACCGTCGAGCGCTTCCCCAGGGCGCTCACCTCGGGAGATTTCGATGGCGATGGGGACAACGATCTCGTCACCGCGAACAAGAACGCCGACACCAGCTCAACTCTCTCTCTGCTCAACAACCAGGGCGAGGGCGTCTTCACCAGGACAGACATCCCAGCCGGTGTTCGGGCCAGTTCCATCGAATCCGCGGATCTCGACGAAGACGGTGATCTCGACCTGGTCACAGCGAACTTCTTCACCATCGAGCTCTTCTGGAACGACGGCAGCGGAGTTTTTTCCGAACCCGTAAGTATCGAGGTAAACCGAGCCACCCGGTTTGTCACGACAGGAGACCTCAATCAAGATGGGCGCCTTGACCTTCTCTACACCAACACGAGCAACGACGATGTCACCTTCAGGCTGAACACGGGCGCCGGAACCTTTGCCGAAGGCGTCAGCATGACCGTCGGCGACTACCCGACCGCTGCCGAGATAGCAGATTTCAACGGCGATGGACTCATGGATATCCTGGCGCTCAACAGCCGCTCCGACAACGCCACGATGATCGTCGGAAATGGAGATGGAACCTTCGCGGAACCGCGGAACTTTCCGATCGGTTCGCGAATACCGTCCCAGATGGCGATAGCGGACCTAGATGGAGACGGTGATCTCGACCTCGCCACGAGCAACATGGAATCGGTCTCGATCCTCCACAATGATGGGAGCGGCAACATGACCCTGGCCGACAATTTCCCAGCCCGGCCCGAACAGATTCAGGCCCGGGACATCGATGGAGATGGCGACCCCGAGATCGTTTTTGGAGGGCGGGAGGCGGTGGTCTCAGTCCTCAACAATGCCAGCGGCGCCTTCCTGTCTGAGCCCATCACCTTCGCGGTGGAATTCGCTCCCGGGCTTCTGACCATCTGTGACCTGGATAACGACGGCGACCCCGAGCTGGTAACGGCCTTCGAGCGCTTCACCAGTGTCGGAATCCTCTGGAACAGGGACCAGGGCGCGGTAGCCCTCGACCCGGTCCTTGTCGATATGGGACCGGCTCCCCATGCCGCCGCAATCGGTGATTTTGACAATAATGGAACGCTGGATGTCGCAACAGGAGATGGAAATGGGCGCACGATCACGATCTTCCTGAACTCAAACGGAACCATGCGGCCGCGCCGGACGATCCAGGCGGGAGAATACCTCAACTCGATCGACAGCGGCGATTTTGATGGAGATGGTGATCTGGACCTCGTAACCGGGGCGATGCAGAGCGCCCATATGCAGGTGTTTCTCAACCAGGGAGCCGCGGCCTTCCGCAGGACAGGTCGACTGAGCACCGGTGCGCGGACGTTCCAGGTACAGGTTGCCGAGCTCACTGGCGACCTGTTCCCCGAGGTTGTCAGCGCCAACGAAGGTTCTGGAACCATAACCGTCTGGCTCAACCGGGCGGATGGAAACGGAACCTTCATTGGCCGGCGTGATTACCAGGTCGGACGCCAACCGGCCTGCAGCGACGCGGTAGATCTCAACGGAGATGGCTCTAACGACCTGGTGGTCTCCAATCGCGGCTCGCGAAACATATCCGTTCTGCTCAACCAGGGCAATGGCCGCTTCGACGCCGCCACGGAGGTTCCTGTCGATGGCGCCCCCTACTACGTTGCCGGGGGGGACATGAATCGAGATGGAATGATGGATCTCGTCGTCGCCAATCCCTCGAACAGGGCCATCATTCTCCTCCAGGGAAGAGGAGATGGAACCTTCGACGCGGGCATCAGCTACGACGCGGGCTCCCCTCCCTACTCACTCATCATCCAGGACATCAACAGCGACGGCCTGCCGGATGTCATCACCGGCAACGCCGAGAGCCATAACATCTCCATCCTGCTGAACCTCGGAGATGGAACAATGGGCTTCGGGCTGACCTACGATGCCGGCCAGGGCCCCCGCTTTGTGGTCGCCGGCGATCTTGATAACGACTCGGATATAGACATCGTCGCGGCCAATCACGACAGCAGGGATATGACCTTCTACTACAACCAGGCTCCCACGGCGCTCGAAGTGACCCATCTCGAGGAGATCTGCACGGAGCTTGACTACCACGAGCTGGCCACCTCATCTCCCCGCGGACTGGATCTGAAATTTGTCATGCCGGTCAATCCAGAGGAACAGGGAGTTCTGCCTGTTCTCTACCAGAACGGACGACTCTTCGATCTTCACCAGGACTTCCTCACCCAGACCTTCCCTGAGCGATTCCCTCTGCTGGGACCGGATGAATACAACCGACTTGTCGGTCTTCGGGCCAGCCGGGAATACTATATCGGCTCCATCTCGCGTATCTCTACGGACCAGGGAACTGTCTACGGTTTCAGCGTCTATACCGACATCAGCTCCTCCGCGGCCGAGCTCCTGAACATGGAAGAGGTGCGCGCGATCTACGATCATTTCTCCCAGACCTTCAACCTGGTTCCCCTGGCCTATCTGCCCGACAGTGTCCCGGCGCGCGAAAACGCGGCTCGCTGGGATGAGCCCGGCTTTCCCATCGTTTTCGACACCCAGAACATCGCCGCCGACTACATCCCCTATACCCAGGCCGTCGGTTACGGAACCGTCAAGGTTCTCGACCGGGCCTCGTTTGAAGAAGCGAACGAAAACGGGCGAATCAGCTTCCAGGATCTCCTGGTTCTCGACCACGCTCCGCGAGACATAGAGGGAGTGGTCTCAGGAGTCATCACCGCTGAACCGCAGGGGCCGCTGAGCCACCTCTCGATCAGGACGGCGCGGAGGAACACCCCCAACGCCTTCCTGGAAGGAGCGATCTCGGCGTTCGCTCCCTTCGACGGCCAGCTTGTCAGGCTCGAGGTAAAGCAGAACGAATATCTCCTTCGAGAGGCGACCCTGGAAGAGGCCGAGGCCTTCTGGGCTGAAAATCGCCCCAGCCTTGACAGCCCTCCTGAAAGGGATGAGCAGTTCGATGAGCTCGTCAGCCTTGCCGAGATGCCGCTTGGCGAGGACAGCGGCCTGCTCATCTCACGCTTCGGCGGAAAAACGGTCAACCTGGCCCGCCTGCAGAATACCCTCACGGGTCCCTTTGAACGCTATGGCGAGGTGGGCTTCGGTATACCCCTTCACCATTACCTGGAGTTTATCCGATCCAACCGTCTCTTCTCGGCGATCGACCCCCTGAGAATCGTGACCTACGAGGAATACATCAACGAGCTCTTCGCCTCCGAAGAATTCCAGTCCAGCTCGGAATACCGGTTCGAAAGTCTCGACAGACTGCGCGAACACATGAGAGACAGGGGGCTGGTGAGCGCGGATCTGATCGCAAGCATCGCCTCTAAAATCGACAGGGTGTTCGGCTCCACCACGGCGAAGGTTCGCCTGCGCTCGTCTTCCAACGTCGAGGACGCGCTCGAGTTTAACGGGGCCGGTCTCTACAACTCCTACTCGGCCTGCGCGGCCGATGATCTTGACGCCGATGACAACGGCCCATCGCGTTGCGAAGCTGACCGTGAAAGCGAGCGGGGTATTGGCCGCGCCCTCAGGAGAGTCTGGGCCAGTCTCTGGAACTTCCGCGCCGTCGAGGAGCGAGCGTTCTACGGAATCGGCCATGAACTGGTCGGCATGGGAATTCTCGTCAGCAGGACTTTCGACAGCGAGTTGGCCAACGGGGTCGTCTTCACTGGCAATCCATCCAACCCCCTCGACCCGCGCTACCTGGTCACTTCGCAGATTGGCGAGAACAGCGTCGTCAGCCCCGACCCGGGAGTTTCCACGGCCGTTGACCTCTTGCTTGTAACCGGGGGCGAGGTACTTGATATCACGAGGTCCGGCGAATCCTCTCTGCTGCCGACCGGCGAAAACGTCCTGACAGATGACCAGCTCCGCGAACTTGGAGCGGTGCTGTGGCACATCGACCGGAACCTCCCGGTCGACACCGGCGAACACGAGCGCGACGAGATTGTCCTCGACCTAGAATTCAAGATCGAAAGCGATGGCCGCCTCGCCATCAAACAGGTTCGTCCCTTCCTGCGCAACGCGCCCATGCCGCCGCGCCCTCAATTCGAGCTCAACATCACGGACTCCATGCCGATCTGTGTTGGATTCGGCAACGCAAGCATCCAGAGAGATCCGAGAAACGTCTACGAGCTCAAGAGCCAGGTCAAATTCCGAGGCGGCACCCATACGCTGAGAACCGACTCTCTCATCGCGCCGCTCGATCTCATCGAGGAGTTGCGCTTCGGGCCGGGAGCCAGGCTCCTCCAGCCCATCGGACCGGGACTCCTGCGCTCCAGCCGCATCGAGAACAACAATGGAACAACGCGCCACAGGTTTATCTTCGACCAGGTCTTCGCCATCGACGACGACCTCCGGCTGAAGCTGAAACTCTTCCTCCTCGAACCCTTTACCGCCAGGGGCGAAGAGACCATCGAGGGGTCGCTCTCCCTGGACGCGGCCTACCTCGAAGAAGGAATCTCCCTGCAAGGAGAAATCACCTCCTTAACCGACCCTGCTCGAAGAATCTTCCTCGACTACAATTCCTGTTCCTACGAGAGCCTCGACCTCTGGCAGGTCAGGGCGACGCTGGAAGACGGCGCCACGATCTCCATCATCGAACGTTATCGTCCGCCCCGGAACGAAGAATTCGGCCCGATCCGGCTCCTGAGCGGCGAGGTCTCGCTGGCGGGTGAACGCAGAAGGAGCCAGTCCTATTGGGAGCTCGTCTACGCCGCCTCTCGCCACAACACGTTCGTTCGGCATTGGGTCGTGCTCGACCCACCCGTGACGGTCGATGGCCTGGCTGAGCCGGTAGCCATCGTAGAGCTCGTATCGCCCCAGACCAATAGCGCGGGGGAGATCCTGCAGGAGGCTGGCGCCAAGTATCTCAGCTCGAGCTTTGAGGAGCTCCGCCGCGTGGGCGTCGACTCCTTCAGCCTGGAGCTCTACACCCCGCCGCAAGGACCTGTCCTGGAACGCGGCGACGCGGACTCCGATGGGAGAATCTCAATCACCGATGCCATCACCGTACTGCGCTTTCTCTTCACCGATGGAGCCGCGCCAGGCTGCCTGAAAGCTGCCGACTCAGATGACGATGGAGGCCTCTCCATCACCGATGCGGTCAGGATTCTCGGCTACCTCTTCCGAGGCGACGAGGCGCTCCCCGCTCCATTTGGAGAATGCGGACAGGATCCGAGCGAAGACAACCTCAGCTGTGAATCCAGCCCGCATTGTGAATAGACAGGATCCTGCGGTTCCCGCTCCGTTGGTCGCCTTTTATTTATCATTGCGCTTCGTCTATACCTATAATCGTCAGGGTTTATGGGTCTTAAATAAATAGTCTGGGTCATCCCAGGGCACCCTGCCGGCAAAAGCCCGGCTATCTCTGTGGGAATGTGCCTGAGGGATCTAACGGAGGAAAAACAGCCGATGCTCTCCTACATCACTCATCACCGGGAATTGTCCTGCGTATTCTTCCTTTCCCTGTTGCTGTCAACGCCTGTGGTCGACCTTCCCGCGGATATCTTCTTCGAAGACGATTTCGAGATCTATTTCGACGACACGGACCTCGTGGATGAAGGCTGGAGAGTCGTGGAGGTCGCCAACCCCATCGAGACAACTACGTTCTGGACTGTAATGAATCCCGGCGGCCGCGCCAACCCCCCCGGAGAAGATGGCGCTCCCAGCGCTGGCAACTTCCTGATCTCGGACTCTGACCAGGGTGACGCCTCCTCGGACCAGACAGGCAGCGGAATGTCACATGACATCTGGAGCCCGACCCTCGATCTGCTCGATGCCAAGACGGCTGTCTGGCTGCACTTCGACTGCGCCGCGATCCTCAACAACAACGGGAAGGCCGTCTTCGACGTTGACATCTCAGCGAACGATGGCGAAACCTGGACCAATGTATTCCGCCGTGTGGCGCCCTCTCGCACCGAGGCCGAACCCTTCGCCAGCACTGAGAACTCCGATGGTTATTTCGGAAGAATTCACCTCGACATAACGGATATAGCCGCGGGGCAGGAGGCGGTCATTGTCCGCTGGCGGCATTTCGAGCCCAATTGGGACTGGTGGATCGCCATCGACAACGTTCTCGTCGACGATGTCCCCGGACCGCAGGGCGGCGATGTATTCCTGCTCGGAATGCAGGACTTCGCGGCCGGTATCCCGGCGGACTGGGAACTCATGAGCCTGGCGGAGCCGGCGAACGAAGGTACTGAAACCTGGCACACCTCTGACAAGGGAGCCCGAAGCATCATCGACAATGGCGGGGTTTTTCCCTACCAGGATGGACATGGAGTCCATCGCCTCCAGCCGCCCTTCGCCATCCTCGACTCGGACGCCGATCCGGACCCCGCCGAAGACGAGTACCTGATGACCACAGTCATCGACTGCTCTGAGGCCGAGGAGGTCTACCTCCACTACAAGGACGAGATCTGGGCCACCGATGGAGCCGTCCAGGAGGTTCTCTTCAGCATCGATGGCGGCGCGAGCTTCGAACCGGTGCCGCTCTTCTCCTATAGCCTGGGAGCGGGCTTTGACCCGGGCGAAGATCCCTTCTACGCCGAGCGGATCATAGCCGTTCCAGCCGCGGCTTTTGAGAGCAAGGTCGTCTTTGCCTGGCACTACCAGTCCGGAGGAAATGCGTACTGGTGGGCGATCGATGACGTCTACGTAAGCGGCAGCGGCGAGGGACTGGATTCCCTCAACTGCGCCAACAGGAATTTCCGCACCGAGGGCTTCGACCCCAACACAGCCTCGGTAACAATGCACTGGAACAATCTGGATGGCGATACCCGTCACCAGCTCCTCGCTAACGGAGAGGTGATCCAGGACAACCTGGCAGGCGACATCGAGACCTATGTCGATGAGGCGCCGCCGGCGGGAGGAACCGTCACCTACCTGATCAAGAGCTATGCTGGCGAAGAGCTCAGAACGGAATGTGACGCGGCCCCGGTCGAACCGAGGCGCTGCCCGGCGGACCTGAGCTGCTGCTACGACATCAGCACGGGGCGGGTGACGCTCTCCTGGCTGAATGGGGTCAACGTGGAGGGCCGGTCGTGGAGAATTCGGAGAAACGGGATACCCAGGACCTCAGTCGCCCTGGACCAGAACACCCACAGCGATCGGATCACCAGCCCCGGAGTCTACGAATACACCCTCGAACTCAATGGCGGCAACGCCGCGCAATGCCCCGGGCTCCCGCTTTCCTGCAGTGTCGTGGCTACCGGCGAAGGAATTGCCTTCTACGATGACTTCGAATGCTACGCAGATGACGGCGACCTTGCGGCCGCCGGCTGGGAGCGCATCTTCACCGGTGGAGCCCCCGATGATGGATCTCATTTCAGCATCACGAACCCGGCAGGACGCGGCAATCCGCCAGGAGTGAACGGGCAGCCCTCCGGAGGGCAGTTCCTCATCTCCGACAACGACTTTGGCGGCGCCGACCTCGCTCCGGGATCCGGCGGCTCCTTCGACCTCGTCAGCCCCAGCTTCAGCTGCGCCGACCTGGCGGAGGTCTGGCTGCATCTCGATGCCTCGATGATCATGAACAATAACGGCACGGTTGTTGTCGACATTGACGTATCCACAGATGGCGGCAACGCATGGACAAACGTTTTCCGGCGCGTAGGAGCGGCCAGGGGAGGAGCGGATCCTCTCCCCAGGGTCGAGCTCTCCGAAGACGAGGACGGGGGACCGCAGGACGGCAACTCCGATGGTTTCTTCGGACGTCTCCACCTTGACCTGACCGAAACGGCCGCCAACCAGGAGGACGTAAAATTCCGCATCCGGCACTTTGAGCCCAGCTGGGACTGGTGGGTCGCCATCGACAATGTCCAGGTTGATGCGGTTCCCTCTCTCGGCGGCGAGCACCTGCTCCTGGAAACCGACTTCAACGGTGGAATACCCGGCGACTGGGATGTCGAGTCCGTCGACAACCTCGCCCCCTGGAGCGGTGTCGACAGCGCCCCGATCTCTCTGCTCAATTTCAATGGAGGACTCTTCCCCGACGAGGCCGATGGCCGGCGCCTGCACTACTTCGACAGGGATTTCGCCAATGTCTCCTGCGCCAACGACGAGAATCTCGGCATTGAATGCGCTAACAGGGCCGGCAACGAAACGCTGCTGACCCCGCCTCTCGACCTGACAGAGAGAACCGCCGTCTACCTGCATCTGAGATCATCCATCCTGATGACGAGCGCCATCGCGGAGATCCTGCTCAGTTTAGACGGGGGCGAGACCTTCGAGGAGCAGCCCGTCTTTTCCTACTCCACCGAGGCCGGCTTCCTCAGACAGGATGGCAATGCCGAGGTGGCCTATGGCGAGCACATCATCCCCATCCCGGCGGCGGGAGAGGGCGACGTGGTCCTCGCCTTCCATTTTGACAATCCCAACCAGGCGGCGGGCTGGTGGGCCATTGACGATGTAATGATCACCGCGGATGGAGGCGATGGCGTAGAGCCTCCGCCCCCGGCCGAGATCTGCGACAATGGAGCAGACGACGACGAAGATGGACTGGCCGATTGCGATGACCCTGACTGCGCGGCTGAGGCTAACTGCCAGGTGGTCAAGGGACCCGTGTTCAACCGCGGCGACCCCGATGACAATGGCTCGGTCCAGCTCACCGATGGAATCTTCATCCTGAACTTCCTCTTCATAGGAGGCACCGCCCCTGCCTGCTTCGACTCAGCCGATGCCGACAACAACGGGGCCGTCCAGCTCACCGACGGGATCTATCTCCTGAACTTCCTCTTTCTCGGAGGAGCGGCGCCGGTGGACCCGGGCACCTCGGCAACCCCCTGCGGCCCCGACCCGGCCGAACCCGAAGACTCCCTGGGATGTGAGAGCTACAGTTCCTGTGAATGAACGCGAGGAGAAGACTATAGAACTCTGATTTGTCGCACATTTTGTTTTACTGAAACGTGCCGGTCTTTTCTAATAAACGGTCAGCTTCGGGAGTTCTCCTGTTTCCCGAATAATTGGGTCTCTATATTTTTATTACCTACTTTCCTGGAGTTACGCTATGAAGAACACTCAACGAATGAGTGGTGTGTATTCGTCGGGACTAACAGTCCTCCTGGCTCTCTGTATCTACCTCGGAGCCTCACCCCTGTCAGCCGAAGATTGCGTCAATTGCAATAGAGGTGATGTAGCCGCCGGTCAGCCCTACACCAGCACGATTGATGGAAGCGACTGTACGCTTGGAAACGGCCGCCGCTACGAGATCGTCCGGTACGTCAAGACGAATCCCGGAAATGTAACGATCACGACATCCAGTACCTGCGATACCTTCATGGAGTTGATGAACTCCAACTGTGGAGGGTTCGCCAGCAACACCAACTGTCCTAACTCGGGAGCGCTGGGTATCAACCCGCAGAACTCCTGCGTCACAAGGAACCTGGCCCCCGGAACCTACTACCTCTGCGTCTTCGAAAGATCAGGCGCCAATTCCTGTGGGAGCTACACCGTGACGGTCGACGAGGCTGAAGTCGGGCCGGCGCCCGACAACGATGTCTGCATCGATGCCGAGGAACTGGTCCTCGAAGAACGGATTGGCGGAGGCTTTGGCGGTGGAGGGGTGATCGGCCTCGGCGTCGTCATCGACGGCGACACATCCGCCGCCACCACGGATAGCGAAAACGCCTCCTGCGGGGCGAGCAGCGCGCCCGGAGTCTGGTACATAGTGGTCGGAAATGGCGCGAACATGACAGCGGCCCTCTGCGACAGCACCTACGATACCCGCATTAGCATTTTCAGCGGAGGACTCGATGGCGATTGCCAAAACCTGTCCTGCGTTACGAACAACGATGACTCCTGCGGCCTCCAGTCAAGCTCGAGCTGGAATTCCGAGCGAGACGTGATCTATTACGTCCTCGTTCACGGCTGGAGCTCAAGTTCAGGCGCCTACACGCTGAACCTCACCTCGCAGCTGCCCCCTGCCCTGGACGACGCCGACGGGGACGGAGTCGAAGATGCCGATGACAATTGCGTCAATAGCGCCAATCCCGGGCAGGAGGATGAAGACGGGGACGGTATCGGAGATGCCTGTGATAACAACGATGAGTGTACGGGCGCGATCGCCCTCACCCTTGATCAAGAAGGCAATGCCCTTGGAGCCGCTATTCTGTACACGGAGGTAGTTGGAAACACAGCTGCCATGACGGATGATCCGGAGAACGACAGCTGCGGAAACAGCAACGCCCCGGGCGTCTGGTACAGCGTGGTAGGAAATGGCGAGGGCATGCGCGCCCTGACCTGCGGCGTTCAGAGTCTATACGACACCCGGCTGTCATTGTTCGAAGGAGAATGCGGCGCGCTCTCCTGTGTCACCTCAAATGATGACGCCTGCAGCAATGCCAGCACGTGCTGTCTTTCCACAATCAACTGGGATACAGAGGCTGGTAAAACCTACTACCTTCTCGTCCACGGCTTCAGCAACAGATCCGGCCAGTATGAGCTCAGGGTCACCACCGAATTACCGCCCGCGCCGGAAGACCAGGACAACGATGGCGTTGGCGATCCCGATGACAATTGCATCGATGACGCCAACCCCAAGCAGGAAGACCAGGACGAAGATGGTCTTGGTGATGCCTGTGACAATTGTCCTTCCATAGCTAACCCGGACCAGGAAAACGAGAATGGCGGAGGCCTCGGAGATGCCTGCAGCCAGGAAAACGACGGCTGCCAGGGGGCAATCGCTCTTGACCTACCGGCAACCGTCGAAGGAACCACGGCTGAAGGTGCCTCTGTCGATCCAGAGAACGCCGACTGCAGCTCCAGCAGCGCGCCAGGCCTGTGGTACACGGCTGAAGGTCTCGGCGGCGCCATGTCCGCCTCCCTCTGCGGCAGCACCTACGATACCAAGCTGAGTGTCTACACCGGCGAATGCGGCGCGGTAACCTGCCTCCAGGGCAATGACGACTCCTGCGGCCTGCAGTCGGTGGTCGACTGGGTCGGTGAAACGGGTGTCACCTACTACATCCTGGTTCACGGCTTCAGCTCCAGCTCTGGTAATTTCACCCTCAACGTGACCGCCGAAGCGGCCGACTGTATCTCCCTGACCTCGGTCAACGCCGACCACGTCGCGGGCACCATCGCTGTGACCTGGGACTCTCCCGCGCCCGGCGGTGAGTTCGAGGTCTCTGTCGGTGGCGAGGTCGCCGCCACCACCGGCGATCGCTCCTATACCATCGAGGCGCCGGAAGGCGGCAGGGTCGACTTCACCGTCTCGCGCGCAGGCGCCGATGACTGCTCGGTCAGCGGCAGCGCCACGCTGTCGACCGGAGCGGTCTTCTTCGCCGACGACTTCGAGAGCTACGCCGACGATGTCGCCCTCGAGGTCGATGGCGGCTGGTTCAGGGACCACGTCAACACCCCTGAGGACGCCAGCGGATTCAGCGTCATCAGCGGCCGTAAAGCCAACCCGCCGACCGCCGACGGCTCGCCGTCAAGCGGCCAGTACCTGATCTCCGACAACGACCTGGGCGGCGGCGACATCGCCCAGGGTTCAGGCGGAAGCTGGGACATCTGGAGCCCGATCTTCAGCCTCGAGGGAACCGACAGCGCCTGGCTGCACATGGCCGTCAGCGCCGTACTCAACAACAACGGCACCGCGATCTTCGATATCGACGCCTCCGCGGACGGAGGCGGATCCTGGACCAACGTGTTCCGCCGGATCGCCCCCAGCAGGACCGCCGAGCCCGCGGCCTCGACCTCGAATTCCGATGGCTACTTCGGCCAGCTCGATGTCGATCTCTCGGACCTTGCCGGCGAGCCCGAGGTGCGTCTGCGCGTACGCCACTTCGAGCCGGGATGGGACTGGTGGATCGCCATCGACGACGTCCTTGTCGATGATGTCGCGCCGCCCCGGGGCGGCAACGTCACCCTCCTGTCGGAAGGATTCGACGACGGCATCCCCGCCGACTGGAGCCTGCTTGGCCCCAACGCCGACAGCGGCGACAGCACCTGGACGACCAACGATCCCTGCGGTCGCGCTCATGGCGACGATGGGTTCCCCCACCAGGATGGACATGGAGCGTCAAGGCTCGACGGTTCCTTCGCGATCATGGACGCCGACTGCGATCCGGATCCGGCGGAACAGGACGAGATCCTTGCCACCCCGGCGCTTGACTGTTCAGCCGCCCAGGGCGTCTACCTGCAGTTCAGCGACGAGACCGTCTGGGCCTCCGCGGCTACGCAGGAGGTCCTGGTCAGCTACGACGATGGCGCGACCTGGGAGGTGATCTTCTCCTACCAGCGTGGAGCCCTCGCCGATGCCGGTGAAGATCCGTTCTTCGCCAGGCGCTCCTTCTCGGTACCTGGAGCCGTCGGACAAGCGAGCGTAAGCTTCGGTTTCCGCTACAGCGGAAGCAACACCTGGTGGTGGGGTATCGATGACGTCAGGGTCAGCATCGACGGCGATGCCGATGGACCTCCCTCCTACAGCCTTGGCTTCGCCGGCTGTGACGAGGTCTCCGGCTTCAGCGGAAGCGCCTACTCGACCACCGTTGACCTGGTCCTCGACGACCAGAACAACAACTCCGAATCCGGAGCCCAGAGCTGGTCGGTCGGAGTCACCGCCGAGGGCGCCAGTATCACCGCGATCACCACCGAGGGCACCGATGCCGGCGGCGTGATCGAGAATACCGGCTTCCAGATCAACGAGCTCACCTCGGGAGATGGAAACGATGGCGCTATCAGCGCCGTTGTCGTCTCATTCGCAACGTCGGCCTCGCTGCCTCCCAACGCGAGCTCCAGCATCGCCACCGTCACAGTCGAGGGCAGTATAGGCGACGCTGACAGCTCGGTGAGTCTCGCCTACCGCGAGGGGCTCAGAGGACAGGGGCGCCCGGTCGAGAACGTCGCTACCTGGGAAGGCGCGACGATCCGCCCAAGGCTTGGCAGCTGCAGCTTCTCGGTGGTTCCCGACGTTACGCCTCCGGCGATCCCGACGGGCCTGACAGCCGAGGCCGGTGACGGTGTCGTGACCCTTGATTGGAACGACAATACCGAGGACGACTTCGACTACTACAGTCTCTCGCGAAACGGCTCGGTGATCGCTGGAGTCCTGATCGACAGCGCCTATACCGATGAAGCTGTCGAAAACGGCAGCACCTATTCCTATACCGTGACCGCTGTAGATGCCGGAGGCAACGAGTCCGACAGCTCGGCGGCGGCTGAAGCCACCCCGGAAGCTCTCGGCGGCGGCCAGATCCCCGGTGACTACAACCAGGATGCGGGAGTCGATATCAGCGACGCGATCTCGGTGTTCGGATATCTCTTCCTCGGAAGAGAGGAACCTGTCTGTCCCGCGGGTCTGGACTTCAACGGCGACAGCGCGCTGGACCTCTCCGACGGCATTGGAGCGCTGAACTGGCTGTTCCAGGGCGGCCCGGCGCACGCGCTCGGAGGTGACTGCGTGCAGATCATCGACTGCCAGGATTCCTGTAACTGACAGGCTCCTGCCAGGCGATCAACCGGAGGCCTCGAAGCTCTCATGAGCTTCGGGGCCTCTGTTTTTACTCCCCGGGCTCCTCGACCACCAACTGCCGGTTGGCGGCGAGATCCGTAAGCACCTGCACCTGGCCGCTCGCCCAGGTGATTGTCACCTTCTCGGCCCTGGAGCTGTCGCCAAGCCCGATGTTGAGCCGGGGATCAACCGAGGTGAGGTAGCTCCTGCCCGCCTGGCAGAGGAGGTGCTGACTCCGGCCGCCGGCCTCGACCACGACCGTGCTGCCGTAGGCATCACGAGCCCCCCTGCTGCCTACCAGCCGGATGGAGAGATAATTCGACGTCGTCTTCTCCCGGCTGTTCTGATTGTTTCGCAACAGGACAGCCCCCTGGTCGATCGTCAACAGCAGCAGGTCAAGGTCCCCGTCGTTGTCGTAGTCGGCGCTGGCGAGTCCCCGCCCGACATATTCCTTGCCAAAGGCCGCCCCCGGCTGCAGGGCCGGGGAGAAGCGGCCCTTGCCGTCGTTGAGAAGAAGATCAGGAGGCTGAAGGTAGCTGATCCCTGTCTCGCGCGAGTTGATCTCTACCATGTCATCCACGTGGCCATTCGCTATCGAGAGATCCAGGTCCCCATCCAGGTCGAAATCTCCGAATACCGTCCCGAATCCAAGGCGGTCAAACGAGCGCCCCAGGCTCGAGCCCTGGACCGCCTCGGTATAGGAGCCTGGCGCTTCGCGCATAAAGAGATTGTTCGTCTCCCTCGAGAAGTTCGTCACATGGATCTCCAGCCACCCATCGCCGTTGAGGTCCGCCCCATCAACCCCCATTCCCGCCTGCGTCCTGCCGGCCGAGCTGAGAGCGACCCCCCATTCGTAGGCGACATCGACGAAGGTTCCATCTCCCCTGTTACGCCAGAGAAAATTCGCTGTCGTGTCATTGGCGACATAGAGATCCTGAAGGCCATCTCCATCAAAATCAGCAGCCAGGACGCCGAGCCCCTTCCCATCATTCGCCCCCCCGAGCGAGAGCCCCGACCTCTCGCTGACATCCTCGAAGGTGCCATCTCCCCGGTTGCGGTAGAGTAGATCGCCCTGGCCGTTGAAGAGCCGCGGATGGCAATAGACCCTGTTGCCCCGCTCGGTGCAGGGCCGCGCCAGGCGCGGGATGTATTCCAGGTAGCGAACCACGAAGAGGTCGAGATGGCCGTCCCTGTCGTAGTCAAGCCAGGCGGCGCTCGAGCCGAAGCCCTCACGCTCCAGGCCCGCGACAGCGGTAACGTCATCGAAACCGCCATCCCCCCGGTTGCGGTAGAGGGTGCTGCGCCCGACGTTGGCGACAAAGAGATCCTGGTCGCCATCGTTGTCATAATCCGCGACGGCGACGCCATTGGAATAGCGACGATCTCCCACCCCGGCCTTTTCGGTCACATCTTCAAAACCGGTTCCCGAGAGATTCCTGTACAGGCGATTTTTCGCCACGCCGGGATTCTCCGCGTCCTTCGGGGTCTCGTGTCCACTGGTAAGATAGAGGTCCAGCCAGCCATCTCCATCGTAGTCAATCCAGCCTCCCCCCCCTACCATGGTCTCGTTAACGAAGCGCTCTCCGGCGGCCCCGTTGACCATGGAAAAATCGATTCCGAGCTCGCGCGTAACATCGCTGAACAACCCGGCGTCGGGCGGTTCCCCGCCGCAACCGGAAAAAACCGCCAGCAGCAGCGCTCCAGTAAATAGACCGGTAAGAGAGACCCCATCCTTCATCTTGATCACTGCTTTCCAATGCCAAGAAAAAGAACCGTCCGCTCACGCAGGGCCTTGAGACCGGCATCCGCCGGGTGCCGCTTCAGACCATTCTCAAGGACGTAGAGACGGGTGAGAACTTCTTCCTCGCGCTGAAGAGTGCTGACCAGGCTCCGGGTAGCCTCCAGCCCGCCCGGGTCAAGGTGCCAGAGGTACCAGGCCGTCTCCCGCGCCTTTCTCGTTGCTCCGGATTCACGATAGAGCCGCAGCAACTCGCGCCAGAGCGGCAGGACATCGCCGTCTGAGAACCCTCGCATTCGCGCAAGGAGCTTGCCGCTCTCCTTCCTTAACCTGTCGGCCCTTTCGAGAAGGTCGGCGATAGCGGGAGTTGAGACGACGTGGCTGAAGGTCGCCGCGGACCGGGCCACCTCCGGATGGTCGACAAGGTCGCTTAGATCCTCACCCCGGGAATTGCCAGAACCTGCCAGGAGCCGCAGCGCTCCCGCCCAGGTGTCTCCGCCCTCCAGCATGCGGTAGTTGCTGTTCAGGATACTACGGGCCTCCTTGAGCCTGCCCTCACGCAGGTGGACCTCGGCCTTACACAACATCGCGACCTCCGGATTGCCGTTGGAGCCCAGGTCGGCCGTATCAAGAAAATCGACAAGCCTCGAAACCTCATCGAGATCCCCGCTCTCACGGGCAATCCGAAGAAGGTGAGCCCCCAGCCTGGGGCTGTCTTTGAGCAGCCTGGGAAGATCCTCGCGCGGCTCCTCGATCAGTTTCGCCGCTCCCTCCCGGTCACCAGCTCGCAGCCTGAGCCTCGCAAGCACAAGCCGGATCATCGCGGGACACTGCTCCGTGAGCACCAGCCGCTCGAGCTCGACTCGCTGCGTTTTCGTTCGTCCGAGGCGCAACAGAACATCCGCCTTGATCAGCTGCAGGTCAATCAGCTCTTTCTTGACCTCCAGAGCCTTGTCAAGCACCTGGAGAAGCTCCCCTGTTCGACCCAGTTCGTTGAGCGCCCTGGCCCGGTTGAAGGCGTGCTGGGCCAGGCGGTTTCCACGAGCGGCTGAATCAGCCTCGAGCCTCTCGTAAAAATAGGCGTGCAGTTCCTTGGACCGACGAATCAAGGCCTGGCTGGCGACCGGTATTTTCAGCCCGCGCAGGGCCGTCGCCAACTGGTGCAGGCCGCCTGAGTCCTCGGGATCCTCGATCAACACCTCCAGCAGAAGCCCCCGGGCCTCGGCGTATCGCTTCAGAGAGTTGAATCCACCGGCGATCTTAACCTTCAGGCGGGAGGAGAACACGGTCCCGGCCCGGGATCGAAGCCTTTCGTAGAGCTCCAGCGCTTCGACAGTTTCGCCGGTATCGAGGCAGCCGCTCAGCAGGATCATCTCCAGGGATCCATCCTCCGGACGTTCCTTCAGAAGCTCCCTGGCGAGAGCGACCGCCTCCCTGCCCCGCTGCAGGGCGACGAGAAAATTGGCCTTCAGATGCCTTGCCCTGAAATGATCCGGCTGCAGCTCGAGCGCCCTCTGGATCTGGGCGAAACCCTCCTCTGTCCGCTTGAGCCTGAGCAGAAGGTGGGCCCATTGCACATGCAGCGATTCGGGCGAGATCCTCATCTCTTTCAGCAGTGGGTGAAAGAGGGGTTCAAGGACGGCATCAACCGCTTCATCCGTCCCTTCAGGTATGGTCGAACGGGACACCCCGATGCGCATCAGCGTCGAGGCGAGAAGAACCCTGTGTTGAAAGCTTTCCGGCCAGGTCTTGATTCCCGCGTTGATCTCCGCCAGCGCCCTCAGCGGCCCCTGGCTGTTGTTGCGGGCCAGGCAGAGATTGTAATGATAGGGGCAGAGGCGCTCATCCGCTTTGCCTCCCCAGGAGCCGCTCAGGCAGTTCAGCAGAGCCGGGTAGACCCCGGCCATCGCCGCGAAATCACGCTTCGCTCTCAGTGTCTTGATCCGGGAATCTTCCTCGACGCATTCGGCAGGCGGCAATTCCTGGTGGTAGATCCGCAGCCTCGGGACCGGATTCCCTCCCCCCGCCTTCCCGGAGGAATCGTCGGCGCCTGGCCGGCACGCGGAGCAGGCAAGCGACAGGACCGCTGCCAGGAACAAACGAAAGACCTGCGGATGACCTCTCACGAGGGGAAACCTCCTTGAGCTTCCGGAGAAACCACTGCGACTCGAACCGTGAAAAGAATCACGGACAGCTGGAATAATCCTCACAGCCGCTGTCAAGGAAGGTTCCCGCCTCATCGGGATCCAGTCCGCAGGCAAGCGCCCCTGGAGCCGGCGTCGCGTCGCCGCCAAGGAAGAGGAAGTTCAGGATGTAGATCCCATCGGTCAGCTGGATGCTGCCGTTGTTATCGGCATCCGCTGACTCGGTACAGCCCGGAGTTCCTCCCCCGAGGAAGAGGAAGTTCAGGATAAAGATTCCATCGGTCAGCTGCAGACTGCCGTTGTCATCGGCGTCACCGCGGATGAACTCCTGTGCGGCGCCGGGACCCGGACCGGGATCCTCCGCGCCGTTTGCCGTGACAGCGACATCATCGATCGCCCACCAGGCCTGCACGCCCGGAAGCGTGAGAGTTGAATAGTGGAAGGCGATGGAAACATCTTCCTGCCCCGCTGCGCGGGGGATCTCGAAGATGAACTCGTTGTAATAAGGATCCTCTTCCGGATCGCTCAGGGCTCCGCCGGAATAGGTAAAGATCGGCTCCTCTTCCCAGGTCTCTCCGCCATCGAGACTCAAGAGGATCTCCGCGAGCGTACTTTCGCTGGCCAGGATCGCCGAGCGGACATGCAGGAAAACCTCCTCGTAATCCGAACAATCCATGGGAGGCAGCGACATGTACTCATCCATGATATCCCCGGTGCAGACAGGATCCGCCAGCGCGAAGAACTCATCGAAGTGATGGAGCTGCCGCCCATCGGCCATGTCCGGAAACCCGATGCCGGCATTCAGAAGGGAGACCGCGCAGATGTCATCGACATTCCACGGGCGCAGGCCATCGGAATCGTCACCTGAATAGACATCCCAATCATCGGGAACGGCCTCGTCGCCGAAGTCGGCCATCGGCAGCACCTCGATCGAGCCGCCGGGCGCCTTGCTGTCCACCAGGACATTGTCCACGGCGATCCACCAGTCCCAGGTGGGCTCGAAATGACGCAGGCGGAAGCGTACGGCCTCCTCGCCCGCGGCGAACTCGGAGAGGTCTATATGGAGCCTGCCATAGGCTCCATCCGCGTTTTCAAGCTCGAGCGATGGAAGAGGCTCGACCATGCGAGCCGGAGCGATCCGGCGGAAGACGTTGTTCCAGGTCGCTCCATCGTCCACCGTCACGTCGACGTCAAAAATCGCGTCGCCGTTGTTGTTGAGCTGAACGGATGCGTCGAAATGCAGCCAGACCTCTTCGTGGCCGGCGCCACTGAAAACAGGGCTCCACAGATCATGTGAGACCCCGCTGCCCGGAACGTCAAGGCTCTGCGCGGCGTATTCGGAGATGACAAAACCACCGCTTGTCGGCATTCCATTGGCCGAGGGCGGGTTGGCCCGGCTCGAAGGATTTGTAACAGTCCAACGCTGATCCTCGAGGGGCTCGTTCACCTCGACCGACTCCCAGCCGGCCGCAGCCAGGTCTTCATCGGTTCGGTAGCAGTCAAAACCCTCGTAGAGGATCGAGTCGCCGACATCGAAGATGAGCGCCTGGCAGACCAGCGGCAGGTTACCGCAATTTTCTTCTCCGGTAGACCGAAGCTCGTACACATGGCTGCCGGGGCCCGCGTCGGTATCGCTGAAAGACGCCGCGTCGCCGGCGATCGCGCCAATCGATTCTCCATCACGGAAGATCTCGAGCCCTTCCATACCCTCGCCGCCCGCCCAGGTGAGGCCGACCTCCCCCGTCTCGCGGTCAACGCAGCACTGAAGCGCCATCGGGCAGGTATATTCAGCGAGAACGGGAATGCCATCGGCCGTCGGCCCGCCCAGGGCGGCGATCTCGCCGGCCGGCATGGCCACGTCACGGATCTGCACGCTGTTCACGTAGCCGCTCGCGCTGTCACCGCTGTCATCTGCGAAAATCGAGATTCCCTCGAGCTCCCCATCATTGATCGAATAGAGAGAGAAGCGACCATCAAGCCCCTGGGCCGTGTTCTGCTGGACCTGGGTTCCGTCGATGTAGCTGGTGTAGGTTCCTTCCACCAGGTCGACCACGAGGGCCAGTCGATGCCAGGTGTCTGGAAGCACCGTACCGCCGTAATTCCCCGAGATACCGATACCGCGATTGGCTCCCTGCAGGAACCAGTCGCCATCGTTGCCGGCGGGCGGGTTGGTATTGTAGAAGGCTGCCCAGCCCGACTCCAGCAGGGCGCCATCGGGAAACATGACGTCCATGATCAGGGTGTACTGGTTGGTATAATTGCCTCCGCCATTTGGGGGGAATCCGGTAAAGAGCCGGAAGAAGGTACCCCGGCTATAGAAGGCGACCTCGGCTTCCTCGCCGCCGATGTCGGCATCCTCGAAGAGCACCTCCGGCTCATCCAGGGCCGGGTCGAGCGGAGGCGAGGCTACTGCTATCAGGTCGGCCCCTCCCGTTGAGGAGGTCAGGTCGCCGTTGAAATCATACTGGTTGAGGAGTCCATCGACCCCCGGCCCGAGATCGATCCCCGTAACGATCGCCAGGCAGGAGAGAGCATCGGCGCAGACGACCCCGTCTTCTGATCGAATCGAGACGGTATAGTTGTAGCGCCCCGCCCCTTCGACCGTATCGGTATAGCTAGACTCCCCTGGCTCCAGTTCTGCGATCGCTTCTCCATCACGGCTCACGGTGAAACCGGAAACGGGAAGATTCACCCCTGCCCCCCAGCTCAGGTCCACGGTAGAATCGGCCTGGCCTACCCTGCAGTCGAGACGATCCGGACAACCGAAGGTGTTCACCAAGCCTGAACAGGCGACCTCGACAGCCTCTCCCTGCAGGTGCTGGAGAACGTATTCTACTGCGACTCCGCCGAGGGGAGGATCCCTGTCCTCGAAGCTGACCGTATCACCTGTGAGCGTCTCGCTGACCGGCTCTCCATTGCGAAGCACGAGAAAGGACTCGTCCCCCTCAAGGCTCGCCCAGGAGCAGACCACCGCATTGGAATCGGCAATGTAGTTCACCCTGAACTGGCGATTCAGGCAGCAGCGCGGGCCGATGCATTCCGGAAGAGGAATTCCCGCGGCGGTCGCGCCGCCGAAGGCCGCCAACTCTGCATCGGTCATCGCCGCGTCCCGGAGTTGTATGCTGCTGACGTACCCGCCGGCGGTCTCGCCGTTCTCATCAGCGAAGATCAGGATCGTCTCGCCCAGGGCAAAGCGTCCATCGACGGTCTGTCCCGTGTTCTGCTGCACACGCTCACCGTTGACGTAACTCGTGTAGGTGCCGGCGACAAGATCCACCGAGAGCGCCAGGCGGTGCCACTGGCCATCCGGAACCGAGCCGCCGTAATTACCGCTGATACCGACCCCGCCTGCCGGATTGACAAACCAGTCACCATCGTTGCTGTTGGACTCATTTGTCTGGTAGAGACCCTGCCAGCCAGCTGTCCCGAGAAATCCATCGGGGTCGTCTTTGCCGAAGGCCTCCGGATACATTACGTCCATGATCAGGGTGTACTGGTTGACGTAGGCTCCACCGGCATTTGGCCCGAACCCGTGCGTGAGCCTGAAATAGGTGCCTTGCTCAAACCTGCAGGCCTCGGCGAAATCTCCATCGATCTCCTTCTCCTCGAAATCGAACACGGGCTCAAAAGCCGGCGTGGCAAATTCTCCGATGAGCTCCAGGTTCTGGGTCGTCGCCTCGAGTGATCCCTCAAAATCCCATTGCGCTATCGCCTGGGCCCGAACCTCGGCCTGGACAGCAAAGAGCAGGATGACTGAGAAACCAACGCAAAAACGGCTTATTGAGCGATACATGTATCAAGACCTCCTGGTCGCGGCATGCTAATCGAATTGAACTGATAACAAGGCAGCCTGCCGCCCTGGGAAAGAGGGCGGTAGGGAGGGTTTCAATCCCCTTCCGTCTAAAAGACCCTTACCCTATCAGTAGACCACCAAGGCAGGGTCAGCACAACAAGAAGACCCCGGCTGTTTCAGGGGCAGCCGTTGAAGCTCTCACAGTCGAAATTGTCAGGAGGAGACGCGGGATCGGGGCCGCACCTGTCCCGGGGAGCCGGTATCGCCTCACCGCCGAGGAACAGGAAGTTGAGCATGAAGATTCCATCGGTCAGCTGCAGGATGCCGTTGTTGTCGACATCGCAGGCCTCGAAACAGGAAGGAACTGCCCCGCCGAGGAAGAGGAAGTTGAGGATGAAGACCGCATCGGTGAGGTTCAGAAAGCCGTTGTCGTCCATATCTCCCCTTACGAATTGGGGTACGGCGGGTTCCGGATCCCCGGGACCAGGGTCACCAGGCCCCGGATCGATCTCGATGCTCTCGGCAAGGTCTTCGATCTCCTCGACGGAAAGCGCCACATCATAGATCCGCACGTCATCGACGAGGCCGTTGAAGTAGCGCGACGAGCCGTTGGAGCCGATGTACACCGGATCGCTGTTGATGTTCATCTCGCCGGTATTCTCCACCGTCGAGACGAGCTTGCCATCGAGGTAGATGTTCTGCTCGATCCCATCGAAGGTCGCGGCGATATGGTGCCAGCCATTGGCCGCCACGCTGACCGTGGTGGAGTGGAAATTAGGCCAGTGGTAGAAAGCGAGCTCCTCTGAAGCCTGGTTTCGTTCAAAGCTGAACACCGACTCCTTCTTGAGAACGGTGTCCCAGCTTTCCTGCCAGGCTTCCACCTTCATCCAGAAAGCCGCGCTGAATGCCCCGGTCCAGTCAAAGAGGGGATCGCTGCCGAGCATCACCGTGTCACCCGCGCCATCGAGGATCAGGACATCACTGTCTCTCTCCTCGTCAAAAACGATGGCCGCATCGCCGATGGGTATGCCGTGAAGCTCATTGCCGGAGCTGTCGCAGAACTCTCCTTCAAACTCGTAGCGCGCCACAAGACCTTGCGCGAAAACGCCCGTACCGCAACCGAGCAGCGACAGGAACACGACTGTAGCGAACGTCTTTTGCATGGCGCCTCCCCGCTGGCTGACCCGTTGGCGATTTCAATCCTTCCTGACCGCTGAATCAATGTTCATTGTCGACAAGTTCAATTCGAAATCAACACATAATACCCGCATCAACGATCAGGCAACGGGCGCGTGATTTTCCCGGGGGTAGCCCCGGGAAATCACGTTTCTCAACCCGCAGCGAACGCTCTCCAGCCGAGCGCCAGGAGGCTCAGAGGCAGCTGTCGTAGGTGTCGCAGGCCATCGCATCAGCAGGATCCGCCGGATCCACTCCGCACTCGGCCCCCGGATCCGGGGGCGGAGCTCCGCCGTTGAACAGGAACATGAGAATGAAGACTCCATCGGTGAGCTGAAGGCTGCCGTTGTTGTCAGCATCGGCGGAGTCCTGACAGGTCGGTTCCGCGCCCCCGATGAAGAGGTAGTTGAGATTGAAGATCGCATCGGTGAGGTTGATAATGCCGTTGTCATCCGCATCGCCTCGCACAAAGACGGGCTCCGGCGGCCCCTGGCAGCTCTCCTCCTCGGAGCAGTCGGTGTCGTCGCAATCCGCGTCGCCATCCTCGTCATCGTCGAGGCCGTTGTCGCAGATCTCATCCGGAACAGGAGGAGGCGCGTCGGTCG